>DATDGW010000307.1:0-3408 GCA_036521895.1 Candidatus Sulfotelmatobacter sp. | reverse complement strand
TCCGTCACGATACTTCTGATAGACGGGCATGATTTTGGCTGACGAGAATCCGTGGATGGTAGTCAGGACCGGTGTCTTGACCAGCCGGGTGTAGGTCAAAGCCATGAAGTCGTAGTGGCTGTGGATGAGGTCAAACTCAGCAGCGCGCTCGAACGCTTCGGAGATGTGAAGGTATTCGGCTACTTTGGGATCGACGGCGGAATCCTCTTCATACCCCTTGTCCACCACGGCATGCAGGTGAGCGCGGGTCAAAGAATCCCTGGTGGCGAACAACGTCACATCCCAGCCACGGGCGACGAGCCCTTCGCTGATGTTGCCAGCCACAGTTTCCCAGGCGCCGTATTGCCGAGGAGGCGTTCGCCAGGCTATCGGCGACAGCACAGCCACTCTTTTGGCGGGCTTTGTCATGCTGTTCGACGATACTTTCCTAGTGCATGGCAGCCAGCACTTCAGCGAGGGGAACGGTAGCAAAACCGGTGGCGTGATCGGCCATGCCATAGGGGATGATGAGTTCGCCACTGTGGAGGAGAGCGCCACAGGTATAAACGACGTTCGGCACGTACCCTTTACGCTCCTTTTGGTCCGGTTTGAGCAAGGGTTCGCGGAGGCGGCCGATCACTTTGCCGGGATCATCGTGATCGAGGAGGAACGCGCCGATGCAGTACGTTCGTAGAGGGCCGACACCGTGGCTGAGGACCAGCCAGCCTGCTTCGGTCTCAATGGGGGACCCGCAGTTCCCCAGCTGGACCAACTCCCACGGGAACCTCGGTTTAAGGAGCACCTTGCGTTCATACCAGAAGTGGACGTTGTCGGAAAGCATGAGATAGATGTTCTCATTGTCCTGGCGGGAGAGCATGGCATAGAGGCCGTTGATTTTCCGGGGAAAGAGAGCCATACCTTTGTTTTCGGCGGCCGGACCGTTCAAGGTGATGAACCGAAAGAGGAGGAAGTCAGAGGTCTCCACCAGCTCTGGCAAGACCACCTTGCCATCGAAGGCCGTGAAGGTGGCGTAGTAGACCTGGGTGCCGTCATCGTTCTGGAAGCAGACGAACCGGGCGTCTTCGATGCCGTTGCGTTGCGACGGCGTGGCCGGGAAAAGGATGCGTTCACACAGGCGCTGTTGGGGCTGAAACTGAACCTCGCAATTGGACCGGGCTAGCGTCCAAATTCCCTGGATGGCGTTCTTATCCGACAGGCGGGACTGCTTCCCTTCGGCTTCGAGATTGGCGCGAAGGTTTTCCAATGCAAACGACTCCCCAAGTTTGTTCATAAGCCGGCGCGTGAAATCGTTGGTCAATCCCAGCTCAAAGAGTTTCCGCTCGAAGAGCGCCTTCTCGTAAAGCGGGTTCGGGATTTGACGCGGCTCGGTGAGGAAGCCGGTTGTGGTTAGGACCTCGATCCGATGGTCGACGTGGATGATACCCGTCCGAAAAGTGATGGAGGAAATGTGTCCCTCCCCGGTGGCGCGCAAGCTGAGGATAAAACGCAGAGCGCTGGGAGGCAGGTCCGACTGGTCGGGGTGCGGGACGATGGACGGATTGAACAGGGCTGCGGATTCTAAGGAATCACGCAAGAACAAGTTTACAGTTGTGGCTTGATGGTGTAGTTCCACTCAGGCAAAGTTTCATGGCGCTGCAATCGAAGGGAAGCAATTTGATCGGGTGTGGGCTTGAGACCGCAAGGATAAAAACGGCGGTCGAGGTAGGGGGTGACCTGAAGTCCGGTTTGGGTTCGGGTGGTGCGGGCGTAGTTGAGGATCTTCTGATAGGAATCCAGCGGTTCGCCTGCCCAGTTACGTGA
Source organism: Candidatus Sulfotelmatobacter sp. (assembly GCA_036521895.1). Classification (GTDB taxonomy): domain Bacteria; phylum Acidobacteriota; class Terriglobia; order Terriglobales; family Acidobacteriaceae; genus Sulfotelmatobacter. Next base: position 1,608 of record DATDGW010000307.1, on the reverse strand, counting down.
GACTTCGGAGAAGAGGCGATGCTCGATAGGATTCCATTTGGAAGCACCAGTCGGATAGTGGGCAACGGTCACGGCCAAGGCAAAGGAGTTCGCTAGTTGGGACTGGAGTTCGGTTTTCCAGGAATGACGGCGGCAACTGTTGCTGCCGCCGGTGTCAGCAAGAATGAGCAGTTGGCGGGAACCACGATAGCGGGTAGAACCTTCCTGGTGCCACCAGTGGGCGATGGCATGAGCGGCAAAGGCGGAGGTATCGTGGGAAACGCCGACCACCAGAGCGCCGCGATTTTCCAGAACATCATAAATTCCATAGGGGATGGCGACCCCGATGGAATCGGTGCGAAAGTCGTGATCATAGACGCAACGCGGGGCCGATTCCCAACGACGGCCAGGATTTTTGAAATTGCCGACGAGCTCGCGTTTCTTGCTGTCGACGCTGACGATGGGCAGATGACGGCGTTGGAAACGGTCGCGCAGCTCGGCCAGATATTCGAACTGCAGGTTGCGGTGGGGACTCGAATTGGTCGAGATCTGCTTGTGATTGACCCGCAAGGAATAGCCCATGTCATGAAGCAGGCGGGCGACGGTATTGGGCGAGACGGCAATGCCGAGTTGGGCCAATTCCTCGGCGATCGTGCTGGTCGTGCGGCGCGACCAGCGTAAGCCAGTCATGGGATCACCCGCGGTGTCGTGTTCGAGCAGGCAATGGAGAACGGCGATTAGGTCGGGCGTTTTTTTTCCGTCGACGGGCGCCCCCCGCGGGTGCGGCGCGATCGGCCGCTGACCACATTCTGATCCAGCAGTTGCTGCCGACCGCGGGCCACGGTATGTACATCCAAGCCCAGGAAATCGCCGAGCAGAGTGTCCCCGCCGTGGCCCAAGCGGATGGACTCCATCCCGGCAAACAATCGGCGCTGTTGTTCATCGAGTAGGCCATAGAACAGCAGGATGGCGGCCTTGAGTTCATCGGGAGAAGCCTGGAGGTCGGCGGCATGGACGGCGACAGGAACGGCCTGAGCGCTGCGCCGGGCGAGCAACTGTTGACGGCGAGGGACGGATTCGATGGCGGTGTAGAGAAACTGGCCATCCACCTCCATCCGCAGCAAGCGCTGTTGCTCGGCCAAATGGCGGAGAGGCTGCTGCACTTCGGCGTGCAGGGCGTCGGCCAATTCATGGGCGTAATAGCCGTCGGCAGACTGGTGCACGAGGGTTTCAAGGGTAGCCAGTAGGGTGCCGTGACGGGAGAACCAGACACCTTCATGCGACCACAGTCCGCGATCGTCGAAGTGAGCGATTTCGGGCAGGGTGTAGAAGCGGCCGCGATGGGTGTAGCTGGCGAAATAGTGAAGCTGCTTCAGTTTCCGAAAGACAGTGAGATCGGTGTCTGTGCCGAGAACGCGTTTCAACTCAGGGAGATCGGCGATCTTGTTGCGGCGGAGATGTTGGCGCAGGACAGAGGGATCGAAGGAAGTGGGTCGCATAATGTTAGAGTTCACACTCCTGGCGTGGAATAGTGAGAACTATAACATAATGAACTAGACCTGGCTGAGAATATCGATCGCGTCCTTCGAGCTTGTGGAAGCACCATCTCAGAGGTTCGCGATTGGACCA
>DATDGW010000306.1:0-5150 GCA_036521895.1 Candidatus Sulfotelmatobacter sp. | reverse complement strand
GTTGGCCGATTACGAACATAAGAATAGAAATCAATCCCTGCCCGGAACCGAATTGGGTCTTCGATCACAAATCTGCCAATAGTTGGGTCGTAGTATCTGGCGCTATCATCCGATCCACCGCAGTTTTCCCACACCACTTCTCGTATCCCTAGTGCCTTCCCAGAGTTAGACCACGCACTGCCCTGATGTGGTGCAACATTTTCAGTCGCGAACCCCAGACGCGAGTTTTTGGGTACACCCTCAGAGGCGGCTAAAGGAAAAAGCACACACGGATCACTGCATGCGGAGAACATCTTTTCTTTAGCTGCTGTTGGCATTACCCAGATTTTACGCGTTGAGGGATGGACCTGCGTAGCAGTTTTGATGAGCGATGTGCTTGCGCTGAAGCACTAGCGATAGATTTCTTTGCGATGTCCAACTCGGAGGACCAGAACCACCAGACGATTGTCTTCGATCTTGCAGATGAGCCGGTAGTCGCCCACGCGATATTTCCAGAACTCCCCAAGCCGCGAACCGTGCAGCGCCTCTCCGATGCTGCGTGGATCATCCAGCTTAGCGACTCGCTCATGAAGGAACTTCAGGATGCGCTTGGCCGGCTGCGCGTCGAGTTTGCCGAGTTCCCGATCAACCTCGGCAGACAGCTCAACGTTGTAGGCCATGACGTTTCATGACGTCTTTCAGGGGGATGGTCTGCTCTTCACCGCTGCGGATCCGTTCCAGGGCACGTTCGGCCAGATACATGTCCTCGAGATCCTCCAGGTGCTCGAGGATGGCTTCACGGACATAGTAGGTTTTGGTGCGCCCGGTGCGCCGGGCGAGCTTCTCCAGACGTTTTTCGATGGACTGCGGAAGTCGAATGGCCAGCATAACTACCTCGCTATACAAGTATAGCATATTGTGCTCCGTGGGGCACGAAGGACGCGGCGCACGGCGCATCCGATAACGGGCTCGTTATCCGACGCGGCCTGGGCCTACTGCTTGCCCAGCCTTCCCACACTCTGCTCGACAGAAGCTGCCTTCTGTCGCCTTCCTGCCCCGCGTTCGATCTATTCGGATTTTTCTTCGTCCGCTTCCGCGCCCAGAGTTTCCAGCAGCGCGGTTTTCAGCCGCTCGTCGTTGTTTTTGCTGCTCGTGATTTCCTGCTTCCGCGAGTCGAGCTTCGCTGCCGGATGTGTGGCCTCGTGGATTTGCTTCAGCTTGCGGATCGTCACATGCGTGTAGATTTGCGTGGTGTCCAGCCGTGCATGTCCGAGCATCTCCTGGATGAAGCGGATGTCGGCGCCCCCTTCGAGCATCAGCGTCGCCATCGTGTGACGAAGAAGATGGCACGCGCCGCTCTTTCCGATCTGCGCCGCTTCCACGTACTGGCTGGCCAGCCAGCTCAGATGATTGGGAGTGAACGGCTCGCCCAGCGAAGTCAGGAACACGATGCCGTCATCCGGCTCCACCACGATCACCGGTCGCACTTCGTTGAGGTATTTGTCCAACCAGGCCAGCGCTCGCTCGCCTATCGGGATCACGCGGTCTTTCTTGCCCTTGCCTTCACGGATCGTCACCACCCCGCGCCTGCGGTCCACGTCGTAGAGCTTGAGCTTCAGCAGTTCCATGCGCCGCATTCCCGTCGAGTACAGTGTCTCCAGCATCGCGCGGTCCCGCACGCCGATGGGATCGGCAACGCTCGGCTGTTGCAGCACCAACTCCACTTCGTCTTGGCTGAGCACACTCGGCAGTTGAAAGCCGAGACGCGGCAGTTCGATCTCACTCGCCGGGTTGTGCAGGATGTAGTTCTGCCGCGTCATCCATTTGAACCACACCTTCAGCGGTGCGAGCCGCGCGTGCTGGCTCGAGAACGTCAGCGGCTCGCCGTTTTTCTTCCGGTGGTGGAACAGATGCCGCTGATACCGTTCGAGCACCGGGCGCGTGATCTCTACAGGTTCCGCCAGGCCGCGCTCCGTGCACCAGGCCAGGAACATCTCGATGTGCACGCGCCGCACCTTCAGCGTGTTCTCCGTGAACCCTTTCACGGCCAGATGCCGGAGATGTTCGTCGAGCATCATGGCGAGCGGCGTCACGGGCAGCGTTTTCTGTTTTCGCGGCTTCACCACGCGCGCCATCACTTCACCCCTGCTACGACTACGACACGATTTTCCTTCGCTGCCGGTGCAGTGATTTTTTGAGGATTCCCCCTAAAATCGCCATTCCCCCGCGCCAGTGCTGGCGATTCCTCACCCGCACCACCCCCAGACACCCCCCGAACTTGGGGCAGACTTGACCCGGACTTCTCCCCTTCTACCCCGGACTTCTTTTCGTCGTAGCCGTAGCCTGCGAGCTTTTCCACCTCGATTAAGCCGGGCAACACGGGTTTCCCGCTGTCTTCCTGGCGCTCGAACACCAACTCATAGGCAAGGCTTTGCCCGCGTCCGCCGTGATGCACCACCAGGTATTCCAGTTCTTCGAGACGATGCAGATGTCTCTTTAGCTGCGAGTCGCTCCACTTCGTGAACGCGCGCACATCCTTGCGGCTGAAGCGCACGTCACAACGCTCCATCTTTCGCCGCTCGCACTCCTGTCTGACCATCTCGTCGGTCAGCAGCAACAGCCTCCGCGTCTGTGCCGGAAGTTCGTCGAGCGAGCGGCCCAGCACTTCATGCGCGAGTCGATTCGCCGTTGCGATGTCTTGCTTCGTGACTTCGATGTATTCGAGTTCCTGGCGACGATAGCTCGCGGTCTTCCGTGGCCGCTGGTATTGGTGCAACAGAGCGATGGAGCGGATCAGTCCCAGATATTTCATGTGATCGCGCCGCGTGCGCGTCTGGCTGTCCAGGAACGTCAGCTCCCGTGCGTAAGGATTCGCGACGAAGAGTGGTTTTAGAAGCCGCTGTGCGTTGCGATGGATTTTCAGAAGCTCTTCGCACTCTTGCTTGGCCAGCAACCCTTCGAGGGTCTGCGCCTCTCGCTGTTTTTTGTGGATCGCTTGCGTCTGCGGGCGTTCCTCGTCCACGGTCAGCACCAGGCACCGATTCAGCAGTTCTTCGTCGAGGTCGATGGCTGTCGTCGTGAGGAAGATCATCACCGGGCCTTCCACACGATACTGGTGTGTGACGAGCCGCCCCGTCGTGGCATCCTTGCCCGTGCTCGCGATCGTCAGCACCCCTTCGCTCTGCAGCAGTTTCAGCGCGTAGGCTGCGCGCAGTGCGCCTTCTTCTTCCACGATGGCCAGCACCTTGTGCTTCAGATCGGTCTCGCCCATGTAGAACAGGCTCTGCCCGGTCATCGCCGAGTACTGCACTCGCTGCTCTTCAGGCAGGAACGCCAGCACCGCATCCATGAGCGCCGATTTTCCTGCGGCGGAACTTGATTGCACCAGGATCGCCAGCGGCGCGTCGAGCAACCGCGACACCACCGCCAGATAGCTCACCAGTTTGTTAGTCTCTTCTCCCACCACCCCGCACCGCTCGAAGTCTTCGAGCACGCGTTCGAGCAACCGGGGATCGCACAACAGGTCCAGCGCCGCGGCTCGCTCGTTTTCGTCGAGCGGGATCTCTTCCGGCTTCGGTTCGAGTGCGTTTTTGATCTGCTGGTCTTGCAGCTCTTCGAGTTTCAACAGCACGTGCCCCAGATCGCGCCGGATGACTTCTTCTTTCACCCCCAGTTCTTCCGCCGCCTGTTTTACGAAGACCGTGCGTTGCCGGGCCGAGTACAGGTCCAGCGTGTCCACGTGGAACCCGCTCTCGCCGCGCAGATTCGTGCTCGACACCAGCACATTCACCTTCAGCACTTCATAGCTCATGTTTTTCCCGAGGCCCCGCACACGGTAGCGGCGGTCTCCCTGCAGGATGGTGATTTCGTCCCCTTTGATCTCCGCTGGCACATCCACGGCCGCCGCTTGCACGGACGGCAGCGCGGAGACAGATTCAGCCGCTAAAGAAAGAACAGATTCTTCTCCCACTGTGGTCTCGATGGGTTCGGGGATTTTTTCTTTAGCTGCTGGTTTTTCTTCGATGACTTGTGACTCGCTCACTGCAACCGTTGGCCGCACGCCCTTGCCGAGCCACGCCGCCTTGTTCAAGAGCACCCCGAGGCTCTTCGCTGCTGGCGTCACCTTCAGCGCGTACTCGTTGGCGTCCATGTTTTTCGGGAACTGCACCCGGAAGCATTCGATACCCATCGCCAGGAGTTCTTCCGCTAACTCTTCCGCCGCTCCTTCGCCGGCGTCGTCCCGGTCATACGCGATATAGATTTTCTTCGTGCCATGTTTTCGAAACGCGGCTCGATGATCGTCTGTGAACCCGTTCACGCCGTAGCTTGCCGTCACGTGCCGGAACCCCGCGCACCAGAACGTCAACGCATCGATGAGGGCTTCGCACAGGATGATCTCCTTCGATACCGCCAGCGCTTCTTCGTTCCACACCCCGCGACGTGGTCCTGGAAGATACATGTGCAGCGGCGTTCCTGGGCGCAACCCCGGCGTGATTTTCCGCCCGTACATCTCCACCACTTCGCCTTCGAGATTCATGACCGGGATCACCACCGAGCCGTTGAAGTGCTCGTGCCCGCTCTCTCGCAGGATGCCCACGTTTTCGAGACGCCCGCGCAGCTCCGCCCCCGCCACACGGTTTTTCTCCGGCACCCGGTAGCCCAGCGTGCGGTTCGCGAAGCCCATCCGAAAACGCTCGATCATTTCCGAGGATTTCAGTCCGCGCGATTCCAGATACCTCAGTGCTTCCGGCGTCTCCTTCAGCGTCTCCTGGTAGTAGCTCACCACCTGCAACAACAGTGCCCGGTCGTCGGCATCGCGGCTCACCGGCGCGGGCAGCTTCGGCACCGAGGAACTTTTCACCGGGCGAGAAGACCCCGCTAAAGGAAAATGATCTTCTCTCAGCAGCTCCACCGCGTGACGGAAGCTCACGCCTTCCGCTCGCATCACCCACTCGATCACGTCTCCACCGCGGCGGCACGCTCCCAGACAGTTCCACAGATTTTTCTTCGGGCTGATCACCAGGCTCGGCGAGTGGTCTTCGTGGAAGGGACAGAGTCCCATGAGGTCCGCACCGTGCCGCACCAGCTTCACCCCCCGCGCTTCGGCCAGACGTTCGAGGGATACCTCCCGCTTTAGCCGCTCGATCTCCTCCTCCGCGATTCGCGCCATC
>DATDGW010000305.1:0-3089 GCA_036521895.1 Candidatus Sulfotelmatobacter sp. | reverse complement strand
TCACTTGATCACGCTTGCGCAACTCCTGATTTCTGAGCGATCGATAGATGGACTGCGGTTACGCCGCCGCGCGGTAATTCTCCCCGTGCGCAAGCATCGCCCAGGCGATGCGCGCTGTTTTATTGGCCAAGGCGACAGTCGCAATGTTCGCGCCGCGCCGTTGTGCGACCTCGATCGCCCACCGGCTGCGTCGATCACCCCTGCGTCCCATCACTCGCAGCGCCGAGCGGGCGCCGTGGATCAGCAGCGTTCGAAGATAGCGGTCGCCACGCTTACTAATTCCCAGAAGCCGAGCTTTACCGCCAGTCGAGTATTGGCGTGGCACCAGGCCTAACCACGCGGCCATGTGACGGCCGTTTTTGAACACATGTGCATCCCCGACGGCTGCGACTAACGCCGTCGAGGTCAATGGGCCGACACCCACGATCTGTGCCAGGCGCTGGCAGGGTTCGCTGGCTTTGAAGATTTGATTGATCTTGCGCTCGACGTAAGCCACTTTCCCCTCGAGCTCTACCAGTTCTTCGTAGAGCTCGCGGAACAGAGCCCGAGCACGGGGTGTCAGCTCGTTGTCCTCTTGGGCGATGATCTCCGGCACCTTTTTCCGTAGTGTGATCAGGCTAAGTCCGATCCCTATGCCGTACTCCAAAAGCAGCCCGCGGATCTGATTGCCGAGTGCTGTACGCTCCGCCACCCTGCGCGTGCGCACACGATGAAGAGCCTGGATATCCTGCTGCTCAATGCTCTTGGTCGGAACGAACCGCATTGACGGCCTGCTCGCCGCCTCGCAAATGGCCGCAGCGTCGTTGAAGTCGTTCTTGTTGGTCTTCACGTACGGCTTCACAAACTGCGAAGCGATAATCCGGGTACTGTGGCCGCATTGGGCTGCGTACCGAGCCCAGTGGAACGCGCTGCCACAGGACTCACTCGCCACCACACACGGGGCAGTCAGCGCCACTCCTTCACCGGGAGACCTCGGTCGCCTTCGCGCAAGAACCCGATGATCTGTTCCTCGCTGAATCGCTTCTTCACGTCCAACCTCCCGCCGGGGTTAGACTCTAAACCGTCCCGCTACTCAAAAGCGGGGGGACGTCGGTACCACCTGAGTCCCGAACACAAGTTCGCGAACGGAGACCATCTGAACCGGGGTCGGACGGAGCGAAGGCACGTTGTTGCGACTGGGTTCGTGTGGATAGGCAAGGAAGCCAATCAGGTCGGTGAGAGCGGAGAGACAGATCCCATCTGGTCGGCCGTAGAGGAATTCATAGCTACCTAAGGGTCCACCTGTATGTCGGCTTGCGACCCTAACCGGCGCCAGGCTCTCCGAGTCTCGACGCGCGGTGAGCCGGGAAAGCGGACATACGGTAGGCGTCACTCCAGGAGTTGTACGTCGGGCATCTTGAAACTCCGATTCCAATAGGCCGCTTCGCCGCCGTAGATTCGCATGATGGGCAGCGGACGCTTTCCCTGAGTTGGAATCCAGTTTGACTCAAGACCCTTCGGTGCCTTCGGGCCAAAATAAATATCGACACTTCCGTCGTCGTTTGCCTTCATGGATTTCTTGTCGTAGGAGCTAATGCCCGGTCGCTCCTCCGGGCTATAGATGAAGGCCCAGGTCGCGAAGTCGTAAATGTTCAGTGCCCAAAACTGCTTTACGGGAACGTCTGCCGGTACCCGAAGCTTGTAGTTTTTGCCACCCTGAAGCGGACGCCCTCCGCTGTCCGCCAGCGCACACATGTAATCGGTGGCAGGTTCCTTGACCAGGACCTTTGGGTAGTAGGTACCCGGGTGAAACATGTCGGAGCGGTTGTCGTAGAAGAGTCCATTGGGCAAATCGAACGTGAATCCGCGCTCCGCGTCTGGCACGAAGAGAGAACTCCAGTGACGGTCTGGCCAGTACCTGGTCGCTTGCTCCCGCACCCTGACGAACCGGTCCTGCATGTAGAAGTACGCATCGACCACAGCCCGTTCCATTGCAGCCTTGTACTTCTCTGGCGGGTGAAAGGGCTTGCCGTGTTCAATCCCGAGGGTCGCCAGCATCTGCATCATCGCTTTGTCGCGCGGCCGCACGGGTTCGACGCTCATGATCTCGTAAAGATCATTGAAATAGCGAAAGTCGTAGAATGGAAGCGTAGACAGCCGCTCCGGCCATGGGTCTGCAAAGCGAGTCGGTTTCGGATTCGCCGCCTCCGACAACGGATACAGTTTCAGTTTCTGCGCGTAAGCGTGTGCATCGGCATCGGTCATTCCCGGTAGCACGATGGAGCGAAACGCGAACGCGAGGCGATAGTTTTGTGACGGAACCGCAAAGTAGCCGCTGGGCACTGGATCCTTATATCCGGGCGGCAGGAGAAGATACTTACCGCCTTTTCCTTTATCGACACCGATCGGGCCTACGTCGGCAATTGTCTCCTGCCATGCATCGACCACTTGCCCATACAAGACGCCCTTGTCCGAGGCGGGTGGAATCTCTAAAACGACGGGACCATTTCGTAGGTCGGCGTTAGCCGAAATATACGGCGTGTTGCTGTTCCCGGTCAGCACCTCATGTCTGGGCTTGAGTGGACGCGACATCGCCGCTATTTCATTGTCCTTGACGCCCACAGCGAACAGTCCCCGGCGTAGGCCGTAAATTCCTACGGCTGGTTGCGACCAGATGACGACCTCAAACGCCCTTTGATAGACGACTTGTTCTTCAAGGTCTTTTACGGACGGCTTTGCGCCGGCAGCCGGCTGCCCGCCAAGCGGTTCGGTCTGTGCGTTTGCGCTAACCGTCGCGCACAAGAGTAGGCACGTGCTGGTTAAGAGCACAGGAAGGCGGCTATTCATTTTGGATCTCTCCCCTTAGTGCCGTCGTGTCGAGCCGTGGCCGCCCGTTGAGGGAAGATCCACCGCAGTCGAGTGTTCAGCTAAGTCTACACGATGGTCGATCAGACCTTCGTTTGGGTCTCTCCGAGACTGTTCGATGTCACAGTTAAGTTCCAGGTTTAGTCACGGCGCCAGTAGCATCCCACTGCGCGGATGGATGGCAGCTTTGGATATCGTTGGATCGGAGGTGCGCGTGTCCGCAGTTGGCAGATTGCGGACCTTGG
>DATDGW010000304.1:0-3167 GCA_036521895.1 Candidatus Sulfotelmatobacter sp. | reverse complement strand
TGCGCTGCGCCCTTTTTTGAGACAGTCCGGAGTTTTGACACTCGCAGTTCCCTGCTAATTGCTTTGTTTTGCGCCCGCGCGGACGCACCATGAGTGCGTTGTACGGCGAGTCAGATCGCCGACAACACTTATGTTTGATCGTGGTCTGTTCCTCTCCTTGCGCGGCATTCGACGACAACTCGCCGCGATGCCACATGATCTCTATTTGGTTCGGCTGATTCACTACGCCACCAGAACCGCATTCCCGGGCGAACGGCTCTGGACGTCCACCCAGTTGGGCCAGGAGTCGACAGTACGATTCCTGCGCATTCGCAATCGTGAAGGCTGTGACGTATACCTTCAGCCCTATGCTGACAACCGGAACGCCGGCTACATCTTGCTGGATTTGGACCACACCGATGCGGCCACACTCGAACGGATGCGTGCCAATGGTCATCAGCCTTGCGTGGTGCTTCAGACCAGCCCCGGCCACCTTCAAGCTTGGATTCAGGTCAGTGCCGTCTGCCTGGAACCTGCCCTGGCAACGGCGATCGCCAAGCAGTTGGCCCACACTTACAGAGGTGACTTGGCTAGCGCCGACGGGCGTCATCTGGGACGGCTGGCCGGGTTCACCAACCAGAAACCCCTCCGGCGTCAAGGCAACGGATACGCCCCCTGGGTGCAAGTCGTGCAGGCGCAGGTTGGGTTGGCTACCAACGGCCCTTTGCTGGTCCAGGCCGCCGAGCGACAAGTACGATGCGCCTCCACCGTCACCGCTTCCGGATCGCTGCCAGGTCCGCTCGCCGGCCAATGGATGGCATCCGGTACCTCCTCGGCGGCCTGCGACATCTACCGGGCCTGGCTGCAGCGGCTGCGGATTCCACAACGATTTCCGCGCACCGATTGGAGTGTTGCCGACAAGTGGATCGCTAAGGAGTTGCTGCGACAGGGAACACCCGTAGCGGCCGTCGCGGAGTTGCTGCGTTGGGGCAGTCCGGGCTTTCCCCGTCGTCACGCCGATCCCCAAGATTACCTGCGTCGCACCCTCGCACGAGCCCTTGGCGAGTTGGCCGGCAACGCTTTTCCCGCGCCTGCGCGCGGCGCGCACTGTGTGCATGAGGCAGGTTCCTCCTGACACCTCCGCCGCCAAACCTCCAGTTCGGCCATTCATGGCTGGCTCCCCGGAGGCGGCTCCAGCAAAGGAACTTCCTCATAGCGGCGGAAGCTCAGGCCCGCGGGCAACCACGCTGGCGCCGTTGCTGGCTTCGCCAGCCGACCTTCGAACTCCTCAGGGGACAAGTAGTCCAAGGCCGAGTGCAGACGGACTCGATTATAGATCTGTTCAATGAACTCCGTCACGTGCTGCTCCAGTTCTTCCATCGTGTGATAGGCGCGGGCGTCGATTTCTTCCTGCTTCAGCGTCTTAAGAAAACTTTCGCACCGCCCGTTTTCCCACGGCCGCCCGGGCCGGCTCATACTCGGCACGGCCCCGATGCTCTCCAGCCGCTTCACATAGTCGTTGCTGGCATACTGCGACCCACGGTCGGAATGATGTACCAACCCAGTTCTGGGTTGCCGACTGCGGATCGCGCTTTCCAAAGCCGCCAGCGGCAGAGATGCCTGCAAACTCCGCCCCAACGCCCAGCCCACGACCCGTCGCGAAAAAGCATCCACCACCACGGCCAAATACACGAACTCTGCCAGCAGACGGACGTAGGTGAGGTCGGCCACCCAAAGCTGATTCACATCGCTCACGATCAATTGCTCCGCCAGATTCGGATACACCACAAAGTCATGGTCTGAATCGGTGGTGGCCACAAACTTCCTCCTCCGCACCGCCAGCAGATTGTCTTCCTTCATCAACCGGCGCACTTTCTGGGTGCCCACTTCATAGCCCTCCCGTTGCACCAGGATCGCGATGCGGCGGTATCCATAGAAGCGATGGCCGACGGCCAGCCGCTGAATGGCATCGCGCAGAGCCATCTCCGCTTCCGTGGGGGCCTTCTCTTCCCAGTGCCGGTAAAAGCTGGCTCGACTTACCGTCGCCAGCTCGCACATCCGTTGGATGCTCAATCCACCTTGCGATTGCATCCACCCGCGGATTTCGGTGTAGATGCTGTCGCGCCACTCTTGTCTTTCCTCTGGCGCGACTCCTCGATCCTTCGCAAGGCACCGGCGAAAAAATCCAGCTCCAGCGTCTTCTGCCCGATGCACCCCTGCAAATCCCCGACTTTCCTCTCCAACTCCCGGATCCGTCTTTCGCGCGGATCCTCGCTCGAGCTGGGTTCACTCGCCTTCTTTCGCCCCTCCGCCTGTTGCTTCCACAAGTACAATAGCTGCCGCGCTACCCCGAGCTCTTTCGCCAGAACCTTCACGTTCTGGCAGGTCTTCATCCGCTCCAAAGCCCGTTGCCGGAACTCCGCCGGCCAACGGTCCCATTTTCGTCTCGATTCTTCGGACATCTCTTCTCCGTTCGCTGAAGAGTGTCCAAATTCCGATTGTCTCAATTTAGGGGCGCACTCCACGCCTGACAAAGACCTGCCAAATCTGACAGACAAAGGACAGACCGGAGTCCACCCGGAAGTCCCGGTTTCATGTGGACTGGTCGGGTGACTCCGAGTCGGAGGAGATTGACACGCCACTCTTGGGGATCGTTGTTGATCGGAAGCGTTGTGGTGGCGATTATCGTCCGCTCCTTCGAACAGCGACTGTACCGGGCAACGCTTCTGCGCGTTGGCCAGCAGGTAATTCGAAAGCCCCTTACGTTGGTCAACAATCCTGGGCCCTCACGGCATGGCCTTTCGCTGTGGCCTGCATCGAAAGCCGCTCTCGTTGTCAAACCGCAAGCCTTGGCGCAGAGCAAATTAGTTCCGCCGAGAAATGCTGACTTATGCTCCACGGCAGATCTCAGACGGATTCGACGTAAGTCGAAACAGGGAAAGCAGTTAGCGCTCAAATCCTGTGCCGTTCACCTCAACGCCACCAAAAGGTCAGCATTCTTCCGAAAATAACTCATGCTTGGGAGTCAGCCCTCGGTTGGTGTGTTCTCGGTGGCCGGCGTAGCCCGAGTCGCCGGGGCTTCCCTGTGCCTGGACGGGAGGGCGCGACGGCTTGAATCGAGATACCCAATTTCCCCAGCCGCCGGATGTGATGCCGGATCAGACGCTGTTTCTGCCGCTCGTCCAGCG
>DATDGW010000303.1:0-2742 GCA_036521895.1 Candidatus Sulfotelmatobacter sp. | reverse complement strand
GGATTTTCTCGCTAGCACGCACGAGTGGGAGACTACATTCGAATCCTTGTGCGTCAGAACCTCACGGCCCGCACCTGCGGCCGCAACCAGGACGCGCGATCCCCGTCGAAAATAGCGGTCCAGCAAGGGCGCGTCCCAGTTTAAGAAACCGCTCAGGTTGTGCTCGCTCGAGGCGTAGTATTGAGATTCGTCGAAGTGCTTCGCGGTGATGGCGTTAAGGTGATCGGCACTCAGGCAACCGAGCCAAACGCCCTCATGCAACGCTGTCATCAGCCCGACGAGGCGGTGGAACCAGCGATCCGCGTGCTCAAAACACTGCGTGCGGAATGTTCGTGCAGGAAGCATCTGATCGAGAACGCCTTCTCTCCTGTCGCCGAAACTCCGGTGCCGGAACCCTCCGAGGAAGATTATCGGTGAAGATTCATGGAGGCAAGCCCATTCAGGAGAGGGGTTTGCTGGACTCGCCGGGCTGTTTGCGCAGGGCAGACTCGGGCTGCGGGTATTCGATGGATCCCTTAAACGATGAGATGTCTTCCTCGTGGTAATCGGGGAACGGCAACTGTTTCCCTTCGCGCAGTTCAGCGATTTTCCTGACGGCGTTCTCGGCCTTTTCCTTCTCGACGCCGGAATCACGGCTCAGATAAAGCGTCTGCGAAGGAAGGGCGAGACCGCCTCCGGAGTCTTCCATCACGTCCATGATGCGCAACAGCAGGTCTTCGCGGACGGCGGTGAACTCGTTGAAGTCGCGCGTCAGAATATAAGACAGCAGTTCCACGCTAAGAGAACTGCCGGCGATGTCGATAAGGCGCACGCGAACGGTCTTGGTTTCAACCTTCGGATGGCTGTAGAGAAGGCGGCGGATTTGCGCGAGCACGAAGCGGACATGGTCCGCCTTGCTTTCGGGGCGCAGGCCTAGAGTGGTCTTGAAAAGAATCTTGTCGCGGCGACTCAGGTTCTCCAAGTTAATCGTCGCGACGGTTCCGTTGGGGATCGCCAGCACGGAGCGCGCTTCAGTGCGGACGCGGGTCGAGCGCAGGCCGATGTCTTCGATGACGCCCGTACGGTCGCCGAAGCGGCAGACATCCCCCACGCGAAACACTTCGTCGGCAAGGACGGAGACGCCGCCGAAGAGATTCTCGATGGTCTTTTGCGCGCCGAAGCCGATCGCTATGCCGCCAATACCGAGGCCGGCGAGCGCCGTGCTCATGTTGAAGCCCAGGTTGCCCAAGACCGCCAAAACGCCAACACCGAAAATGACTGCTTTGATGATGCGCTCACCCAGCAGCATGAGCGAACCGGTGCCGGCGTGTCCGCCGGCTAAGGCGCGATTGCGCACGCGGCGCAACAACCAGCGAGCAACACGCCATGCGATCCAAGTTACGCTGATGATGAGCGCGATCGAGGTGAGCTGGAAGTAGTAGTGGCGGGCCAGGAGTGCAACGCCAAGGTAGCGGATAAACATCTGATGAACCAGAGTGCCGGTGAGCAGCCACGCCGGAGCAGAAACTGAGCGCCAGTTGGCGATCTCCACCTGGCCGCGGCGCCGGGCCCACCACCGCATGGGAATTTCCAAGAGCACGAGAACGAGCCAACCGATCCCCGCGGATACGGGCACCGCCACAAGCAGCGCCACCCACTGCCACAGAGGTAAGCCTGCAATCTGATGCTTGACCAGCACGCTGGGGAGTTTGCGCTCGACTTGACGCGCTTGGACCTGATCGTAGAGTTCGGGCACTTTGGTCAGCGTGTCGGAAGAGATGAGCCAGATTTTCCCGGCGCTCGGATCGGACACGCGCACCAGTTCGAGGTCAGCTTCGACGTCGCCAGACGACATGGCCCCGAGTTTTTGGTGGCCCAGTGGAACCCCTTCCTGAGGCGTGCCTTCCGGCTGGGTGAAGGTACCAACTCGTCCGGCGAACGCGGGGCTGTTCAGCACTGTATTGAGTTGACTGGCAATCTGCTCGCCTTCGGACTGGCGGCGGGCTGCGCTCATCTGCAGGTACTGCGCGGCGATGCTGTAGTTGTCGGACTGCGCGGCCTGAAGAAATCCGAGGATGGAGCCCGAGGGTGTGGTGCGGCCTAGCGGATCGGCCGGGGTAGCGGGCGTGCTGGTTGTCGTGGACGACGATGGCAAAACACCGCTCAGTGGGGATTGTGCGGTGACGGGAAGAGTATTTCCAAAACAAAAAGTCAGAAGCAATAACGTCTTTGGGAATGAGGACATGATGTTCTCCAGCCCGCAGTCCCGCGGGTACGGACGTCGATTGCCGCTCGAAGTGTGATTCATTGTACCGAACGCGGCTGCGGCAAAGGGCCGCCGGGAAAAGCGGTGCTCATCCCCGCTTCGGGCGGTAGATGTGCGTGCTGGTGCCGAAAAAGACTTCGGCGCATTCCATGACCGTTTCCGAGAGCGTTGGGTGGGGGTGAATGGTCATCGCAACGTCGCTGGCGAGCGCGGCCATTTCGACGGCGAGCACACCCTCGGCGATCAGTTCGCCTGCGCCTGCGCCGACGATGCCGACTCCGAGCACGCGTTCGGTCCGCGGATCGAAGAGAAGCTTGGTCATGCCTTCGGGACGGTCGATTGTGACAGCGCGGCCGGAAGCAGCCCAGGGGAACTTCGCGACCTTGATCTCACGATTTTCCGTTTGTGCCTGGGTCTCGGTCAGGCCGCACCAGGCGACTTCGGGATCCGTGAAAACAACGGCCGGGATTGCGTTGGGCTCGAAGGCGACCTTGTGT
>DATDGW010000302.1:0-32665 GCA_036521895.1 Candidatus Sulfotelmatobacter sp. | reverse complement strand
GTATCCTGCGCACTAACTTTGAAACCATTTCCCAAGGCGGCCACTGCTGCGTCCACGGAGGCGTCGGAGGGAAGGGAGAGCGCCTGGATGATACCGAGGCGAACCTCGCTCGTAGGAATTCGATCACAGATTTCCTGCAGAAAATCAAGGGGAGCGATTGGTGAATTCTTGTGTCTGCAAGCCAGACCAGCCGCTAAAGCGACCGCGATCGCTCCCACGACCCCTTCGTGATGGCTGTGAGTGATCACTGCAGATAGTGTTGCTTGCGTCGTCAGAGTCGCGAGGTCATCGGCGAAGTAAGAGCCCAGAGGAGCGACTCTCATCGCAGCACCGTTCCCGAATGAACCTCCGCCGTTGAATAACGCTTGCGCCTTTTGTTTCCAAGATGCCGGGCTTCTCGCCAGTTCCGGAAGCAGACCGTGCATCGCTGGTCCGTAGCCTCTCTGAGGGTCGGCAACGTAGTGTCTTCCAAAACTCTTCGCTAAGGACTCCTCCCGAATCTCCCCGAACTCTTCCAGGGTCTCGGCAACCGCGACCGCCATAACTGTATCGTCGGTGTAATGCCAAGGTGGCGAGGGAACGGCACGCTGGGCGATCAGTCGTCGCGCGACTTCAGGGTGAAGGAAGAAGCGTTCGCCGAACGCATCGCCACAGCTCAGACCTTGCAAAGAGTGCGCGGCTCGACTCAGTCGTTCCAGCCCGTTCTGTGACGATCGTGGAATCAACGTTAGTAGGCTTTCAGGCGGCGCGATTCGCGGACCACGTCTTCCACTTTCGGCAGGTAGTGATGCTCCTGGGGAGGGGAAAACGGAACAGCGGAGTCTAGGCCCGCGATGCGGACGATAGGGCCGTCGAGGTCGTCGAAGGCTTCTTCGTGGATAATCGCGGCGATTTCGCCCGCGAGGCCTCCGGTGCGGGAGTGTTCGTGGAGGACGATGACCTTGTTCGTCTTCTTGACGGTCTGCGCGATGGCCTCGCGGTCGAGTGGAGAGACGGTGCGCAGGTCGAGGATCTCGATGTCGATTCCCTCTTTGGTCAGAATCTCGGCGGCTTCCAGTGCGGTGTGGACCATCGCGGCATAGGTGATGATGCTTAGGTCTTTGCCTTCCCGCGCCACTCTCGCTTTGCCGATGGGGACGACGTAATCTTCCTCGGGGACTTCCTCTTTGATGCGGCGGTAGAGATATTTGTGCTCGAAGAAGATGCAGGGGTTGTTGTCGCGGATCGCGGATTTGATGAGGCCCTTGGCGTCGTAAGGCGTGGCCGGGCAAATGACCTTGAGGCCGGGATTGTGGACGAACCACATTTCCGGATTCTGCGAGTGGAAGGGGCCGCCGTGGACGTATCCTCCGCTGGGGCCGCGGAGGACGAGCGGAGCGGGTGCGCCCCAGAGGTAGTGGGTTTTGGCGACCATGTTGCTGATCTGGTTGAAGGCGCAGCCGATGAAGTCCATGAACTGAAACTCGGCGACGGGGCGCATTCCGGTGAGCGATGCGCCGAAAGCCGCGCCCACAATGGCAGACTCGGCGATCGGGGTGTCGATGACGCGCTCGGGGCCGAAGCGGTCGATGAATCCGTCGGTGACTTTAAACGCGCCGCCGTAAATGCCGATATCTTCGCCGAGGCAGAAGACGGAGGGGTCGCGGTCCATTTCTTCCCAGATTCCCTGGCGGATGGCTTCGAGGTAGGTTAGCTGCATAAGGTCAGGTTTCAACGTTTCAAGGTTTCAACGTTTCAAGGTTTCAGAGTTTCGAACCCCAAGCTTTCTGACCACGGATTTCCAGGTATAGCGCTATTTCAAGTGCACAGCGGCTTCGGTTTGCTTGAAAGTGCCGGTTCCCTTCTTTACTTTCGGCATGCCGTACTTTGGTTTGATTTCGTGGCAGCCGTTTTCGCAGAAGACGCCGCCTTCAGCTGATTCTGGCGTCGGCATCGGCGAATTCACCGCTATTTCACGCTCTCGTTCAATTACCTCTTCTACTTCGGCGAGCAGCGCTTCATTTTCTTTCGGGCTTAGCCATTTCTTTTCTTTTACTACGTAATTCTCGAAGCGAACGATCGGGTCGCGCTTTTTCCAGAAGTCGAACATGGGTTTGGGCACGTAGCTGGCGGCGTCGTGGATGGCGTGGCCTTTCATGCGCATCATTTTGGCTTCGATGAGAGTCGGGCCTTCGCCGTGGTGGGCGCGTTCGACGGCGTCGCGGGCGGCGTCGTAGACCTGGCAGGCGTCGGTGCCGTCGACGATCACGCCGGGAATGCCGTATGCGATGGCGCGTTCGGCGAGATCTTGGCACCGGTACTGCATTTCTGAGGGCGTGGAGTAGGCCCAGAGATTACTCTCGACGAACAGAACGAGGCCAAGATTTTGCACGGCGGCAAAGTTGATGCCTTCGTAGGTGACGCCGGTGGACTGGCCTCCGTCGCCGATGTAGGTCATGACGGCGACGTTGCGCCCTTGCAGGCGCGCGCCGAGGGCCACGCCGGAGAGCACGGGGATGAGATCGCCCAGCATTGAGATCGGCGAAACCATGTTACGTTTTTCGATGTCACCGAAGTGCGAGGTGCCGTCGCGGCCTTTGGTGGGAGAGTCGGCCTTGGCCATGTACTGCATCATCGTGTCGGAGGCGCGGAAGCCGCGAACCAGGAGCGATCCCTGGTTGCGGATCATGGGGGCGAACCAGTCGTCCTTGTCGAGCGCATAGGCGGAGGCGCAGGAGCAGGCTTCCTGACCGAGGCCGAAGTAGACTCCACCGACGACCTTGCCTTGCTTGTAGAGATTTTCCAGCGCGACTTCCATCTTGCGATTGAGCAGCATGTAGCGGTAGATCTCGATGCATTGCTTCTGGTCGAGATACTTGGAGTCGCGGATCCGCGGCACGGGTGCGTCGAGATTTCCTTCGACTTCGTAGCGGATGTGCTCCTGGCCCTGGCGGTCTTTCTCTCTGTGTTGGCGGACGGTGAAATCGGGGTGCTCCAGACGGTAGTCGGGGATGGAGTAGGTGCGGAGGTTAGCGTTCGGGGAGTTGTTTCCCTTCATCGAGCTGCGCTCGACGGGACGGACGAGTACACTCGTCCCCACACGACCGTGGCGCGGACTACGGCCGTTGGAGTTGTGCTTGGACTTCGCTTTTTTGTTCCCCATGTAAGGCGGCGCTTGGGCGCGATGTATTGATGGTATCGCGAGAGTGGGGAATTGGGCTAGTTTGCGCTTCACGCGGGCGAGAGCGCCCGCCCACATTAAAGACTATACCGAGACTGGCCTGCTCATCAGGGCTTCGACGGTTTCTACCCAGAGCATGTGGCTGGAAAAGACTGTGCCGAAGTTGCGGGAGATAGATTCGGCGACGGTGCCCAGGTCCAGGGGCTTGCCAAGTTCTTGCTGCATCGAGGTCACTGGCTTGGTTGTGATGCCGCAGGGGACGATCAGGTTGAAGTAGCTGAGGTCGGTGTTCACGTTGAGAGCGAAACCGTGCGAGGTGACGAAGCGGGAGATGTGGACGCCGATGGCGGCGACTTTGGCTTCGGGGGTGTGAGAGGGCAACCCAAGGTCCCTCGACTCCAGAGAACGATTCTTCGAATCGTTCTCCTCCGCTCGGGATGACAGGGGGATCGGATCGGTCCAGACACCGGTCAGGCCGGGAACTCGTTTCGTAGGAATCGCAAAGTCGACACAGGTGCGGATCAGGACTTCTTCGAGGCGGCGAACGAATTCGATTACGCCCAGTGTCTTGCGCTTGCCATGGGGCGCGGCGTGCGCGCGGAGGTCGAAGATGGGATAGCCGACGATTTGGCCGGGGCCGTGGAAGGTGACGTCGCCGCCCCGGTCGCACTCGAACAGCTCAACCCCGCGGCGGGCTAGGAGTTGGGGCGAGGCTATGACGTTCGCAGCTTTTGCATTTCTGCCTAGCGTGATGACTGGCGAATGTTCGAGGAGAAGGAGGACGTCGCCGATTTTTTCTGCTTTGCGCAGATCGACCAACTGATGCTGCAGTCTTATGCCTGTGGCGTAGTCGATGGCGCCGAGCTGGGCGATTGAGATCAAAGTCTAAGTCTTCACCACATTGGACGCGGAGGACACAGAGGGGCTGCATAGATCCTTCGCGCAAAAGACGCGCTCAGGATGACCATGCGGTCTTTGGTTGCGTCTCTAGCCGCCCTTCCCCGGATTCGCAATCCGTATGCATCCGCGTCATCTGTGGCAAAGCAGTTCATGCGTTGATTGCGATTCCGTAGACGCTGTTCGATGCATCCAGCATGGCTTCCGCCAGGGTCGGATGTGCGTGAATCGTCCACATCAAGTCTTCTACGGTAGCTTCGAGTTCCATGGCGGCTACAGCTTCGGCGATCAACTCTGTTGCTTGCGGGCCGATGATGTGGACGCCGAGAATCTCGCCGTAGTCGGCGTCGGAGACGATTTTGATGAAGCCTTCGTGCTGGCCGACAATCGAGGCGCGCGAGTTTGCGGTGAAGGGGAACTTGCCGACCTTCACGCTGTATCCGGCCTCGCGGGCCTTGGTTTCGGTGAGGCCGACGCTGCCGATTTCTGGGTGGCAATACGTCGCGCCGGGGATGTGCTCGGGGTTGATCGGCTTGCCGGGCTTGCCGGCAATCTTTGCGACCGCTACTAACGCTTCCATGGCTCCGACATGGGCCAGTTGCGGGGTTCCGAGTACGATGTCGCCGACGGCGTAGACACCCAGTTCCGAGGTTTGCATCCAGGAATCGGTTTGGATGAAGCCGCGGTCGGGCTTGATTTTCGTGGGTTCGAGACCGATGTTTTCCGTGCGCGGCTTGCGGCCTACGGCAATCAGGATTTTTTCGGCTTCGATCTTCTGCTGCTTGCCTTCAGCGGTGATGGTGACGGCGATGCCCGCCTTCGTGTTCTCAACCTTGTCGACTTTCGCGCTGGTGTGGAAGGCGATGCCACGTTTGCGGTATACCCGCGCGAGTTCTTTGGAGACTTCTTCGTCTTCCACCGGAACCAGGCGCGGGAGCATTTCGATGATCGTGACCTCGGTGTCGAACGAGCGGTAGATCGAAGCGAACTCGACGCCTACGGCTCCGGCGCCGACGATCACAATCGACTTCGGAAGCTCCTTCAGGCTCAGGATCTCGATGTTGGTGAGGATACGATCGCTGGCTTCAAGTCCGGGGAGCAGGCGGGCTTCTGAACCCGTGGCGAGAATGACATTCTTCGCTTTGATGTGGCTCGCCTTGCTGTCGTTCGTGACTTCGACAGTGAACACTCCGTTTTGCGCCGGGCCTGTGAGTTTGCCATAGCCTTTTACGGTCTCGACTTTGTTTTTCTTCATCAGGAATTCGAGGCCCTTGGCGTGTTTGGCCACGATCTTTCCTTTGCGCTCCTGGACTGCAGCCCAGTTAAGTTTGCGCGCGTCTACGCCTTCGATGCCGAATTCCTTGGCTTCTTTCAGATGGTCCCAGAGTTCGGCGTTGAAAAGGAGCGCTTTGGTCGGGATGCAGCCGACGTGCAGGCAGGTGCCGCCGAGGAATCCGTCTTTTTCGATGAGGGCGGTTTTCAGGCCATATTGGCCGGCGCGGATCGCGGCGGTGTATCCGGCAGGACCGCTGCCGATGATGGCTACGTCGTAGATGGTTTCGGGCAAAGTAATAGTCCTTTGTAGGAAGAGATGACTAAAGGCAAACGAATGATTCTAGAACAGGGGGCGGGAGCGGCCAAACGGCCCCTGACAGCATCGTGGAAATTCCTCGCCGGGGCCTATTTATGAGGGGCAGGGATCCTTCGACTTCGTAGCAGCTTCGCTTTCGCGAAGCTGCTACTCCGCTCAGGATGACAGACATCGAGTGGCTAGTTGTTTTCGTTGCTGGCGCGCTTCCAGGAGATCAGTTCGCCGATGGTGGAACTGGTGCTGGAAACGGGCTGCTTGTAGGCTTCGACTTCCGACCGGGAGGCTTCTTCGCCCACGGCGCGGATGCTGAGCCCGACTTTCTTCTCTTCCGGATTCATCTTGATGATCTTGAAGTCGTGCTCGAGGCCGGGCTCCAGATGAAGCGGCTGGCCGTTTTCGTCGGCGGCTTCGGACTTGTGGCACAGGCCTTCCACACCCTCGGCGATTTCGACAAACGCGCCGAACGCCGCTACGCGCAGGACCTTGCCGTGAACCACGTCGCCGATGTGATGCGTCTGGAAGAAGGACTCCCAAACATCGGGCTGAAGCTGCTTCACCCCCAGTGACAGGCGGCGCTTGTCGGGTTCGATGGCGAGCACAACCGCCTTCACGCGGTCACCCTTCTTCAGCACTTCAGAAGGATGCTTCACGCGCTTGGTCCAGCTCAAGTTGCTGACGTGGACCAGGCCGTCGATGCCATCTTCGATTTCGATGAAGGCGCCGAAGTCGGTCAGGTTGCGGACGCGGCCTTCGACGGTCATGCCGACCGGGAACTTCTCGTGCAGCGAATCCCACGGATTGGCCGCCAGTTGGCGCATTCCGAGCGAGATGCGGCGCTCGGTTGGATTCACGTTAAGGACCACGCACTCCACCTGGTCGCCGACGTTGACCAGCTTCGAGGGATGCTTCATTCGCTTCGACCACGTCATCTCGCTCACGTGGACCAAGCCTTCAATGCCCTGCTCCAGTTCGACGAACGCGCCGTAATCGGTCACGCTGATGACGCGCCCAGCAACATGCGCACCCTCGGGATAGCGGTGCTCGGCATCGAGCCACGGATCAGGAGTTAGCTGCTTGAAGCCCAGCGAAACGCGCTGCTTTTCCTTGTCGTACTTCAGGACTTTCACCTGAATCTGATCGCCGACGTTGACCAGATCTTTGGGGTGAGTGAGGCGTCCCCAGGACATATCGGTGATGTGCAGCAAGCCATCGAGGCCGCCCAAGTCGACGAACGCGCCGTACTCGGTCAGATTCTTGACCACGCCGGTGAGCACCGATCCTTCTTCAAGGTGCTGCAACGTCTTGGAGCGCTTTTCGTTCTGTTCGCCTTCGAGCAAATCTTTGCGCGAGACAACGATGTTGCCGCGCTTCTTGTTCATTTTGATGACGGCAACTTCGAGCGTCTGGCCCTTCATGCCATCCAGGTTGCGGATGGGCCGCAGGTCGACTTGCGAGCCGGGCAGGAAAGCATGGGCACCGAGAATGTCGACAGTGAGGCCACCCTTGATGCGGTCAACGACCACGGCTTGGATGGGCCTCTTCTCGTTATAAGCCTTCTCGATCTCTTCCCAGGCGTGGATGCGCTGTGCCTTCTGGTGCGAGAGGTTGATGTAGCCTTCCTCGGACGGGCCCTTCTCGCGCATCACGTCGATCTCGTCGCCGGGCTTGAACTTGGGCTTGTCCTCGTGATCGAGAACTTCCGCCAGCGGTAGCATCCCTTCCGACTTGGCACCGATGTCGACAACCACGTGCGTGCCGGTCAGCTTCAGCACCGTGCCTTTGATAACGCGGTCTTCGCTCACGGCCTCTTCGGCTTCAGTGGTGAAGGTCTCGAGCACAGAGGCGAAGTCTTCAGCGGCGGCGGTCTTGTCGTCGCCCGCAGAATCCACAGCGGAGTCCGCGTGCGTCTCGCTGGAATGGTCGGTGGAGGCGGCAGCCTGAGTCTGTTCGGGCTGGTGTTGCTGCTCTGTCGTCGGTTCGGCAGTTGCGACAGTAGAATTGGATTCGGAGTTGTGGGCGGTGGTCTCGTCGAACAAGGTTATGCCTCTCTGATGACGGGATGCGGGGCCTGCTTTGCGGACTGCTGGACGAGTCGTTTGGTTGTGGTGGGCCCACCCTGGCGAGTGAGCTTGGACAATCCCAGCTGTCGGACGTTATACAGAGAACCCGCGTCCAATGGGAACTCTTCGACTATAGCAATCGTGCGCGAACAGTGTCAAACGCAAATCGGGCGAATGTTACAGCCAGGTTTCAGCGTTACGGTTTCGGAACACGCGGGGTATCTGCTAACCTGCCCTGCTATGGATTACCTCTGGACCCCGTGGCGCTATGCCTATGTCTCCTCCACGGAAAAGACCGCTGAGTGCGTGTTCTGCGATGCTCCCAAGGAGAAAGACGACGCCAAGGTGTTCATCGCACATCGCGGCGAGCATTGCTTCGTGATTCTGAACGCCTACCCGTATACGCCCGGGCACGTGATGATCGTGCCCTACGCGCACTTGGACGAGTTGCGGAAGCTGCCGCTCGAGGCGGCGCAGGAGATGATGGCGCTTTCGCAGCGGATGGAGTCGGTGCTGCGGGAGCTTTACCGGCCGGATGGGATCAATTTGGGGATGAATATTGGCAAGGCAGCAGGGGCGGGGATTGCGGGACATATCCACATGCATGCGCTGCCGCGGTGGGTGGCAGATGCGAACTTCGTGTCGGTGATCGGGGAGACGCGGATTTTGCCGGAGACGCTGGAGGTGACGTGGGGGAGGATGCGGGAAGCGATGAACCGGATTTAGGTATTAGCGAGTCAGCCCTTCCATTTCTTTCTCATCGATCACAGCCACGCCCAGTTCCTTGGCTTTGGCGAGTTTCGATCCCGCGTCCGTCCCAGCGACAATGTAGTCTGTCTTCTTGCTGACTGAGCCGGTGACCTTCCCGCCCGAGTCTTCGATCATCTTCTTGGCTTGGTCGCGCGTGTATTTCGCCAGTGTGCCGGTTAAGACGAACGTTTTCCCGGCGAGTTTGGTGCCGCGTTCCTTCTTCTTGCCCTTGAAGGCAAGGCCGGCCTCGCCGAGACGCTCGACTAGTTTGCGGTTAGCGAGGATGCTGAAGAATTCGACGATGCTCTCGGCGATGCGCGGGCCGACCTCGTCCACGTTCTGTAACTCCTCGACGCTTGCCTGCTCCAGCGCTTCCATCGATCCGAAGTGCTCCGCCAGGAATTGCGCGGTGCGCTCGCCGACCATGCGGATTCCGAGGCCGTAGATCACACGTTCCAGTGGCAGTTTCTTCGCCGCTTCGATCTCGTCGAGGATGTTTTGCGCCGACTTGTCGCCCATGCGCTCCAGGCTGAGCAGGTCTGCTTTCGTCAGCTTGTAGATGTCGGCGATGTTTTTCACCAGGCCGCGCTCGGTCAGTTGCGCGACCAGGGCGTCGCCCATGCCGTCGATGTTCATCACACCGCGCGAGGCGAAATGCAGGATCGTGCCGGCTAGCTTGGCGGGGCAGTTGGCATTGACACAGCGGAAGTCGACTTCGCCCTCAGTGCGGACGACTTTGGTTCCGCACACGGGACACTTCTCCGGCGCCTCAATATCCGCCTTGCCGCGAGGATGGTCCTTGTCGTCGATGACCTTGGCGACTTTGGGGATGACATCGCCGCCGCGCTCGACTTGCACCCAATCGCCAATCTTCACCCCCAGGCGCCCGATCTCATCCATGTTGTGCAGTGTGGCATTGCGGACGGTCGTGCCCCCAATGGAAACGGGGGACAACTCGGCCACCGGCGTGAGTTTCCCGGTGCGGCCAACCTGCCAGCGCACGTTCTCCAGCTTGGTGATTCCCGCGCGGGCAGCGTACTTGTAAGCGATCGCCCACCGGGGGGCTTTGCCGGTGAAACCAAGTTCGTCCTGCAGGCCGGTGCGATCAACTTTGACGACAATTCCGTCAATTTCATACGGCAGCGAATCCCGCTTTGCTTCCCACTCCCGGATGAACGCCCACACCTCGTCCATGGAATGCACCAGCTTGCGGTTCGGGTTGACTTTGAATCCCGCCGAATCGAGCGCATGCAGTGTCTTCGAGTGTCGGTCGAAATACGTACGGCCGTTTTCGAGCAGGATGTAGGGAAAGAAGTCCATGCGCCGCTCCGCCGTGACATTCGCATCCAGCTGCCGAACCGTCCCGGCAGTGAAATTGCGCGGGTTCGCGAAGGTCGGCAGCCCGTTTCTTTCCCGTTCCTCATTGATCTTCTTGAACGATGCGGTCGGCATCAGCAACTCGCCGCGAACTTCAAAATCTGCGGGGATGCCCGCCTTCTTCAGGCGCTCCTTCGGAATCGACAACGGCACTGAGCGCACGGTGCGCACGTTGAGCGTCACGTCCTCGCCGATCGACCCATCGCCGCGAGTTATACCCCGCGCCAGTTTGGCGTCTTCGTAGATCAGCGCCAGCGACATGCCGTCGAGCTTCAGCTCGCAGACGTAGTCCACATCGCTACGGCCAGTGAGTTCGTGGACGCGCCGTTCCCAACCGCGCAACTCTTCTTCGTTATAGGTGTTGTCGAGCGACAGCATTGGCGAGGAATGCGGGACCTTGACGAATCCCTCACGCGGCTTGCCGCCTACGCGCTGCGTGGGCGAGTCCGGAGTGACAAGCGCCGGATGCTCGGCTTCCAGATTCTTCAGTTGCTGCATCAGCTGGTCGAAATCTGCATCGCTGATTTCGGGACTATCGAGGACGTAATAGAGGTACTCGTGCTGGCGAATCTTCTCGCGCAGAGCCTCTATCTGTTTTTCGATGTCTTTCGGCGCAGGCATCGGGGCGATTATAGTCAATGACCGGCTTGCGTAAAATCGGGTAGACTTCCCCGAACTAAAGAGGGCCGAAGCAGCGTGCAGATCCTTGAAACCCCTCGGCTGATTCTGCACGAATTCCGTCCGGAGGATGTGGACGCCCTGGCGCTGACGCTTTCTGACGCCGAAACCATGCGCTTCTACCCCGCTCCTTTTGATCGCTCAGGAGTCGAGGAGTGGATCTCCCGCAACATCCGCCGATATCGGGAACATGGTCACGGCTTGTGGGGAATGACTCTCAAATCGAGGGGCGAACTCATCGGTGACTGCGGCCTCACAGTGCAGGACGTGCAGGGTAAGGACGAAATTGAACTCGGCTACCACGTACGTCGCGACCTATGGGGACAGGGTCTGGCCACCGAGGCGGCCCGTGCCTGCCGCGATCTCGGGTTCGCGCGGCTGCCCGTGGGGAGAATCATTTCGCTCATCCGGCCCGAAAACCTGCCGTCTCGCCGGGTCGCTGAGAAAAACGGCATGATGGTGTGGAAGGAGATAACCTGGCACAATCTGGCGCATCTCGTTTACGCCATTCGTCGCGAAGAGGCAGCCAGAAAATAGAAGGGCTGGCGAAGAGCCAGCCCCGACGAAACCACGTCATACCTACACGAGGTCATCCAACTTCAGCGCCTTCGGACCGCCCTTCCACGATGCTTCAAACTGCTTCTGAACAAATCCGGCGTCATAATCGCGCTTCTCTTGCAGCAGGGCCTGGCGCAATCCCCACAGTGACCGCGGATTCCTTGGATTGCGGTCGAGATCTTCGCGGAAGACTTTCTCGGCGCCGACGGCATCTCCGCTCATCAGCAAAGCTGCTCCCAACGACTCGCGTACGGGGAAGAACCAGTCGGGAGGCTCACCATATTTCAATGTGTCCTGAATGGCGACGGCCTGCTGGAGCATGGCGATCGCCGCGCTGGTGTCCTTCTTCGCAATCGCCACCCGGGCACCCAATACATCTTCGGCGATCTTCATGATGTCTTTGGCCTTGTTATTGATCGGCATCTGGAAGATGACGTCGGGCGGCGTGGCGGCCTCGGTGTCGGCAACCATCCTGTACTCCGCTTCCGCCTCAGCCACTTTGCCGGTTCCGGCCAGCGCAAGGCCGCGGCCGAAGTGCCAGAAGACGGTCACGGTCTTCATGGACGCGTCGGGCGCCGGCATTTTCAGAACTTCGTTCCAGTGATGGAAGCGAACCTCCACGGCCATTGGGATGGTCATGAAGCCTTCGAGCGGCGGCATTTCCTTCACATGCGGACCGACGTTTGCGGCCAGCAGGTCTGCGTTCTTGCGGGCCTCGGCGTAGCGGCCGTTCATCGCGCCGCACATGGCGACAAAGTGCAGGTTGTGGCTGTAGTACATCATCGGGTAGATACCCTGCACACCGGTGGCCTTGATGTAGGCGCGATCGATTTCCGCTGCCTGCTCGTTCGTCTTGACTGCAGCCTCGTAGTCTCCGGTGCGAATGTAGACGTGTGCCGGCATGTGCACGATGTGTCCAGCATTGGGCGCGAGTGCGGCCAGCTTGTTCGCTCCGGCCAGGGCACGCTCGGGATTATTCGAGGCCTCCACCGCGTGGATGTAGTAGTGGATCGCGCCCAGGTGGTTGGGATCGCGCTTCATCACCGATTCCAGCGTCGCCACGATTTCCTCTGTGCCGGCTTCGGGCATGCCGTCCTGGTGCCAGAGCCCCCAAGGGTGCAGGTTCATGCCAGACTCGGCGAAGAGCGTGGCCGCGTCCAGGTCGTCCGGGAATTCGGCGGCCACTTGCCGCATAGCGTCGTGGTATTCTTCGGCGGCTTTCTTCAGATCCGAATTCGGATCGGCCGGAAAGCGCTTGGCCATTGCCTGGATGTACGCCTGTTCGCTGGGCGAAGCTCCTGTTGACAGGTCCACGGCTTTCTGCGCGGCCTCGTGAGCATGCTTGTAACGCCCGGGATCCGCGGGGTCGTTGTAGTTCGGCCCTACGGCCTCGGCCACTCCCCAATAGGCCATCGCCAGCCTGGGATCAAGTTCGGCGGCATGCTGGAACGAGCGCGCCGCCTCGTCATGATTAAAGGCATAGATGAAGCGCAGTCCCTGGTCAAAGAACGCTTGCGCCTGCGGATTGTGGGTAGAAACCGGGTGACGGAGATCGCCCAGCCCGGTCACCAGCGTAACTGCATGGGTCTGCTTGTGGGCCGTATGATCTTGCGCCGTAGCGCTGAGGCAGAGCCAAGCAACGGACAGCACTTGCGCCAGAATTTTCATCCGGTCAAACCCTCCTGAACTCTGATTTTGAAGTTCGAGCCCCAAACAACCGAGAATTGGCTGTGGAAAACACTACTTGCGAGTGGGCCAAGCTTATGCCAAATTGAGTCGCTTGCCAAGTCGTGCACGAGTCAACCCATGCCGAAAAATCCTTCCCTCAAATCGGCCGCTTCCGACAAGGGCTATCTGGATCGACTGCCGGAAGCATTGCTCACCGCCTTCAGCACCAATGACCGCATCAACCACTATTTGATTGACAATCTTCCGCCGGCGGCCTGGAATGTAAAGCCGCCCGATGGCAAAGGGCGCACCATCGCGGCCATGGTGGCTCACATGCATAACGTGCGCGTGATGTGGCTGAAAGCAGCGAAGGCAGAGGACATTCCGGAGCAGCTGGATCGGGCGACAGTGACTCCGCCGCAAGCTTTGCTTGCGCTTGAGGCCGGCCGGCAAGCTCTGAGTGCAGTCCTGAGGCGAGCCCTGGAAACCGATGGCCGCGTCAAAGGATTTCGTCCCGATGTAGCCGGATTTTTCGGGTATCTGATCGCGCACGATGCCCACCACCGCGGTCAGATCACCATGCTCGCCCGCCAGATTGGCTATCCGCTGCCCCCGAAAGCCATGTTCGGTATGTGGGAGTGGCGCTCGCGAGGGTGCTCCGATTAGCCAGTCGCGCTCAGGTACAATCCAGCTTCGACCCCGCTATGCGCAAGGCCGCGTTGCTCTACAATCCGGATTCCGGCGGGAGCAACCAGCGCCCGCGAGAGTTGGAATCAGCACTCGCGATCCTCCGAGCCGGAAGCGTTGACGCCGACCTGGTTCCCACAGATTCTGCAGGTCACGCCATCGAAGAAACCCGCCGGGCGATCGACTCGGGTTGCGATACGATCTTCGCCTGCGGCGGCGACGGGACGATCCACAACATCGTCCAAGCGCTGGCGAACTCACCCGTCGCACTGGCAATCCTGCCGATGGGAACGGCCAACGCCCTGGCGCACGACATCAAGCTCCCTCTCAACGCGGTAGCGGCGGCCCGGACAGCACTCCACGCGACCTCGCGCCGCATCGCGCTCGGCCGCGTGGCCTTCGCCGATTTACAAGGCAATCGCGGCACGCGTTATTTCGTAGTCGCCGCCGGCATCGGAGTCGACGCTCACCTCTTCTATAAACTCCATGCCGGAACCAAGCAGCGCCTGGGGATGGCGGCCTACTACGCCAAGGCATGGCATTTGTGGCTCAGCTATCCCATGCCACGCTTTGTTGCCGAGTATGTCGGAACCGGCTCCGACGCACCGGCTCGCGCCGAAGTCACCGAGCTGATCGCCGTGCGCATCCGCAACTTCGGCGGAGTTGTACAGGAACTCGCCCCGGGAGCCTCTCTCGACCGGGACGATGTGCGGCTCGTCTTCAGCCGTACCGCCAGCCGTCTGGCCTATCTTGCCTATGTGACGCGCGGCCTGCTGCGGCTACGCTGGCCGGTGCCCGGCATCGATCTTGCGCATAGCACGAGCGTCTCCTGTGAGTACACGCCCCCCTCGGCCACATCACCGGAGCAGCCCAAGATCTACGTCGAAGCCGACGGAGAACTGCTCGGCAATCTCCCCGCCGAAATCACGGTAGTCCCCAACGCCTTGACGTTGCTAGCGCCCAGCCGCTGACGTGCGCTCCGCGGCGAATTCCTTTGCGCCCTCGCCCGGATTTCCGCGTCAAATTTACTTCGCTGAGTCTCCCGGTGCGTTCTAAATAGCGCCTCGCGGCAAAGCGCAATAGAATTCCTCGAACCGATTGGAACCCATCACCCACTTCCTGACCGGCGCCTGCATGGGACGCGCCGGTCTGAACCGCAAGACCGCCCTGGCCACGCTCACACTCACGCTTGCCGCGGAAGCTCCCGACCTCGACGTGATCGGCAGCTTTCGCGGCTCGGCCTTCGGCTTCGCGCACCATCGCGGATTCACCCACTCTTTCGTCGGAGTTCCGCTCGATGCCCTGGTTGTCGTCGGCTTTGTATATCTGCTGTGGCGCCTCCGCGGGCGCAAAATCAAAGACCCCAACCTGCCGCCGCGTTGGGGCCTGCTTTTTCTCTACGCCTGTCTTGCGGGGCTGAGCCATATCCTGCTCGACTTCACCAACAACTACGGCGTTCGCCCCTTCTGGCCGTTTTCCGGGAAATGGTATTCCTGGGACATCATCTTCATCGTCGAACCGGTCATGCTCGGCCTTCTGGTTCTGGGTTTGGTCGTACCGCCGTTTTTTGGCCTGATTGACCAGGAAATCGGCTCACGCCGGCATGGCCCGCGCGGCCGAGTCGCCGCGACGCTGGCGCTCGTGGGCATGGTGATGCTGTGGGGCCTCCGCGACTACGAGCACCGGCGCGCCGTCAACGCCCTCGTCGCCCGCACCTACAATGGCGCCGATCCCTTGCGCGCCTCGGCTTATCCCAAGTGGATTGACCCCTTCCACTGGTACGGGGTCGTCGAGACACCCGCTTTCTTCGCCCTGACCTCGGTGGATTCCAGGGCACCCGAGGTCGATCCCGAAGGCCGCATGGAAATCCGTTATAAGCCGGAGGAGACGCCCGTCACCCTGGCTGCAAAGAATTCCTACGTGGGTCGCGCATTCCTCGATTGGGCGCAGTATCCCATCACGGAAACGGAGGCGCTCCAACCTCCGCAGCAGGGCTCTATCGTCCTTTTTCAGGATTTGCGCTACGCTGGGATACCGCGCTCCCTGGCAGGCCGCAAGAGTCGCGGTGCCCTAAGCAGAGCCGTCGAAATCGACCCGAACCTGCATGTCGTCGGCGATGTCTACGATACGGACAGGGGTGAGATCGTCGTACCCGAACCCGGCCAGCGCTAGAAGACTGGCGAGCCATTCCAAGAGCCGTCCCGCTCGTCTCCTCTTGAAAAACCAGCGCCTCGCCGATGCTCTCTTGACGGCACCGTCTCGAGCGCTCAGAATAAGAATTCGTCACGAGGTGATTCATGCTGGCATACGTATTCGTCCTCTTCGCCGTAGCGCTCCGTTTTCTGCCTCATCCTATGAGCTTCACTCCAGTGGGAGCGGCGTTGCTGTTCTTCGGCGCGCGCGCACCACGCCGCCGATTTTGGATCCCACTCGTGCTGCTCGCCGCTTCCGACGTCGTCCTCACCACCCTGTTCTACAAATATCCCTTCAGCTGGGACCACTTCGTGACTTGGGCGTGGTATGCCGCGATGCTGTGGCTGGGCACTACCCTCAAGCAGAATGCAGGAGCTTTCCGCATCCTTGGCTCCGCGCTTGCGGGCTCGATCGCATTTTTTCTGGTGAGTAACTTCGCGGTCTGGGCGGCATGGAATATGTATCCCCGCACCGCCGCTGGCCTGATGACTTGCTATGAAGCTGGCCTGCCCTTCTTCCGCCACGGCGTTGCGGGAGATCTGTTATTTACCGCGGGAATGTTCGGCGCTCCAGCCCTGTTCCACGCTGTTGCCGGATGGCTGGACAGGTCCGGCGACCACACGGCTGCGGCCTAAGAGAAACTTACCGATGCTGGTATAGAAATGATTCCCGCGTGAGCCGCGACGTGCTTCGGTCGCGGCCTGCGCTCTTCTAGCCTCCGAACTCCTCCTCCGCCCTTCTCCGATACCGCGCTACCCACAGGCAAACTCCGGCCACGCCTGCGACCAAAATCCAAATCCAATGCCGCTTCACCACCCCGCCGAACAAGCCGACAATCTGTGGGCCGAACCACAGCACCAGCATCGATAAGACTAGAAACCGTACAAATCTTCCCAGAAAGATCGCCACCAGGAAGTCGCGGAACCGCATTTCGAAGACCGCCGCACCCAATACAAAGATCTTGAAGGGCATGGGCGGCGGGAGCATCCCCGGAAACATTAGCGCCCAGAACTCGTGCGCTTCAAACGAACGATGGATCTTCAAAAAACGTTCTTCTGAAATCCTCTTTCGCAGCACTTTCTCGCCGCCGAGATACCCGATGATGTACAGCGGAATGCTGCCCAGCGCCGATCCCAGCGACGCCATCGCGACGTAGAGCAAGAAGCGCCCGCGATCTTCATGCACATAGGTAGCGACGACAAAATCCACCGGCATGCCCAACAGGGCGCTATCGGCAAAGGCAATCACGAACGCGCCCCAGATCCCGAGCACCTTCATCAGGCTCAGAATCCACGCCGTATAGCGCGCCAGTATGTGTCCGATATTCTTCAAGGGGAACCGCTAGTGTACGTGATCGAGGAAGGAATGTGTCAGTCCACGCGGCCGCCTGCTATCATCGCTGACTGCGGAGACCCCATGCGCAACCTGTTTCTCGGTGTCTGTCTTCTCGCGATGGCATCCGCGTTCGCGGCCGCCCAACAATGCGACGTTGTCCTGGAAGGGGGACGCGTCATGGACCCCGAGACCGGGCTCGACGCCATACGCAACGTTGGCATCCGTGACGGGAAGATCGCCAGCATCTCTGCGGATGCGCTCAGCGGCCGCCGTACGATCCAGGCTGCTGGGCTCGTCGTCGCTCCGGGCTTCATCGACCTGCACCAGCACGGCCAGGAGCCTGCAAGCCAGCGCGTGAAAGCCTTTGACGGCGTAACCACAGCTCTCGAAATGGAAATTGGCGCGCCCGACGTCGCCAAGTTCCTGATGTCCAAGCAAGGACGCTCCATCATCCACTACGGCACCACTGCCAGCCACGTGGCGGCGCGATCGCTGGTGTTCGGCGCACCTTTGCCCGACGGAACCATTCTGCCGAAAAGTGGACCCGCCACCGACCAGCCCGCTACACCGGAACAGATCGAGCGCATTCAGCAGCGCCTGCGCGACGAACTCGATGCGGGCGCCCTCGGCATCGGCATGGGCATTCAGTACACCCCCGGGGCCACACGCCTCGAGGTCATCGACATATTCCGCGTGGCAGCCGAACGCAAGTTGCCCGTCTACACCCACATGCGCAGCACGGGACGAATCGAGCCCGGCTCGGCCATCGAATCCACCGAAGAAGTGATTGGCGCCGCCGCGATCACCGGAGCCTCTCTGCACATCGTTCACGTCAACAGCACCTGTCTGGGAGACTCGCTGGAATGCATTTCAATGATCGACGGAGCCCGTGCCCGCGGACTCGATGTAACCACCGAAGCTTACCCCTACATCGCCGGCATGACGGCCATCAATTCCGCGGTGTTCAATCCCGGCTGGCGCGAGAAACTGGGCATCGACTACGACAATCTCGTCCTTCCCGGTACCGGCGAACACCTCACCAAAGAGCGATTCGACGGGCTCCATAATTCCAGCAAGGAGCAGTGGGTGCTGATCTTCGCCAACACGCAGGAAACGGTCGACGCGATCATCCCTAACCCGCTGATCATGATTGCCAGCGATGGAGCAGAAGGTCATCCCCGGAACGCGGGCACCTACGCTCGTGTTCTGGCACAATATGTGCGGGAGAAAAAGACGCTTACGTTGATGGAAGCGCTGCGCAAGATGACGCTGATGCCGGCGCAGATGCTGGAGCGTTCGACTCCCGCCGGGCACCAGAAAGGACGGCTCCAAGCAGGAGCCGACGCCGATATTGTCGTGTTCGATCCCCAAACCATCGCCGATCACTCCACCTTCGATAAACCAATGGAACCGAGCGTTGGCGTGCATTATCTCTTGGTTGGAGGAACGCCGCTCATCGACGAGGGCAAGCTAGTCCCGGAAGTATTTCCGGGTCGCGCGCTCGTGGGGCCGGGCAAGCCCGCGAAATAAAGATGCTGGTGGTGAAACTGCTCGTGTGGGGACGGGGTGCACTCGCCCCTCCAGGCCGCGACGGTTTGTGTCGCGGCAGCGCCTTTGGCCCGCGCTACTTGTGCTCCGTCCTGCCGGTCAATAACTCAATCGCATGCGGAATCAATGCCGCCACGGCCTCCAGCGACTGCACTGCTCCGGCAGGGCTACCCGGCAAATTAAGAATCAACGCCCGCCCCCGGACGCCGCACACCCCGCGGCTAAGCGCAGCCCATGGAGTCTTCTTGCTACCCTCACTCCGCATGCGTTCAGCCACGCCGTCCAAGAGCCGATCGCACACCGACACCGTGGCCTCCGGCGTCACGTCACGGGCAGCAATGCCAGTTCCGCCGGTCGTCACGACGAACTGCACCTCACGTGCCAGCCGAATCAGCAAGTTCTGAATTTGAATGGAGTCGTCCGGAACTACTTCGCGAACGGCAACCGAGAAGAGATGCTTCTGGAGAAATTGCGCGACCGCCGGACCCGACAGATCCTCGCGTTGCCCGCGAGCACAGGAATCGCTGACCGTCACCACTGCGGCCGTGAGGTTGTGCGTCTCAGCCATCGAGGAGGACATCTTCCTCTTCTTCCCGTCGGCCCCTGCGCGGGGAATTAGGAGGCGCGCTGGGAGCACTGCTACTGGTAGTCGAAGGCGCACTCGCGACGGGTGCAGCCTCAGGTTCCGGTTCTCCGCCTCCATCGCGCGAGGACTCGTCGAGCAGCCGCAAGCCTTCCATCAATAGTCCCTGGGTATTCAGTTGCGTTGTCTCTTTGTCGGTCTTGCCTTCGAAGTCGAGCTGGAAATTTCCGCCGGTCCAGCGGAGAACTTTGAACACGGCTTGGTCACCCACCAGTGCTCCATAGGTGGCATGCTTCACCTGCCCCTCGGCGAAAAACACCTCGCACTGGTCGCCTTCGTTGCTCAAAGAAAGCTGGCAGCTCTTCCGGCCCATCTCCAGCGACTGCATCAAATCGATGACATTCATCTGCGCCAGACTGCCGCGCACCACGCCATCCTTGGGAGCGGTTTTCGCCATCTTCTCGAGCGCAATGCGATCAATCGTGCGCTTGATGCGCCGCGTGGCATCCTTCAAAAAAAACGGCTTCTCCAGATAGTCGTCAGCCGCGTCGGCAGGCGAGAGCCGCTCCGCGATGTCCGCCTTGCTCGCCATCAGTACCGTGGAAAAATTTGCGGTGGCGGGCCGGCTCTTCAGTTTCTCGACCAGTTGCTTTCCGTCCATTCCCGGCATTTTGTAATCGCAGACCAGCAAATCGGGGGTATCGTCGACGGCCTTCAACAGCGCGTCTGCGGCATCCGTCGCGGTCGTAACTTGCGCTAGCGGGGTCAACGCCTGCTGCAGCATCGCCAGCACCATCGGATTGTCGTCCACCACCAGCAGCTTGACGTTATTTGCCATGAAATTTGAGTTCGTTACTTCGCGCGCCGATAGTCTCCGCTCTTGCCGCCACTCTTCCGCTCCAGCACGATCTCCCGGATCTCAATCCCCTTGTCCGCGGCCTTGCACATGTCATAGATGGTCAGCGCGGATACACTGGCAGCCACCAGAGCCTCCATTTCGACCCCGGTCTCCGCAGTCGTTGCGACTTTGGCGGTGATAGCGACGCCATTCTCGCACAGCCGCAGGTCGACATCAACGAGGGCGAGGGCAAGCGAATGACACATGGGGATCAACTCGGCGGTGCGTTTCGCCGCCATGATGCCGGCGATGCGCGCGACCTCCATGGGATCCCCTTTCGGATTTTGGGGAAGCGCTGCGAGCACTGCGGAGTTCATCGCCACAAAAGCACTGGCCTCGGCCTCGCGTCTCGTCGCTGTTTTGCCCGATACATCCACCATTCGGGCGCGGCCCGCGCGGTCGTAATGGGAGAGTTTCTTCGGCATGCGTCATTCCTATCTTACATGCAGAGCGGACGTCGAGAGGCCATCGGGCGTACAGGGCCCACCGCGCAACTACGGCACCATCACCGCAATCCAATCGCCTGCCGAAATGTGTTCCCGATCCGGCGGAATGACGGCGTAACAGTTTGCCCGGGCGGTCGCAGCGACGTCGCCTGAGCCTTGCCACGCGACCAGCTCGACCTCCGAATGTTCGAATTCGCCAGAAAGAATCGCCGGGAGGAAGCGAGTGAGGCCGGTCTTGATGCGAATCTCTTTCTTGAGACGGACATGAGTAAATATCAGTTTGCCCGGAACCTGGCCAGATAAGGCTTCGAGCATGGGACGCGCGAAAAGCTCGAAAGTCACCATGGTGGAGACCGGATTCCCCGGCAGGCCGAAGAAGTAGGTGGCTGACTTTCCACGGGCGGGGGCGTTCGCGCCACATTTCCCGAATACAACCGGGCGTCCGGGTTGGATTTTCGCTCCGGTGAAGAAAAACTCCGCCCGCAATTCCGATAGCGCTTGCTCGACGAGATCGTAACGCCCCATGGAGACGCCGCCGGTCATCAGGAGCAGATCTGATTCAAGGCCCTCTTCGATCAAGCGGCGCAATCCTTGCAACTCGTCGGGAGCTAC
Source organism: Candidatus Sulfotelmatobacter sp. (assembly GCA_036521895.1). Lineage (GTDB taxonomy): Bacteria > Acidobacteriota > Terriglobia > Terriglobales > Acidobacteriaceae > Sulfotelmatobacter. Next base: position 11,624 of record DATDGW010000302.1, on the reverse strand, counting down.
GGGAAGCAGAACCGGTTCGCCGCCTGCGTGCCGGACCTGCGCCGCCAGAGAATAGCTGTTCGAGTTGCGAATCTGCGTTGGGCCCGGTTGGGCATCGACGGCCACAATCTCGTCCCCGGTCGTCAGCAAGGCTACTCGCGGGCGCTTGTAAACCTGCAAGCGCGACCTGCCCGCGGCTGCGGCGAGAGCGATGGCCGCCTCGTTTATACGCGCACCGCGGTAGATCAAGATGGCGCCCTCCCGGGCTTCGGCAGCGCGGGGAACAATGTTTTCTCCTGCGATAACGCTCCTCGTGACTTCGACGTGCTTACCCCGCTGGGAGGTGTACTCGACCATCACAATCGCATCCGCACCGGCCGGGACCGGGGCTCCCGTCATGATGGACACGGTTTGCCCGGTACCGACGTTGGGCGGAATTTGCTCAGGAGCCGAACCAGCTTTGATTTCGCCGATCACATCCAGCGTTGCGGGAAGGTGCGATACGTCGGCGGAGCGGACCGCATAGCCGTCCCGCGTGGATCGTGGGAAGGGAGGGAGATCGCGATCCGCCAGCACAGGCTCGGCCAAAACACGACCTGCGGCAGAAAGCAAATCAACGGATTCCACGGCGCCGGCCGGGACGAGCGCGGCTTGCTCCACGAGCACGCGGCGGGCGTCTTCAAAGCTCAGGACGATGGGCTGCAACGGCGTGGCGGACATGGAGAGATGATACGACAGGGCAAGCGGGACGAGCGTCGACGCGCGGTTTGGAGAGACCCTACCGCGCTAATTCCTGGCCGAGCATGGCCGCGTTACTGGCGAAACACAGGCCAGTCTCGAGATCGATGATGCGGTCCTGAACCAGTTGCGCTATTTCGCCGTCGAAATGCTGCATGCCGTCAGAGGCCCCAGCTTTAATCGCGTCCAGAAGATTCTTGTTTTCGCGCTCGCCTTTTTCGATGCACTCGCGAGTGCGGGCGTTGGCCTTGAGAATCTCAAAGGCAGCCACGCGGCCGCTGCGATCGGACTTCGACATGAGCCGCTGGCACACGATGTAGCGGAACGACTTGGCGAAACGCTCGCGCACGGACTGCTGCTCAGAGGGCGCGAAGGAACTGATGACCCGCTCGACGGTCTTGGATGCGTCCATGGTGTTGAGACTGGAGAATACGAGGTGCCCCGTCTCAGCGGCTTCAAGCACGATTTCGATCGTCTCTCGATCACGCATTTCGCCCACGAGAATGACCTTTGGCGCTTGCCTCATCGCCGAGCGGAGAGCGTGGGCAAAACTGGGTGTGTCGCTGTGCAATTCCCGCTGATGAATTGTGGAACTTTTGTGATTATGCAGGAACTCGATGGGATCTTCGATGGTGATGATGTGGTAATACTTCTCCCGGTTAATGGCGTCGAGCAGTACCGCCAGGGTGGACGACTTGCCCGAGCCCGCCGCTCCCGTCACGAGAACAATTCCATCTCTGAGTTTGGTGACCTCGCTTAACTGTTGGGGCAACCGCAGGGATGCAAAGTCTGGAATCAGGGTGGGAATGACGCGCATTACAACGGCACAACTGCCGCGTTGAATAAAAATGTTGACGCGAAAACGGGCCAAGCCCGGCAATCCAAAAGAAATGTCGCAAGCCCCATGCTCGCGGAGAGTCGTGACGGCCTGCTTGTTATCGCCGATCAAATCGGCAGCGATGTGGCGGGTGTCATCGGCCGTGAGAACCGTAAGTCCGGGAACCTGCACCGGAATCATCTGTCCGTAGACCTGCACCTGGGGTGGACGACCGGGCGAAAAAATCAGATCGCTGACCTTCTCGGCGGCGTGCAACATGGCTCCGAGCAGAGCTGGAGTAGCGACTCCGCCAGTCCCGGAGAATCCTTCTAATGCAACGGAAATTGGAGCAATTGTTGGTGCTGCCATTCGTCCTCACGCCTCAGGAATCGCACGCACCACAGAATTGGAAGAAAACTCAGATAGTTAACTGTACCGCGACCCGGGCCGTGTGCGAAGAACAGCAAGTCCATAGACCTAAGTAACCTCTTAGGCGCCCAAATGCACAAAGGGCGGCTCGATGGAGCCGCCCTTTGCGTGACTGAAATCGGATCCCTACTTCTTCGGAGGAGTAGTCTTCTTCTTCGTGCCATAGCTGGTTTCCACGGTGGAACCGATGCTGGCAAGCAACGCTTTGGCGCTGTCGGCATTCGGACCCGTGGGCGAGAGTTCCAGGTACTTCTGGAAGGCCTCGGCGGTCCCCGGCGGGGCGACGGTCTTATCTCCCTGGAGGGTGGCCTTGCCCAGCAGGTTCAAGCCCTTTTGGTAGTAGGCTTCGGCCCGGGTAGGGTCGGCGGCAAGACACTTGTCGAAGGCCGCATTGGCCTGATCCGGCCGGCCGGAATTGGTGAGCACGGCACCGATATTGAAGTACGCCTGAGCCACCGCAGAGGGATCCGTCTGCGCCGCCAATTCGTAGGTCTTGACCGCATCGTCGATCTTCTTTGCCTTGTAGTAAGCATCCGCTAGGTTGTTGTAGTAGGCGGCAAGGTTCTTGGTCGCGTTGGGATCTTTGTCGTTGGTGGTGGCCTTCTTCAGATCGACGGCTTTCTGATACGCTTCGACGGCTGAATCGAGGCGCTTCTGTTTCTCTGCCGGATCGGTCTGTTTGGGCGCCGACATGCGGTAGTAGTCGCCCAGTTTGAACCAGATCAAATCGCGGGTTGCGTCCATCTGGGTGGCCTCGGTTAGGGCAGCGATGGCCGCGTCGTAGTCGCCGGCATCAGCCGCGGTCTTGGCCGCGTTGAGCTTCTCGTTCAGAGATTTGACAGTATTCGTTTCCTTCGCCTGCTTGGCCTGGGCCTCTTGCATCGCCTTCAACTGCTCGGGGGAAAGTCCCTGGCCCTTGGCGGCGGCTTCCTGGTCCTTCTTTAAGTCGAACGCCAGTTCGTTTTCGTCGAGGTTGACCTGGAAGCCCTTGACATGGTCCAGTTCCTTATTTGCCTTCTCATCGTCGGCGGTCTTGTAGAGAGTGACCAGGTACTTACCCGGCGACAGTCCCAGCGAAAAATATTCGCCTTTCTTGTTGGTCTTCAGCGTGTATGTTTGGCCGTTGTCCATGTTCTTCCAGACGACGACCGCGTCGGGGAGGGGATTTCCCTGGGAATCTTTGCAGACGCCCTTAACCGATCCTGAAGCCTGGGCGAGGACCATAGGAGCACACAGTCCAAGAGCCAGAGTTGCGAATAGAAGGATTGCGAAATACTTTTTCATTTTGCCTCCCGGCAAAGTTAAATTTGCTCGCCGATCACAAAAAGCCGATCGAAATCGCTACCGCGATATTTGACCCGCCGCGTACGAAATTGGATCCTGCCTACCTGTGGCCTCAAAGGCGCGCCGGCGCAACACACAGCTGTCGCAGATGCCACAAGCCTGATCCTCGCGGCTGTAACATGACCAAGTTAAATCGAAGGGAGCACCGAGTTCAAGGCCAAGCCGCACAATGTCGGTTTTCCGCATGGCGATGAGCGGGGTGACGATTTCGATACGACCCTCCTTCGTGCCTGTCTTCGCCACCTCATTGAATGCCTTGTAGTACGCCGGGCGGCAATCGGGATAGCCCGAACTGTCAGGCTCGACTGCGCCAATGTACACCTTCTCCGCGCCCAGCACCTCGGCCCAGCTCACGGCGACAGCCAGGAAATGAGCATTGCGGAAAGGGACGTAGGTGACGGGAATAGTCTGCCCGATCTGATCCGCCGCTGGCACCTCAATCGCATCGTCGGTGAGCGCCGATCCGCCAATGGCACGCAGCGCCTCGTTCCGCACCATAAGCTTGTTGTGGATTTTCAGGCGCTGGCAGATGGCAAGAAACGACTGGCGTTCGCGCTCCTCGGTCCGCTGGCCATAACTGACGTGGACGGCAGCGGCCTCGTGGTCACGTGCCGCCAGGGCGGCGCAAACGCAGGAGTCCATTCCTCCACTCAACAGTACGACCGCGCGGGCTGGCTTTGAGGTTGGCATCATGAAAACAATGGTTGCTTGATGGTTCTTGATTGCTGATTGAAGGTCACAATCAACGCTTCTTGGTTCTCAATCAACAATCAGAAATCAGCAATCAACAGTCCTCTACACTCCTTTCACCGCCGGATCCCAGATAAACTTGTGCAGCTGCAGTCCCAGCCGGGCGGGAACGTTGTCGGCAAGCATCCATTCGGCCAGTTCCTGGGGATCGAGCAGGCAGTGCGAGCTGTCGCGCGCGCCGGTCGCGTCCTTGCGGAATGCCGGGGAAAACAGCACGGCGTTCACTCGCTCGGCGAGATTGTGTCTCTGCGTGAACTCTCTGGCAAAGTCGTAATCGGCGTGGCTGCTCAGAACAAACTTGACTTCGTCGTGCGGCCCCAGAGTCTCCAGATTCTCCATGCAAAACGTCTCGCCCTCGCCGGAGTTTGGGCACTTTACGTCGACGATCTTGATGACGCCGCAGGGAACGCGCTCGAGTGGCCGCTCCCCGCTGGTCTCAAGCAGAACCTTGTAACCCTCGTCGAGAAGATGCTGCATAAACGGCACAAGCTCGCGCTCTTGCAGCATCGGCTCACCGCCGGTGATCTCCACCAGGCCGCCGCCGGAACTCAAACGCGCGACTTCGCCGAGGATTTCTTCGCTGTCCATCTTGCGGCCGCCCTGGAAAGTGTATTCACTATCGCACCACGAGCAGCGCAAATTGCATCCCGTCAGGCGAACGAACACACAGGGCAGGCCTGCGTAGGTCGACTCCCCTTGCAGCGATTTGTAAATTTCGGTGATCTGCATCGTAGCGCCGGCGGCTGTCGTGCGGGCGCCCCCCCCACACTGCGGACGAACAATCATTACTCGCTGTATTTCGCGGTGGTCGTGTCAGTCTCGAAGACGGTTACGTCCTTCACCCACACGCGGCCGCTGGTCACGGCCTGCAGCCTGGAGTTCGACTCGTCGTAGAAGTATTTTGCAAGGTTCTCCGCCGACGGATTGATCACGGTGAACGGCTCGATTTCGTTGATCATCTGATGGTCCAGTCGCTCGATGACGTGCTTCATGACTTCGCGCAGGTCCTTGAAGTCGAGCAGCAAGCCAGCCTTGTCCAACTCCGCGCCGGCCAACGTGACCCGGATCTTGTAGTTATGGCCGTGCGGATTCTCGCACTTGCCCTTGTAGTTGCGCAGGTAATGACCCGCGGCAAAAGTGTCTTCGACCGTGACTTCGAACATGATCCCCCGGCAGCCAGAGCCTGAATGCTAGGCGGCCCGCGATGTATGGCGAAACATCTATTGTACCGCTGGAATGGCGGTGCCGGAGCAGTCCCGCTTGACTCGATTCCCCAATAGACGGTAGCTTGCCTAGTCGTCATTCCATCCCCAGGAGCGCGCATGCTGCGTCGAAAATTGTCGATTCTGTTGTTGTTTATTCTGACTCTGAGTGCGTGCCTGACGGCGCAGAACCGGCCTGACGCGGCGGAGTTCGACGTCAAAGAGCACTACACGAAGTACGAATACAGAATTGCCATGCGCGACGGCGTTCACCTGTTCACATCGGTTTACGTGCCGAAGGATAGCGCGCACCCGTATCCCTTCCTGATCGACCGGACGCCTTATGGCGTAGGGCCTTACGGAGTTGACCTGTACCGCACGCAACTCGGTCCCTCGCCCGATTTCGACAAAGCGGGATACATCTTCGTATTTCAGGACGTGCGCGGCCGCTACATGTCAGAGGGCACGTTCATCGAGATGCGCCCGCACATCGACAACAAGAAGTCGAGCCAGGATGTTGACGACAGCAGCGACCTCTACGACACCATCGACTGGCTGCTCAAGAATGTGCCGAACAACAACGGGAACGCGGGCATCTGGGGGATCTCGTATCCGGGATTCTTCACGTCGGCGAGCATCATCGATTCGCATCCCGCTCTGAAGGCCGCTTCTCCGCAGGCCCCGATGACGGATCTGTTCATGGGAGACGACGCATACCACGGCGGCGCGTTCATGCTGGCGGCGAACTTCGGTTTCTACAGCCAGTTCAAGCCGCAGGAGAATCCGCAGCTTCCGCCGAAGGCGTCCGTCCCCTTCGATTGGGGCACCAAAGACGCCTATGAGTTTTACCTGCAGGCCGGGCCGCTGGCGAACCTGAGGAAGTATCTCGATGGCAAGAGCGCGTTGTGGGACGACCAGGTGGGACACGATACCTACGACGCTTACTGGAAGGCGCGTAATCTCGCCCCGCACATGAAGAACATTCATTGCGCCGTGCTCACCGTCGGAGGATGGTTCGACGCCGAGGATCTGCAAGGACCATTCACGACATTTCATTCGATCGACAAGAACAATCCCGCAATCTTCAACGCGCTCGTGATCGGACCGTGGGTGCACGGCGGCTGGGCGCGGTACGACGGGAACCACTTGGGACGCGTAGAGTTTGCCTCGAACACCGGCGAATATTACCGCAAGAACATCCTCTTCCCATTCTTTGAGCAATATCTCAAAGGCAACGGAGACGCCAAGCTCCCAAAAGCGTACGTCTTCGAGACCGGCACGAATGTCTGGCGGCAATATTCTGCCTGGCCGCCGAAGGACGCCGAACCGAAGACGCTCTACTTCCACGCCAAGGGCGGACTCTCCTTCGAAGCGCCTGCCGCGGACACTCCCTCCTTCGATGAATACGGGAGCGACCCAGCCAAGCCCGTGCCGTTTGTGAACTACGCGGCGTTGAATGTGCCGCAAGAATACATGCTTTCGGACCAGCGCTTCGCCGACAGCCGCACCGACGTAATCGTCTATCAGACGCCCGTGCTGCAGGAAGACGTGACGATTGTCGGACCGATCTCGCCGCGACTCTTTGTCTCGACCAGTGGCTCGGATTCCGATTGGGATGTGAAGTTGATCGACGTATATCCGCCCGACTATCCAGACAGCAAGCAGGACGCGGCCCGACCCGAAGACCGGGACAAACCGAGAAAAGACGTGCCGGCGCCGCCGTTCACGATGGGCGGATATCAGCAACTGGTGCGCGGCGAGCCATTCCGGGGCAAGTTCCGTCACAGCTTTGAGAAGCCGGAGGCATTCACTCCTGGCAAGGTGGAAGAAATTAACTTCACCATGCAGGACATCAACCACACCTTTCGCCGCGGACATCGCATCATGGTCCAGGTGCAAAGCTCATGGTTCCCGCTGACCGACCGCAATCCGCAGACATTCGTCAACATTCCAGACGCCAAGCCCGCCGACTTCGTGAAGGCTACAGAGCGTGTGTACCACACGAAAGCGGAAGCGTCGGGAATTGGGGTGGGCGTGCTGAGGAACACATCGGCGACAGGAAAGTAACGGAACGCAACTGGCAGGCCAATGCTCCTTACTATAAGGTGCGTCACGCCTTGGGTTTGGACCCGGGGGACCGAGTCGAGTCTGTAGAAACCGGGAAGAGGGAGTTCTCCTTCGTGCCCGCTACAGGGTCGGTGCGCGACCTGAAGGGAGTGTTTCGGGGCGGGAGAACCAAACCCGAGTCTCTGGAAGAGATGGATCGGGCAATCGCGAACGGTGCATCGCGTTCTCGATGATCGGTCTCGATACCAATGTGCTAGCCCGCTATGTCACGCACGGCCATCCCGCCCAAGCCGCGGCAGCAGCGAAGGTCATCGATTCCCTGTCCTCCGAGTCGCCCGGGTTTCTGTCCTGGGTGGTTATCGCGGAACTCGAGTGGGTGCTGCAGTTCTCCTTCCATTTCAAGAAGCACGAGATTGAACACATCGTGGAAAGGTTGTTGCGGAGCAGGGAACTGGTTGTGGAACGGGCGGAGATCGTCTCCCCGGCGCTGCGCAAGTTTCACGTCAGTCGTGCAAACTTCGCGGACTGCCTGATGGAGCGCTGTGGCCACGCGGCGGAATGTCAGTATGTTCTCACCGTCGATTAAAGATGCTGCTGCCGCGGGTATGAGGCTGTTAGCGAGCTAACCGCCCCCGCCAAACACGAAAGTGAAACGGGATTAACCTCCCAGGCCGAAGAATTCTTCCACGGCTCTCATATCCGTCGTTTTTTTGTAGTTCGGAAGACTTTCGACGAAAACCCGCCCGTACTGCTTCCTCAGAATACGATTGTCGAGCAGCACCAGAAGCCCGCGGTCGCGCAGGGAACGAATCAGGCGTCCGAACCCTTGTTTCAGCGTGATCACCGCGGCTGGCACTTGATATTGAAAGAACGCGTTTCCCCCGTCGGCGTCGATCGCCTTCACCCGGGCGGCCACGACTGGGTCGCTGGGCACGGCGAACGGCAGGCGATCAATGATGACGCAACTCAACTGCTCCCCCTGCACATCCACGCCCTGCCAGAACGATGACGTGGCGAACAACACCGCATTCGGAGTCAAGCGGAACTCCTCCAGCAGCGCGCTCTTCGGCGCGTCGCCTTGCTTCAAGATTGGGAACTCAACTTCGCCCAGCAGACGCTGGTATATGTCGTTCATCTGCGCATAGCTGGTAAACAGGACGAATGCCCTTCCCCGTGTGATCTCGAGCAGCCTGCGAATTCGTTCTGCGGCCTTGGCCGTAAATTGCGGCGTGCGCGCATCGGGCAGGTCCGGCGGCACGTAGAGCAGCGCCTGGCTTTCATAATCGAAGTGCGAAGGCAGCACCGACTCGCGCGCATGCTCCATGCCAAGCCGTTGCCGGATGTACTCAAATCCTCCTCCCACAGCCAGCGTTGCGGAAGTCAGCACGGCGCATTCCAGCTTCGACCACAAGCACTCGCGCAGGATAGGACCAACCTCGATCGGCGTCGCCTGCAGAAACACGTCTTGTCGTCCGCGAGTGGATCCGTCGGAGCCAGATGCCGCCCCGCGCGACCCCCAGCGCCCACCTCGCCGCTCAATCCAGAAGACTGTGTTGCGGTCCTCAGACTCCATCGCGTAGCCAAGCTGCACCTGAATTTCCTGCGCCCGGCGGACGAAGTTGAACACTTCTTCCGGCTTCTGCGGTAAGCCCTCGAGTTCGCCAGCCAGCCGGGTCAACGCCTGGTTCAGCCCCACAAACTCGTCTCCGTTCTCCTCCAGAAACTCACGGCGAGTCTCAAACGCGAAGCGACCATCCCCAGGAGGCAACAGCGAAAAGAAGAATTGCGAACGTTCCCGCAAACTCCCCAGCGCTCCTGAAATCGAGGCCGAAAGCGTGCGGTTGTGCTGCATCGAGTTCTCGACGTCCCGCGCCAGATCTTCCACGCGCAGATTGCTAACTGAGATGCCAAAATAATTTCCTGCCACACCTTCCAGTTCGTGCGCTTCATCGAACACGACGGCGGCTGGCTCGGGAAGGATGCCCGCGTCCGGCGCGCCATCCGCCTGTAGCTTGATGGCAAGATCGGCAAAGAACAGGTGATGGTTGACGATGATGATGTCGCTCTCCATCGCCTTGCGCCGCATCTCGGTGATAAAACAGCGCTCAAACTCACTGCATTTTTGACCAATACAGGCGTCGGCCCGGGCATCGAGCTTGTGCCAGAGCAGGCTGGCCTCCGGCAGCTCCGCCAACTCGGCGCGATCGCCCGTTCCAGTTGTCTTTTCCCAGGCGGCGATCGCCCGGTACTGCTCAATCTCTTCCAAACCACTGAGCACAGGCTGATCCGTCAGGTCGTACAGCTTCTTGCGGCACAAATAATTGTTGCGACCCTTCATGTAACAAACCGACAGCCGGCCGGATGTGTCCCCGTACAGCGCCTGTTGAAGAAAAGGAACGTCTTTGTAGAACAGTTGCTCCTGCAGATTCTTCGTGCCGGTCGAGATGATGACTCTCTTGCCCGACCGGATTACCGGCATCAGGTACGCCAGGGTTTTCCCAGTTCCAGTGCCCGCTTCTACGATCAGGTGCCGCTTTTCCTCCAGCGCCTGCTCGACGGCCTGCGCCATTTGCAGCTGGCCGCGGCGGAACTCATACGCTGGATGCGTGCGCGACAGCACCCCGCCCGGGGCGAAGAACTGGTAAAGCGAAGCGTCCTTGCCGCGAGCCGCAAGGCGGTTCGTCGCAGGGTGAGACTCGGGATGGGAACTCAAAGTCACAGGAGTCTCTATAATAACGATTCCGGCCCTTTTGCATCGTCTACGCTGTCCGGGGTGCGACCCGACCGGCCGGACGAAGCGTCGCCGCAACGCAAACCCAATTTTGACTCAGCCTACATACAACTCGACCAGCACTCTCGCCACCGCTGCCGCCGGCATTCCCACAGTTGCTATCGTGGGACGCCCCAACGTAGGCAAGTCCACCCTTTTCAACCGTATTGTCGGCTCACGCCGCGCCATCGTCGGCGACGAACCCGGCATCACGCGCGACCGCCTCTATGGCGACGCCGAATGGGGCGGCCGGCGTCTCCGGATCGTTGATACGGGCGGCATTCTTCCGGAAGAAAAAGATCAGATTCCCTCAGAAATTTATCGCCAGGCCCGCGTGGCGCTCGACGAGGCTGCCGCCATCATCATGGTGATCGACGGACGCACCGAACTTGCCGGCCCTGATCTCGAATTGGTGCGCCTGTTGCGCAAGGCAAACCGCCCGCTTTTCCTGGCGGTCAACAAAGTCGACAGCGAGAAGCAATCGTCGCTGATCAACGATTTCCACCGGCTTGGCGTGCAGAAGATGTTTCCGATCTCTGCCGAGCACGGACGCGGCATCGACGATCTGCTCGACGCGGTGCTGGAGAGTTTGCCGGAAGCCTCGCCCGTAGAGGTTACGGTGAACGCGGACGACCCCTCCGGCGAAGAAACGACGTCCGAAGCGGAAGATGCTCGCGAGGTGAAAGTCGCCATCATCGGGCATCCCAATGTGGGCAAGTCGACGCTTCTCAATTGCCTGACCTCTTCCGACCGGGCCATCGTCTCGCCCATTCCCGGCACCACTCGTGACGCGGTCGACGAAATCGTCGAGCATAACGGACGCCGCTTCCGCTTCATCGATACCGCCGGCATCCGCCGCAAAGGTAAGACCCATCTGATGGCCGAAAAGTTGTCGGTTGTGATGGCGCGCAAGCATCTGGAAGGCGCTGACATTGCGCTCTTGGTGATCGACGCCACCGAAGGCGTCAGCCAACTCGACGCCTCGATCGCCGGATACGCGCACGAAAGCGGACGCTCCATCATCATCGTGGTCAACAAATGGGACCGGATGATCAGCGGCCAAGAGAAGGCAGCGCGACCCACCAAAGCTGAGCGCATGCGCGAAAGCAAGCGCCCCGGCGATCGTGACGCTTACGAAGAGCGCTTACGCTACCAACTCAAGTTCTTGAACTATGCGCCCCTCGTCTTCATTTCCGCACAAAGTGGCAAAGGCACCGAGAAGATCTTCCCGTTGCTGGAAGAAGTGGCGACCGAGCGCCGCAAACGCGTGACCACGTCGCAGATGAACCGCTTCATCGAGCGTGTCGACTTTGACCGCGCCTCCGTCCCCGTCCGCCAGCGCGTGAAGATTTTGTACATGACGCAAGCCTCGGTCGCTCCGCCGACGTTCGTGCTCTTCACCAATCGCGCGGTGAAGCTGCACTTTTCCTACCAGCGATTCCTGGAGAATCAGATTCGCGATGCCTTCGGCTTCGTGGGAACGCCGATCTGGATCAAAAACCGGGCGCGAGCATAGATCAGAAAATCC
>DATDGW010000301.1:0-21719 GCA_036521895.1 Candidatus Sulfotelmatobacter sp. | reverse complement strand
CAAGCAGGCTTGCATCCCTCTCCGGAAGCCGACCGGGCAATGCTTATCCGGCGTGTTACCCTCGATCTCACTGGGCTGCTGCCTACTCCTGACGAAGTAACCGCATTCGTCAATAACACTTCACCCGATGCCTACGAACATCTGGTCGACGGTCTTCTGGCACGGCCGACCTTCGGCGAGCAACGCGCGCGCTACTGGCTCGACTACGCCCGCTACGCTGACACCTACGGACTGCATTTTGATAACAGCCGCGACATCTGGCCCTATCGCGATTACGTGATCCGCTCGTTCAACGCCAATAAGCCTTTCGACCAGTTCGCCATGGAACAAATCGCCGGCGACCTCATCCCGATGAAAAGCCTTGACCCGTTGATCGGCAGTGGATATGTAAGGTTGGGCGTGAGCAGTAATGAGGGCGGCACCATTCCTGAGGAGTTACGGGTCAACATCGCTCGCGAGCGCACAGAAGCGTTCGCAGCGACATTCATAGGCCTCACAGTTGGTTGCGCCGTTTGTCATGACCACAAGTTCGATCCAACCACGCAGCACGATTTTTATGCATTGAGCGCCTTCGTCAACAATCTTGACGAGAAGCCGTTCAACGACGATCGGCCCGTTTGGGCGCCTGTGGTGCGCATCCCTACGGCTCAAAACCAGGACGTTTATAACCATGTCCTCGTCCAGCGCTCCAATCTCCAAGGCAGGCTAAACGAGATGCGCCGCAACGGCCATGACCTAGTCGCGCAATGGCTTTCTTCGGGTCACGCTGCTCCTTGCGCGCTTGCCAGCAATGGACTGGTACTGCGCCTTCGGCTCGATGAAGGAAGCGGAGAAGAGTTAAGAAACAGCGCACCCAATGCGAGCCCCGCCAGTTTCCATACGAGCACTCTGAAGGCAGAATGGGGCGAGACCACGTGGCTCTGGCCGGACTTCCGCATGCAGTCCAGTACACGGGTGCTCCTGGGACAGACTGGCGACTATGACACAGAGCAAGCCTTCTCTTCCGGAGGTTGGTTTATGTTCCGCTCGGCGCCGTTTCATCCAGGAAGTTTTGGCACACTGCTCTCGAAAATGGACTCTACCCAGCACGACCGGGGCTGGGAGCTGGCAGCAGAAGACGGATTCCTGAGCGTGTCATTGGTGAACCAGATGCCGAAAGAGTCAATTCCGCAGGATCGAACAAGGAAATCAACCAAAAACGGAGCGCACGAGAAACAGCCCGAGGCTAAGGAACCGTTCAACTATCCTTCTCCGCAGGACCTGAGCAAGAAGGATCTGGCCCCCAACAAACCGCCTGAACAAAAGAAAGCCGAGGAAGAAGCGGGCAAGAAGAGCAAAGCAAGTGAAGCAGCGGAGGCAAAGACGAAGAAACATTCGGCGGCAGAACCACCCACGGATACGACTCCGCAGGTTGCGATACATGTCATCTCGGTCTCCCCCCTCCCGCTCGACGGCGCTTGGAAGCACATCTTTTTCACTTACAACGGCTCGGGCCGAGCTTCGGGAGTGAAGATATACCTCAATGGCGTCGAGATCCCTACTCGGGTAATTTCTGACAACCTCTCACACGCGACTATCCGCACCCCGGCTCCCATGCAGCTTGGATGGCGCGATCCCGAAGAGCATCCAGCGAAAGAAGCAAGGTACCAGGATATTCGGCTCTATGCGCGGACTCTGAGCCGCGATGAAGTCGAGCGGCTTCCATTCGAAGATTATGCTGCCGAAATTGCGTCGCATCCTGCTTCGCAATGGACGGCAGACCAATGGCAAGTCATGAGCGAGTTCTATCTCAAGCATTTGGATCCTTCATATCAGGCTATTCAACGGGAGATCGCTCCGCTCGATAAGCAGCTTGACCGGCTATCGATCGGCGGCGATCTGACGCAAGTGAGTTGGGAGAAGGCCTCGCTCGCCTACGCGCACGTGCTGACGCGCGGCGTATATAGCGCTCGCACCGAACGCGTAGAGGCCGATATTCCTCACTTTCTGCCGCCACTGGAGTCCGGCGAACCTCACAACCGACTCGCCTTGGCGAAGTGGACTGTCAGCTCTGCAAACCCGCTCACCGCGCGCGTAACTGTAAACCGCATGTGGTACGAGCTCTTCGGAAGTGGCATCGTCGAAACCACTGAAGACTTTGGCCTCATGGGCCAGAGGCCCACTCATCCCGAACTGCTCGACTGGCTCGCCGTCGAATTCCGTGAGAGCGGATGGAACATCCAGCATATGTACAAACTGATGGTCATGTCGGCAGCATATCGGCAGAGTGCAAAATCAAGTGCACAGCAGCTCGCCAAAGATCCGAAGAATTTGCTCTTGTCACACGGCCCGCGGTTTCGCATGGATGCCGAAATGCTCCGCGACACCGCTCTCCAGACGAGCGGGCTTCTTGTGGAGAAGGTGGGTGGCCCCAGCGTAAAACCTTACCAACCCGCGAACATTTGGGAAGAGGTGAGTTATCCGTCTAGCGATACGGTCCATTATGTTCAGGAGGACGGCGATGCGCTGTACCGCCGTAGCATGTACACATATGTGAAGCGTATGGCGTCATCCCCGAATATGGATGCGTTCGATGCGCCCATGCGTGATGTGGTATGCACCCGCCGGCAACGTACCGATACACCGCTCCAAGCTCTAGTGACTATGAATGATGTGCAGTGGGTGGAGGCGGCCCGCGCTTTGGCGCAGCGCGTGATCCATGAGGCGGGCCCGAATCCACAGCAACGCGTTAACCGCATGAGTGAGATTCTGCTTGCTCATGATCCGCCGGCGTCCATGGCAGCGGCTCTCGAAACTTCACTGCAAAAATTGCAAAGCCATTACGAAAAGGATCCCAAAGCTGCGCACGCTCTTCTGCAACTGGGCGAGAACAAGCGTGATGTATCGATTCCAGAACCAGAGTTGGCCGCTTGGACTATGGTGGCCAGTGAAATACTCAATCTCGATGAGACGATTAACAAATAGCCGGGGACTGATATGAAGCAACATCCACTTTGTACCGACTGCGAAAATTCCGTCACTCCTCTTGACCTTCCCATCCCCGCAGGTCTTAAACGGGAGTGGGCCGCCGTCGAGACACGGCGGCGCTTCCTGGGCCGATCCGGAAAAGTGTTGGGATGGGCCGCACTGGCGGGGCTCTTCGGTGAGTTGGGCCTGCGGAGTTATGCAGACGGAGCAGATATCGATTCTGTATCAGCGGAGGGACGTAACAGTCTTGTCCTGCCACATTTTGCACCCAAGGCGAAACGCGCGATTTATCTCTTCATGTCGGGCGGGCCACCGCAAATGGATCTCTTCGATTACAAGCCGAACCTGGCCTCCCAGTTCAACAAGGACATGCCGGATTCCGTTCGCGGCAACCAGCAGTTGACCGGTATGACTGCCGGCCAGGCACACTTCCCGGTAGCGCCATCACACTGGCCTTTTGGGCAGCACGGAGAGACCGGAGCGTGGGTAAGTTCCCTGTTACCCTACACTGCGCGCATAGTGGACGATCTCACCATCATCAAAACAACGAACACTGACGCCATCAATCATGAGCCTGCGATCATGCTCATGAACACCGGCAACATGAATGCCGGCAAGCCTTGCCTAGGCTCGTGGTTGGCCTATGGTCTGGGCAGCATGAACGATAACTTGCCGACTTTTATCGTTCTGCAGACTAAAACCAACCCCAAGGAAAACAACCAGCCGGTCTCCTCCCGCTTGTGGAGTAGCGGCTTTCTCTCTTCGGAATACGCAGGCGTAGGGCTGAGGTCGGGCGCGGATCCCGTACTCTATCTCGCCGACCCTGCGGGAGTCGATCGGGACGTCCGCCGCGAAATGCTCGACACCGTCGAGCAGATCAATCGTCAGACACTGGCAGAAGTCGGCGACCTCGAAACAAACGCGCGCATCGCTCAGTACGAAATGGCGTTTCGGATGCAGTCATCCGTGCCCGAGCTTACCGATCTCAGCAAGGAACCGCAGTCCACATGGGATCTCTATGGTCCCGAGGCCAAGCAGCCGGGCACATTTGCCTATAACTGCCTGCTCGCGCGCCGGATGGCCGAGCGCGGTGTGCGCTTCACCCAAATTTATAAACGCGGATGGGATGTTCATGGTGATGTGGTCGGAGTTTTGCCCACTCTCTGTCAGGAAACAGACCGAGGCGCATACGCGCTGGTCACCGATCTAAAACGCCGCGGACTCCTTGATGACACCTTGGTGATCTGGGCGGGCGAATTTGGACGTACAGTGTACAGCCAAGGTGGTTTGACGCAGGACAACTACGGCCGCGATCACCACCCCCGATGTTTCACCACTTGGATGGCGGGCGGTGGCGTCCGCCCCGGCATTACCTATGGCGAAACTGACGAGTACAGTTACAACGTCGTCAAAGATCCGGTCCACGTGCGCGACTTCAACGCCACAATTCTTCATTGCCTGGGAATTGACCACAGCAAGTTCACCTACAAGTTTCAAGGCCTCGATCAGAAGTTGACGACTCCTGTCCCAGCCCACGTAGTCCAGGGATTGCTGGCGTGATCGCAGGGCACAACTTAATCGCGGCGATACGAAATCTGCGCTTCCGAAATGGGCCGGCGCAAGGGCTTTTTACCCTGGGCCTGAGTGTCCTGCTGGTGATGTTGCCATTCGCTGTTCCCCTAGATGGGCGGCCGCATGCCGACGGGCTTCAGTTTCTTGGCCGTTTTCATCCTTTGCTCGTGCACCTACCGATTGGCATGCTCGTGTTGCTGCCGTTGCTCGAGCTGGCGGGGACGACTCGGCTCGCATTGCGTGAAGCCGCAGGTTTCGTGCTGCTCCTGACGTTGGCTACCGGCGCCATAACCTTTGTCTGCGGAATCTTGCTGGCGTATGGCAGCGGGGTCATGGGCGCAACTGTCACGCGTCACATGTGGGGCGGTATCGCGCTCCTGGTTGAATTAATGTTGTGTGTCGCCGTGCGTCCCGCATGGGTGTCAGGACAACTCCACCGGATCTATCCTTCGCTGCTCGCAGTAACCTTGCTCACGCTTACTTGGACGGCGCATCAGGGAGGTTCGCTCACCCATGGAAGCGACTACCTGACTCGCTATATGCCGGGCCCGCTGCAGGAACTCTTCCCATCGGCATCTGCAGCTTCTGACGCGGCCTATGTCGGCTCAGTCTACGCGCGCCATATTCATCCCATCCTTGATGCCAAGTGTGTTTCGTGCCATGGAGCCAGCAAGGAACAAGCCGGCCTTCGCCTTGATTTCTATGAGCTGTTAATGAAGGGAGGCAGAGATGGAGCTGTCATTGCGCCGCGAAATCCGGATCGAAGTCTGCTACTGCAGAGAGTCACGCTTTCCCCAAGTGATCGCCACTTCATGCCTGCCGAAGGCCGGGCGCCCTTGACCACCGACGAAATCGCGGCCCTCCGCGCTTGGATTCTTGCCGGCGCTTCCCCCACAACGGCCAGTATTCCAGGAATTTCTACGGCTCGGGAAAACGCAGACTTGCCGCTTCAACCGGTGGGTGACTACAGCTACTTGATGAATGAGATTCGTCAGATGCAAAGCTCCGAGAGCGCAAAACTGGTCGCCGTATCGGCAATGCCGTCCGATGGCCTGATTCTTAGAACGAATGATGTAGCCTCCAAGTTCGACGACGCACAACTGGCGCGCTTCCAACGATTCGCGCCGTTCATCGTCGAGGCCGAACTCGGACGCACGGCGGTCACCGACGCATGCTTCGACACCCTAAGCAAGTTCTCCAGCTTACGTGCTCTTCACTTAGAGGGGACCGCGGTTACGGGGCAGGCCCTGGCGAAACTCTCGCCTCTGTCACAGCTCACCTACTTGAACCTGAATGGGACCAAAGTCACGAGTGACGCACTGGCTCCATTAAAGGGCATGCCTAACCTGCGCCACATCTACTTATTCGACACGCCCGCGGAGCCTGCCTCCACAGCCACGCACAGGAGCACACCATGACAAACATGGATCGGCGCACATTTCTTGCCGCGGCAGGACTTACTGCACTCGCGCACGGACGCTCAGTTTCAACTCCCTCGAATTCCTCTTCCGGGCCTCTTCAACTCACGGGCAATGGCGAATGGACCTATGCGGTTGTATCCGGCTGGGGAGCCTTGCCCGCGGGCACATCGTTCGGAGGAACGCATGGTGCCATAGCCCAGGACAAGGCAGGCGATATATATGTCAGTACCCAGAGCAACACCGGCGTTCTGGTCTACGGTTCCGATGGCCGTCTGCTGAGAAAGATCGCGACAGCGTACCCCGAGATCCACTCTCTCGTCTTTGCCACAGAAGGCGGCGAAGAATTTCTATATGTCACGGTGCAGAAAGGCACTCCCCAGGAGAACTGGCTCTTCTTAAAGATGAAGGCTGACGGTACTGTCCTGCTGAAAATTACGGCTCCTCCGGAGGTCGGCTTCAAGTCCCCCAATCAATGGCGCATTACTGCGGCTGTGCCCACCCCGGATGGCTCCATCTTCATCGCCAATGGCTACGGTGATTCGCGCATCTTTCGCTTCGACAAGAATGGAAACTATAAAGCGAGTTACTCGGAAATGGGCAGTGGCGACGGCCAGTTGAATTGCAGCCACGGGCTTTCGCTTGACATCCGCTATGACCAGCCGCTTCTGCTGGTGTGTGATCGCGAGAACCGCCGCCTGTGCCATTTTGATCTAGACGGCCACTACGTACGCACGATCACGCAGCATCTCCGGCGACCTTGCCAGGCAAGTTTTCACGGCGATTATGCCGTGGTTTCAGAGTTGGAAGGGCGCGCTACCATTCTTGACCGGGACAATGTTCCAGTCGCATTCATGGGTGATAACCCGCAGAAATCGCAATGGGCCAACTACGAACTTGACCCGCATGCGATCAATGCCGCGGTCTTCAGCGCTGCCCACGGCTGCTTCATAGATTCCGAGGCAAACCTCTTCTTGTCTGATTGGAACCAGACCGGACGCCTTACGAAGTTATCCAGAGTTAAGATGTAGCCTCCGCATCGCGTCGGTCCAGATTTGAGAATCTATCCGACTCGATCGTTGGAGCACAACGCGTTGATCCAACCCCAAAGCCGCCAACCCTTTGCGCGTTTGCTGAGTGGGCGGCGGCGGAACTGAGCCGCAGCCTGCGAGTGGAAGCTGAGGAAGTTGCCGGGTTTTACTGGCAGGCGCCGCAGTGGGCGCGAGAGCTATCGAGCGGGATGTGAAGCGGGGCATCCGGGCTTGCCTCGAATGGCCATTTGGAGGCCGGCGCGGAATCCTGTTAGGCATGGCCTCCTGTGCAAAATGTGGGCGGATGGGGCCTTGCGCGGTTGGGCAATGGCGAGTACCATAAAGTTGTTCTCATTTAGGCCTCGTTCCCGCGCAGGCCTTCCGCGCCAGCCGATCCGAGGCGGCGCCTGACGGATCCGATAAAACGGAAAATCGATACTGAGTTTAAAAAATAAAGGTTTCATTCTCGGAATAGCGGTTCGTTTGGAGAGTTGGGGTTCGTTCCACAGTGTGTCCAGTCGCTACCCGCAAGTGCGTAGGTCCGATTTTGTGTGATGGGCGGAGCTTTGCCTGAAACGGCAGGATCCGGCGACTGGCCGGGCCTTTGGAATTGTAAAATTCTGCAACATGCACATAACAGCTTGAGAGGACTATGAACGCAGGACCAGGAAGACCCTCCGGTGGTGGTGGCGGAGGAGGACGACGCAGGCGGCGCGGCCGCCGTCCCCATAACCAGCGTGGACAGCGGCCCGGACCGGGCTTGAGCCGTGAAAACAAAGACGGCATCTACACCGCGCCGATGGATCACAGTTACCGGGCGGCACTGGCCGCCGGCAACAACAACGGGCACAAAGGCGGCGGACGGCAGCGGCCAGGGTTTGCGACGCAATATCCGCAGCCCGAGCCGGAGCCGTTGCCGGCAAGCAGCGAAGACACGAATTCGCGCATTTTTGCCTTCATCGAAGATCTCTTTTTCATGGCGAAGATCCAGGAAACGGCGCGCAAGCTCAACGTGAAGGTTGAGTTCGTGAAGACCGACAAGGATCTGATGGAAAAGATTTCGCAGAACGGCGACGAGAAACCATCGCTGATTATTTTCGACCTGAACCTGGCTAGCGTGAAGCCTCTGACGCTGATTCCAAAGCTGAAGAGCAAGCTGAAGAAGGGGACATCGATTATTGGGTTCCTTTCGCATGTGCAGGGAGATTTGAAGCAGAAGGCTCACGAAGTGGGTTGCGATATGGTGCTGCCGCGGTCAGCATTCTCACAGAACCTGCCGCAGTTGCTGCGCAGGCATGGCGCGCCGGAGGATGTGGAGCCGACGATGCAGTAGGTTCACCGGGCAGGTCCCTGCCGAAGTCTCGCCTATGGCAGCGTGAACGCCACAATCGAGTCGTCCTGCGGTTCCTCTGTTACACCGCGGTGCCCGCCCGCTGCGATCACTAGAAACTGTCTGCCATCTTTCCTCGTCTGGTAGGTCATCGGCGTGGCTCCGCCGCTCGTCGGTAGTGAAGCCTTCCAGATTTCCTTGCCAGTTTCAACGTCGAAGGCACGCAGCGCAGGATCAATCATCGTTCCGGCGATAAACACCAGTCCGCCCGCTGTGACGATGGGACCACCGAGGCTGGGTGCGCCCACGGGGACTGCGGGTTTGCCGGGCGCGAGCGAGCCAAGCGGCACCTGCCAACGAATCGTCCCGGCTGTCATGTCTACCGCCGTGAGTGTTCCCCAGGGTGGCGGCGCACACGGCAGATGATGCCCTTTGGCAAAAATCAAGGTGCGAAACAACCCGTAAGGTCCGCCGGACTGCTGGGTGTACTCTGCATCCTTTGTGTTGTTATCCGCCGCGTCCCAGTATTTGTCCGCCGGAATCAGGCCCATTTTGGCCGGCAAGTTGTTTGTGTTGACGACGAGCAAACTGTGCTGCGCATCGAAGGCATAGCCGCTCCAGTTCATCCCGCCAATATTTCCCGGCACTGAGAGCGTGCCCCGCAGACTCGGCGGCGTGAAAAGGCCGTCGTTCCGAAGACTCTTGAGAAGGTCGCGGCAAAATTCACGATCTTCCGGAGTGATGCCCCAGGCATCGTCGGCGGATAATCTCTGAGGCCCGACGGCTGGCGGCGCCAGGGGGAAAGGCTGGGTTGGCGAGGTCGCTTCTCCCGCCACATCCGTCTGAGGCACCTGCCGCTCTTCCACAGGAAATACCGGTGCGCCCGTGACGCGATTCAACACAAAGAGAAAACCCGTCTTGTTGCCTTGAATAACCACGGGCACGGTTTTGCCATCGTGCTGCAGATTGGCCAGTAGAGGTGGAGCGGCTGAGTCGTAATCCCAAAGATCGTGATGCACCAACTGGAATCCCCAAACGAATTCTCCGGTCTTCCCCCGCAGCGCCACGATCGAATCTGCCCACTTGTCGTCGCCGGGACGGAGTCCGCCGTAATAGTCAGGACTGGCGCTGCCGGTGGGGACAAGAACGAGATCGCGCTCCTGATCCACCGCCATCACAGACCATGCATTCCCCGCGCCGGTGCGCCACGGCTTTCCGCCAGCCTGCGGAGGTGATCGCAACTCGTTCGGCGGGAGGGGCTCCCATTTCCAGCGCAGTACGCCGGTGCGCGCATCGAAAGCGCGTACGACACCACTTGGCATGTCGACACGCGAATTGTCGTCAATAGCCGAGCCGACCACGACGACGTCGTCGATGACCGCGGGCGGAGAGGTCATGTGATATTGCCCCGGAACATAGCGCGCGACATCGCGGAGGCTGACTTGTCCCCGATTGCCGAAGTCGCGACACGGCTCTCCAGTGACGCCATCGAGCGCAACGAGTCGCGCATCGAGAGTGGTTTCGAAAATTCGCCGGCGGCAAGGCTTCCTTTTCGCCCGCGCAGGATCAAGCCAAGCCGTGACGCCACGATTGATCAGGCCGTCGCCGTAGTCTCCCGCGACGTCGATCATCGGGTCGTAGACCCAGCGCTGCTTCCCCGTTTCCGGATCGAGGGCGAACACGCGGTTGAACGCCGTGGTCAGGTACAACGTACCATCCACCAGGATGGGTGTGGTTTCCAGGCCGCTGCGCTTCTTATAGCCGCTGCCATCAGAAATGTCGCCAACATGAAAAGTCCAAGCGACCTTCAGCGTCGTGACGTTCCTTCGGTTGATCTGCGCCAGCGGGGAGTATCGCATGCCGCCTGCATCGTGACCGTAATAGGGCCAGTCATCGACCGGTCGGCTGACATCGGCCTGCGACTGAGCTAGAGCTCCTGATACGGCGGTACACGCGACGCCTGCCAAAACGACTCGGGAGAGTTTTCGAATTGTCACAGATTTCCTCCTTTGCCGTGAAAATGGCGGTAATTGTACTGGAATGCCCATTTCGGCTTCTGAGTGTGGTGAACTCGCCAGGGATTCCTTAGCCCGGAGGCCAGGCCAGCGGGCGTCCGCCGAGCAGGTGGACATGGAGGTGGAAGACTGACTGTCCGGCGCCGGGACCGACGTTGAGGACGGTGCGGTATCCCTGCTCGATGTTGCGCTGGCGGGCGATCTGGGCGGCGGCGAGGTGGCAGCGGCCGATGATTTCGGCGTCGGCCGCCTCGGCCTCTTTCAATCCAGCAAAATGCCTCTTGGGAATGATCAACACGTGCGTGGGCGCTTGCGGGTTGATGTCTTCAAAGGCAACGACGTGGTCGTCCTCGTGGATTTTTTTCGCGGGAATCTCTCCGCGGATGATACGGCAGAAAAGGCAGCTGGGATCAGTCATAACTCATTCACCTTCGGGAGTTCACATGGCGGAAACGATATCACCGGGTCGCGAACTTGTCAGCCGCTTGCCGGAGAGAAAAGGGTAGCGCTGCTCACAACGTTCACCGATACTTCGTGGCCAGGTCGTTGAAGGGCTGGGAATCCACATTCCACGTGCCTTCGAAGGGGTTATCCAGATCGGTAAGCACGAAGTGGGCGAAAAACAGAAGCATGGTTGTAATCGCGATCGCGACCAGGCCGAGCGCCAGATTGTGAAACGGGAAGAAAAACAGGAGGAACAAAATCGTGCACGCCGTGAGGGTGACGAAAAGAAGTAGCGTGCGCGGAATCCGTTTCACGCTCGGGGCGAGTCTTTCATCGCGGTGGGCGCTGGCCTGGTTGGCAATTTCCAGCAGGCGCTCGTAGGCCCTGTGTTCGGATTCGTCTTCCGGCTTAACATCGGTGAGGCTGGCCAGGATCGCAGAGAATAACTTGTCGGTCCGCTCGGTGTCCTCACCTTGGGAGAGCATTCCCCATTCCGACTCAACCACTCCGCGGGCGTAAGCGCGCACGGCCCGGACGATGGGATCGCGAGTTGCCTCTTTGAGGCGCTTGCTGAAGAGAATGAGATCCTTCAGGGCGCCAGACGCTTTCAGGATCTCGTTCTCGACGGCGGCAAACTGTCCCCAAATCACCTAGGCGGCAAATGCATAGACGACGCTGTAGAGCGTGCCGATGATTTGAAGCAGCGCGCCGATCCCCTCGGAGTCGTCGACGAACCACTGATGGAAGCCGGTCAGGCGCAACACCAGATAGATGGCGGCGGCTACAGCCATGAGCCCTATGCCACGAGAGCGAGTGACGGGGGGCATGACTTCGGTGCTGGTCATCGCAAACTAATCTAACCGTACGAGGAAGACTGCGCCTTCGGGGGTCTCGGTTTCGGCGGCCAGTTTTTGGGCGCGGTCGTGGTCGTCGTCGAGCACACGGACGCGGATCCACCAATCTCCAGCGGGGCTGGCGAAGCACAGGACTTTGGCGGTGTGATAACGGCGCTTAAGGTGGTCGGCGAGTTGCGTGGCGGCTGGTTCGTGAGGGAATCCGCCGATCTGAACGGCCCATTTCCCGGGCGCACCAGCGGTCGCAGCGGATTGCATCAATTCGACTTTCACTTCGGCGACGCCGGGCTTCCAGATGTCGAGTTTTTGCGCGGCGGCGAGGGAGAGATCGACGACGCGTCCGGGAATGAAGGGTCCGCGGTCGGTGATGCGGACCAGCGCGTGCTGTCCGGTCTTGAGGTTGGTGATGCGGACGATGGAACCGAGCGGGTAGGTGCGATGCGCAGCCGTCATGGCGTGCATGTTATAGACTTCGCCGTTTGATCCACGGCGGTTGTGGTAGGGCGGACCGTACCAACTGGCGAGTCCAGTCTCGGTGGCGAGAGGCGTGGCGTCGGCGGGGAGCGTGGGTTCGGCGAGGTCGGCGTCGGTGTCTTCGGCGGCCTTGGGGGGTGCACTTTCTTTCTTGGCCGGGATGTTTGCCGTGGGCTGGGACTCGGTCGGCTCAGGCGTTGAAACGGGCGGCGGAGGTGGGGGAACGTTCACGTGCCCCTGCTTGGGGTGGCCGCAGCCGCTCAGAAACAGAATCGTGATGAGGACGATCAGGAACATGGCGATGCTGACGAAGCGATCGCGGCGGAGTGGCGTACCTGCAGATCGTGTGCCCAGCTGCATTACTTGGGCGGGTGGTGGTGCTGCTCCATGTAGTCGGCGAATTCGTTGAGCTTCTGGGAGGCCGTGCGCAGGGCCTTGGTGGAGTGCGTGCGCACCGCCGGAACAACTTCGTCGTTCAGGTACTTGATGAATTCGGGAATCTCTTTTTCCAGACGTTCGGCGGCTTCGTTGATGGTTTGGCTGACACGCGCCGAAGCGTCTTCCACCTTGCGGTTGAAGTCGTTCATGGTGCTCCTCGTAATGACTCGGCGTGAATGGATTCACGCGGGGTTGCGGATTGCCAGGCAGGGCTATTATTTCGTGCCTCAGGGAGCGGGTCAATGGCGGAGAGCAGAATTCGGTGGTTCGGGCGGACCAGAGCGGCGGGGCAGGTTCTTCCTTGCTGTAAAATGCGGGCTCCGGCCATGAGTTCGCAAACCAAATTTGACACCGAGTCGCGGGAGCGGGAGCAAATGTTCCGTATGCAACTGCTGCCGTGGTATGACGCGCATGCGCGCGATCTGCCTTGGCGTGAGAGTCATGATCCCTACCGGGTGTGGCTGTCCGAGATCATGCTGCAGCAGACGCGGGTCGCGGCGGTGATTGCGCATTATCACGAGTTTCTGCGGCGGTTTCCCAGCGTTGAGAAGGTGGCGCGTGCGCGGGAGGCGTCGGTTCTGGCGGCGTGGAGCGGTCTGGGATATTACCGGCGGGCCCGTATGCTGCACGCGGCGGCGAAGGTTGTGGTGCGGGAGTTGGGCGGTGAGTTTCCGAAAACGGCGGTGGGATTGCGGGAGTTGCCGGGAGTCGGGCGATATACCGCGGCGGCGATTGCCAGTATTGCATTTGGCGAACCGGTCGCGGTCGTGGACGGAAATGTGGAGCGGGTACTACAGCGATTTTCGGGACGGCACTTGGCCGGGGTGGAGGTCTGGCTTGCGGCTGAGGTCCTGCTGGATCGGGCGCGTCCGGGAGATTTCAATCAGGCGGTGATGGAACTGGGAGCGACGGTGTGTACGCCGCGGGCTCCGGCCTGCCTGACTTGTCCGGTCCTGGAATTGTGCGCGACGCGCGGGGAGTTAACAGGAACCTCAACGAAGTCACGCCAGAAGAAGCGCGAGATTCATTACGCTCTGGCTCGCCGCGAGGGCGCGGTATTTCTGGTGCAGAGAGCGCACGACGCGCGGCTGATGGCGGGGATGTGGGAGTTGCCGGAGGTGAAGTCGCCCGCGACTGCAGGCCGACATCCACGCGTGGCACGCAATGGCATAGAGGACAGGAACGGCAAGAACAAAGCGCCATGGATCAGCCTGAAACATTCCATCACGGTCACGGATTACACGGTGCGAGTCTGGCGCGATCCCGTGCCCGACGAAGGTACCGGACAATGGATTCCCTCGCGACGGCTGGGAAAGCTTGCCATGACTGGGCTTGCGCGCAAGATCCTCCGGCAAGCTGGTTGGTTCGGTTGAGTCTTCGACATCCACAGGGTGCCGGCGATTCTCGGGTTAAAATCCCGGGAACCAAATTCCAGTTTTTGAAGGAGCACGCGCGTGGAAGTCCATCCGCCTCACGGCCCAACCCGCTCGCCTAAAGATTTCTTATTGCATCTACTGGCCATCACGATCGGTTTGCTGATCGCGCTGAGTCTGGAAGCCTCCGTGGGATGGGTCCATGACCGGCGCCTGGTGCGGGAGGCGAGGGAGAATATTGCCCAGGAGATTCGCGACAATCGGCGGAGTCTCACCCGGGAGATGACTGCTCTGCCCAGCGAAGAACAGCAGTTGGAGAAGCTTCTGAGTGGGGTGAATGCAGAGGAGAGGGCGGTGCGGCGACGCCCGACCAGCACTTGGTTTGGACCGTCACCTGCTTGAGTGACTCTTCGCGGAACACGGCGTTTTCCAGCGGTGCGGTCGGACACATGGACTACGACGAAGTGCGCCGGTACTCGCAGCTCTACGCGCTGCAGCAGATGTTCAACAACAGCATGGATCGTTACCTGGAGTCGCGACGTGACATGTATTCGTTTCTGACCCGCGTGAACCTGCCGGATAAGCCGTCGGCGACAGAATTCGAGGACGGGAAAGCGAGCCATTTCGTCGGAGATGGTAACGGGACAGTTTTTGCAGGAGATCGGCGAAGCATGGAACGGTGGATACGCCAAGATTCAGGGCGGAAGAGAATGAAGGCCAAAACCTTCCTTGATCTCGGCTGCGCTCGATGAAGCGATGCTCCTTGAAGCCACGGTTGGCGATTGCAACGGGAGCTGTGGTCTTACTTATCGCAGCCCGGGCACCGGCGCAGAATCCTGCCACCTCGGATCCACCGCAAGCCGGAGTCGTGTTGGTCAACTATGGCCGCCGATCTATCCGCCGCTGGCGCGGCAGGCCATGGTTAGCGGTGAAGGGAAGGTAGAGCTTGCGATCGGCAAAGCTGGGGATGTTGAGTCGGCTAAGCTGTTCAGCGGACATCCAATGCCGGCCCCTGCCTTGGCGATCCTACGGCCGCCACAAGGCGTATCAAGTGGCGCTCCGGAAAGTGCTTTTACTTATGGCACTGTGGGTCTCGCATCATTGATTCCAAGTGGCCTTGGATCATTTCTGGCAATCCACTTTTCCATCCGAAGTGGGGTCGTCGTCATCTAATTACACTATAGACGGGTGCGGAAGTACGGACCGCGGCAGCGGAGCATATTACCGGGACAAACAGGAGGACGAACGATGGCAGCGTTAGCCAGAGGAGCGAAAGCTCCGGACTTTGATTTGAAAACGTTGGATGGGAAGCGGCTCTCGCTGAGCGACGAACTCGCGCACCGGCCGGTGGTGCTGGTGTTTTTCAAGGCGTCGTGTCCGACATGCCAGTATGCGCTTCCGTTTTTCGAGCGACTGCATAAGGCGTACGGGCACAACGGAGTCACTGTGGTTGGGGTTTCTCAGAACGATGCCAAAGACACGGCAGCGTTTAACAAGGAATTCGGAGTTAGGTTCCCTGCGCTGCTCGATGACACGCGTTCTTACCCGGCTTCGAACGCGTACGGCCTGACGAATGTTCCCACAGTCTTCTGGATCGCGCAGGATGGGGAGATTGAGGTTTCGAGCGTGGGCTGGCTCAAGGCGGATTTTGAAGAGATCAACCGGAAGATGGCGACGGCGGGAAAGATTGCTCCCGCGGTGATGTTCAAGCCGGGCGAAGAGGTGCGGGATTTCCGCGCCGGTTGAGGGTCGAAAAACTAGCCGCCGGTCCGGCGCGCTGAGAAAGGCCGAGCTTACGCTCGGCGGACGGGCGAAGGCGGCTGTCCACGCACGAGCAGACAAGCTAACCACTGAGGACGCCGAGAAAAACGGCGGCGTTGCCCGTCTGGACACGTCCGGTCGGTCCTTTGTTCCCGAGAGTGGGTGCACTCTCGTGCTGTCGATGGGCGTCACTTCTCGTCCAACCTCAGCGAGCCCTCCTTTACAATTCTCGTAGACCTTCACAAAAAAGTCTTCCTGCTAGCGCGCCGCTTGGTCTGGGGGAGAGAACTGTTGATGCACGGAAAGCTGAAAACCGTTTCGGCCTGTCTGATGGTGTGCGCCAGCCTGCTCGCGTGGGCCGACGGCGCGGGTGCAGGGGGCTCGAAGGGCGCAAAGAGCGCGCCTTCGGTAAAGCTGCCGGGCCCGGCATTCGTGGCGCTGGAGACGATCACTCCGGAGCACATTCGCTGGCACGTGCGTTATCTGTCGCATGATCTCCTGGAGGGGCGCGGCACGGGCCAACGCGGGGGCGACATAGCCGCGGAATACATCGCCACACAATTTGCCGAATACGGACTGAAGCCCGCCGGTGACCACGGAACCTATATGCAGAAGGTCCCTCTGGTAGGGATTACGACTTTGCCGGAGACCACATTTTCTCTCGTTCCCAAGCGGGGCGAGACCATGAATCTGAAGCCTCTCGACGAATATGTCGCCTACGATCAGACGCAGCAGGCCCAGTCGGACGTGGATGCGGACATTGTTTTCGTGGGCTACGGGATTGAGGCGCCGGAGTATGGTTGGGACGACTACAAGGGCCTCGACGTGCGCGGCAAGGTCCTTCTCATGCTGGTGAACGAGCCTCCTTCAGACGATCCAAAGTTTTTCAAGGGAAAGGCACTCACTTACTACGGCCGCTGGACCTACAAGTATGAAGAGGCAGCGCGCAAGGGTGCCGTGGGAGTGATTCTGGTCCACCAGACGCAGATGGCGAGTTATCCGTGGGAAGTGGTGCGGAATTCGAATTCTGGCGAGAAGTCGTTTCTGAAGCTGGACGGGCCAGTGCTGAAGGTGGCCTCGTGGATCCATCTGGATGTGGCGACCAGGCTGGCTTCGGCGTCGGGGATGAATCTGGAAAAAATGTTGAAAGATGCGCAGACAAAGGACTTTCATCCCGTGAGTCTCGGGGCGAAGCTTAAGGCGCACGTGGTGAGCAAGATCCGGAACTTTGAGTCGAACAACGTGGTCGCGATTCTGCCGGGTGCGGATCACAAGATGGCCGAAGAGGCGGTGATCTATACGGCGCACTACGATCACTTCGGCATTCGTCCCGACATGCCGGGGGACAACATTTTCAACGGCGCCAACGATAACGCCACGGGATGCGGCATTCTGCTGGAGGTCGCGCGCGCCTATGGAACAGGGGCGCAGAAGCCGCGGCGGTCGATTCTTTTCGCGGCGGTTACGGCGGAGGAGCAGGGGCTGCTGGGGTCTGAGTATCTGGGGAAGCATCCGCCGATTCCGGCGGGAAAGATTGCTCTGGACTTGAACTATGACGACGTTAAGCCGCTGGGCGCGCCGGAGGAAGTGGAAGTCTCCGGGGCGGAGCGAACGGACTTTTATCCATCAGTGCAGGCGACGGCGAAGGAGTTCCGGCTGGCGATTCGTCCGGATGCGCGGCCCGAGGCCGGGCACTTCTACCGCTCCGATCATTTCAGCCTGGCGCGGGTGGGCATACCTTCGTTTTCGATCAATGAAGGGATGAAGTACAAGGGGCATACCGAGGCCTGGGGGCTGGAGCAGGAGCGCGAGTACGTGGAGAAGCATTAT
Organism: Candidatus Sulfotelmatobacter sp.; assembly: GCA_036521895.1. GTDB lineage: Bacteria > Acidobacteriota > Terriglobia > Terriglobales > Acidobacteriaceae > Sulfotelmatobacter. The sequence continues at coordinate 4,212 of DATDGW010000301.1, read as the reverse complement.
CACCAGCCGAGTGATGAATACCATCCAGAGATGGATTTCGTGGGGGACTCGGCGATGGCACGGTTTGGCTTTGCGCTGGGGTGGGAAGCCGCGAGTCTGCCCAAACTAGTGGGATGGCAGAAGGGCGATGAGTTCGAGACGGCGCGGGCGAAGAGTCAGTAGCGCGAGTGGTTCGTGAACCAGTGGCTACTCTCTGGATCGTTGCGGCGCAGCGATTAGTCCGGAAATTTCAGCCAGCCCCTTTTCTTTGGCAATATCGAGCCGTGTTTGTCCGAACTCTTCAGGACATCTCGTTTCGCTCCACGATCAAGCAGAAATTTCTCAGCTCCTGCATGAGCCTGTTCAACGGCCTCATGTAGCGGTGTACTACCCATGTCCCCGATGGCGTTAACGTCGGCGCCGCCTTCGACTAAGGCGACGATGTCGTTCATGTTCCCACGGTAGCACGCGAGACGGGTCGGTCGGTTTCCAAAAGTGCCGACTTGGTTCACGTCGGTCAGTGGATCGCAAAAATCGGGAAGACTTTCGTCGTTGTAGCGGCGTAGAACCTCTTCGGCGGCGGTCGTCTTAGGGTGATTCATTCCGGCGCATCAAGGTACGGCTAATCCTGCTGCGATAGCGAGCTTGGCTTAGCCGTTCGTCAAAGGTCCAGAAGGCCTTGCCTCCGAACTCGAGGGCCGAGGCCGCATGCAGGGTGTCCAGGGCTCGGATGCCGAGCCTAGGTCCGTGCTTGCGCGCAAGATCTAAGCAGGTTTTCCAGGCGGCCTCTGGCAAGGCAGCCTCCACCCAAGGTCCATTCCCGCGATCGATCTCCAATTCGTCTTGTATTTTGGCGCGACTCCTGCATTGCAATCTCTTTGCGGAAGACATGTTGCCACACGGCATGAGTCCACTCCGCGAGGTGGAGTGGGGTCAGCCAGACCCTGGGTTGGAATGCCATGCGCTGCTGCGTCTCTGCAGAGTGGCGGTCGGGCAGGTACAGCGAGACGAAAAAGCTGCGGTCGGCGTAGATGCTCAAAATCGCCCGCGCTCCTCGGTGACCAAGTCCGCTCCCGACAGAACCTTCTTTCCAAAGATTTTGTTCCGGCGTCCCGCAGAAGTCGGGGCCAATGCTCAGGGGAAGCCTTCTGCTGGGCGGGAACGATACGAGCGATCACTTCCCGCCGGATCACGCAGGTCTACTGTTTTCCCTGAGCGCAACCAAGCGTTGAGACGACGGGTGTCGCGCAACTCGCGGATGTTGACAGAAGGCATAGTGTGTTGTGTCACAATATGGTGACACATTCAGGAGGCGCTCCAATCCCCGGCTGCTTGCAGCGGAAGAATTGTCTTCGAGGATTCTCCTTTGATCCAGCCCAAACAGAATCAGCGGCTTAAGCCGGTAACCTAGGTAACTTTAGCCGCTCTCGTCCGCGTGCTAACCTCGACATGTCCGTTTGAAATCAGCAACTTCCGAATAGACTCCTGACTGAGGATGCCGAGAATTCCTATTTTTCGACTGGGTGGGGCGCCCGACAAACCGGCGCCGCCGAATCTGGCCGCATCCACGCCCTTTGTCTCGCTCGAGGGCATCTCGGTGGGCGTCGATAACCTGCGGCACGATGTGGTGCTCAGTGCGAAGTTTGTGGAGCTAGCCCGGGCGCACATTGCGCGGTTGATCGCGGGGCATAGCGAGTTGGAAGGATTGTTGTCGGCAGAATCTACGCGAGTTCCGCAGGGTCCTTCGTGGATGGCGCATCAGGCGGGACGGCCAACCCGTTCGAAGAATGGTCCCGGAGGGTGGAAGGCGGCGCTGACGGAGCTGCAAGTCGCGTCCCTCAATCGAGCAAAAAAAGAATTCAAGTTGTCGGTCGACCTGCTGGCGCGGCTGGCGGTCACCAAGTTTCTGCGCGCGGAAATGAACCTGCAGTTCTCACAGGTGCTGGAGCGCTGCCGTGTCCTGCTCAAGAGCTACGACAACATGCGACAGGGCAAGGCGCACGAGTACCGCGAGCGGTTGGCGACGTTCCAAGTGCGGAAGAGAATCATCCTGCGCAAGGTGGGGCAGGAAATCTTTGAGACGCTGCGTGAGGTAGAGAAGGGCACTCTGGCGCGCACCCGGCGGTCGCTGTTCGGGGAAGAGACCAGCGGCGGCAGCTACTTTACCTATCCGCTGTTTCTGAACCGTCTGCTGTTCTCTGAGGACGGGCGCGACGACTACCTGTGCGCCGAGTATTACGTCATGCTGGGGAATTGGGACCGCGATCCGGACCGCTACGGCCGGATGCGGGAAGTGGTCTCGAGTTTTCTGCGCTCGCAATATGGCGAAGAGGTGAGCACGGAAACGCTCGACTCGTGGATGAATGTCCCGGAGAACGCCCGGGAGTTGGTGGGAACCGGTACCCCGGAAGATTCCGACGAAGGGTTGAGGCAACAGGAGCGCTTGGCGGACTTGGTACGGCGGCTGGAAGACGAGCGCGTTATGGAAAACGTGATCGCCTCGTATCACGTGGTGCCATTGCTGAGCGAGTACGCTCCCCGCATTAATGCGCAGCAGCTGAAAAATGCGCTGATCGACCGGACGGAATGCGACCGGGTCGAGCGCATGATTCAAGAGGGCAGACTGTCGCCGAACAGCTTATATGCGGCGGTCGCCAAGGTTGCCAGTTGCCGCGGAGCAGAGCGGGCCAAAGTGGCAGCACGTTTCCTGGGAGACTTCTTCCACTATCACCGCGATCTGCGGCGGCTAGAAATTTTGAACGCGGCTTTGGATTCCGTGAACCTGGTGGGCAACGAGCGCTTGCAGGAACTGTCGCGGGTGAACGGAACGCTCTACGAATTCCTGCTTCCGGAAGAACAGGGTGAGACGGATTCGGAACGGGTGCTGCGCCACGTTGTGCTCAAAGCCGACGTGCGCGACTCGACGCGGCTGACACGGACGATGATGGAGAAAGGATTGAATCCGGCGTCATACTTCAGCTTGAATTTCTACGATCCGGTGAACAAGTTGCTGGAAAAGTACGGAGCGCAGAAAGTATTTCTGGAGGGCGACGCCATTATCCTGGCGATTCTGGAGCGCGAGGGCGAACCCGGGCTGGCGGTGAGCCGCATGTGTGTGCTGGCGCGCGAGATCATTGAGATCGTGCGCGGCTACAACGAACTGATGCAGCGCTCGGGTATGCCGGGGCTGGAGTTGGGTTTGGGCATTACCGCTCAGGATTCAGCGCCGCTCTACCTGATGGATGGCGAGCACCAGATTATGATCTCCGAAGCGCTCAACGAAAGCGATCGGTTGTCTTCGTGCAACAAGCGGGCGCGCAAAGTGATGGAGCCGCAGGCGGGGCCCTTCCATGTGTATGCGTTTCAGGCGGCGGAACTGGACGAGAACGGCAACCCGGAAGATGTGATTCTCAGCTTCAACCTAGGCGGCATTCGCATGAACGAAATGGCCTTCCGCAAGTTGGAAAAGGAAATTACGCTCGAACCGCTAAAGGTGAAGCTGCCCCCATCTCTGGCTTCGTCAGACAAGGGCGAGTACCGTCTCTTCAGCGCCACCGTACCGGTCGATCGCGATATTTTCCGCAAGATTGTGGTGCGCGAGAGCCGCATTCCGCGCATCGATCCCGCCGACTTCTCGGTGAAGGGCTGGACCGACCGGAACTACTACGAAGTCTGCACCGACCCCGCGATTTACTCTGCGCTTGAGAAGCGCAAGGGCGCCGCACGCTGAGGAAGGGATCGGCCCATGGTCACGATCCAGCCTAACCCCCGGAGATCGCGCTGAGCTCGAAAAAGTGGGTCCAGGCGGCATCCTTCTTCGGATCCTAAGGATTCCAACTGGCGCCTTCATTGCTTTGCTGGGGCTGTTCATCCCATGGCAGGCAATTTTCCTTTTCCCCTGGAATCACAGGATCGGGAATCCTGTCCTTGGCTGCTTGGGACTCCTCTTGCTTGGGATGGGGCTCGAGATGCCCGGTCTGAAGTGGCTTTCCGAGCGGTTTTTCGATCCTTACGCGGAAAGCGAAAGGCAAATCTCGGAGGGGAAGATCGTTTGTTCTTGCCGGGGAAAGACGCGGCAATTCCGGTGGTCCCGCTGCGGGGCTTCCGGGAGAAAGGACAATTCTTCTTCGTGCGGGCGCGCGACGCTAGTTCGCGATCCCGAAGCACGTCGTAACGAGGGACCAAGTGCAAGAACTTCGGGAGTTGGTACAACACGAGGCGTCACAACCAACG
>DATDGW010000300.1:0-6019 GCA_036521895.1 Candidatus Sulfotelmatobacter sp. | reverse complement strand
GGAAGCCCGTCAGGGCGCGGCTAAGGCGTTCGAGCTTGCTCCGGCGAGTCAGGGGGCGGGGGTCGAGGTGGCGCTTGCGTTTGCCATGGCAGGCGATAGGGCACGGGCCGAATCCCTGGCCCAGGACTTGGGGAAACGCTTCCCGATGGATAGCCAAATTCAGTCGCTTTGGCTGCCTGCAATTCGGGGGCAAATAGCGCTGAACGGAAAGAATCCGGCAGCTGCTCTAAATGCCCTGCCGGCTCCTGCCCCTATCGAACTGGGGCAAATTTCGTTCGTGACCAACATGTCCTGCCTCTACCATGTGTACGTGCGCGGAGAGGCATACTTGGCGGCCAGACAAGGCAGCGCGGCCGTCACCGAGTTCCAGAAGATCATCGACCACAGCGGGATCGTCTGGAACTGCTAGACGGGAGCGCTAGCGCATCTGGGCGTGGCTCGTGCCAACTCCTTGCAGTCGAGAACGTCGCAGGGAGCAGATGCCGACGCCGCCCGTGTCCGGGCGCTCGCTGCCTACAAAGATTTCCTCACTCTCTGGAAAGACGCTGACGCTGACATCCCTATCCTGAGACAAGCCAAAGCCGAGTACGCAAAGCTGCATTAGTCGATTATGCACCTCGAAACGAGAATTTTGTTCTCGTTGGATTGGTTAAGCAGCGGTCTTGAGGCCGACTGCGGATAGGTGAGCGTCGCCTGGCGCCCACCGATGGTTTACGTACCAAGGCTCTCACTTTTATTGTGAAATCGGACGAACCTCGATCGTCTCGGCAGCCACCCGCGCCTTCCCGCCACCTGTCTGCTATCTGGCGCTCATGCGGAAATTTTTTTCAGAGACTGCATGTTTCCGCTTGACAATAACATACTACTTATATAAGTTATTACTTATGTCAGCATCACCCAACCTGAATGCCTCCTTCGCCGCCCTCGCTGATCCCACCCGCCGGGCAATCCTGGCACGTCTCGCCTTGGGCGAGGCGACGGTGATGGAACTGGCTCGGCCCTTTGAAATGACGCAGCCCGCGATCTCGCAGCACCTGAAGGTCCTCGAAGAAGCAGGGCTCATCGTCCAGAGAGTCGACGGCACGAAGCGCCCTCGCCGATTGGCGAAGGCAGGCATCGAAGCGATGGACCAATGGCTGGCGATGTTGCGAAAAGCTGTGGAGAAAAACTACGAGCGGCTCGACGAGGTTCTGGCCGCGATGGAACCAAATAGAAAGGGGAAACGATGACCACTATGACTAAGCTGACACTCAAAACCGAAGGCGATACGCATATCCTGGTGACCCGGCACTTTGCTGCGCCACCCGAGGCGGTGTACCGCGCACACACCGATCCGAAACTCGTCCAACAATGGATGCTTGGCCCCGAGGGCTGGACCATGCCCGTCTGCGAAAATGACGCGCGGCCCGGCGGCAAGATCCGCTACGAGTGGAAGAATAGCAAAGGAGACGGATTCTTTCTGACTGGCGAATTTCTTGCACTCAAGCCTTACAGCAAAATCGTCCACGTTGAGCGCATGTACCTGCCAGATCCAACGCCCGACAATCACGTCGAAACCCACTTCGAGCCGGACGGCACCGGGACCCTCATGACCGTGCGCATGACCCTGCCCGATGCACAAACGCGGGCCGCTATGCTTGCAACAGGAATGGAACGCGGAATGGAAGCGAGCTACGTTCGGCTGGAAAGCATGATTTAGCCTGGTCCTACGTTCGCTGCTACTTGACAAAAAAGCCGGAGCGCGAGTCCGCCCAGCGCGCTCCGGCACCGCGAGCAGGAAATCCGCAGCGGTGAACTTCGATGATTCTGTGGCCCGCGCTGTTCTCCCCTCTCGGAGCAGCCAAAGACAGGCCAAAGCTCAACGAATCAAACGCTTACTTACCGGTTCCGTTGAGTTGTACGGTTTGCGTGCCCACCGCGTCCTTGATGCTCAACGTCGCGGCGCGCACGCCGGTCACGGTGGGTTTGAAGGTCACTGTAATCGTGCAATCCCAGCCAGCCTTGCGGCTGGTTCCGCAGTTCGACGTCTCGCTGAAGTCGCCCGGGTCCGTGCCTCCCAGCCTGATGCTCGTGATGCTCAGTGTCGTGCTCTGATTGTTGGTAAGAATCACAGTCTGCGGTTTCTTCGCGGCCACCGTGACCGATCCATAGTTCACCGTGAGCGGCGAGACGCTCACCGGCTGCGTGCTGTTGAACATTACCGTGAGAAAGCTGGGATTGAAGAGCGAGGCGTCTACCAGCGCGACATCCAGCATGCCGTCGCGGTTGAAATCGGCAACTGCGGCGCTGATGACGCTCCTGCCGGAGTAAAAAATCTCCGAACTGTTGAATGTGCCATCGCCGTTGCCCTGGAGTACGACGGGCCCGGCGGGAGTGCTGCCATAGTAGGGAATGACTGCATCCAGATTCCCGTCTCCGTTGAAGTCGGCCACAACTGGAATGGATGGGCTCTGATATGGCAGGCAGTTGATGGAGCCGGGCGTAAACGTGCCGTCGCCATTTCCTTTCAGGAAGGCGTAGCCGCGGTCATTATTTGTGCAACCATTGGCCGTGGTGGTGACCAGCAGGTCCACTTTTCCGTCCTTGTTGAAATCGGCGGAGGCCAGCGTGATCGGGTAATACGGTGTCACGGTTTGGATAGGAGCCCCGAATGTGCCGTTGCCGTTGCCCAGCAGCACGTAGACGGCGCTAACATTGCCATTCGTCGTCACCGCGATGTCCGTCTTGCCGTCGCCGTTGAAATCGGCAAACGTCAGATAAACGCCGCTCGGGTTGATCGCGTGGATGCCCGTAATCAGCGTTCCCGCGCTGTAGGTGCCGTTCCCCTTGTTGAGCAGCACGCTGATCGTGCCGTCTGCATTTTCCGTGACGACGTCAGGTTTGCCATCGCCATTCACATCCACCAGGTAGACAATTCCCTCCTGGGCGGTGGAGCCGGTGGGGTAGTACGCGGCAGTCTTGAATTTTCCAGTTCCCAAACCGGTCAGGACTGCGACCGTGTTGTTCTGGCAACCCGCAAAGGTGGCATCCTGCAGCGTCGCAACGATGTCGGCTTTGCCGTCGCCATTTACATCGCCGGTGGCAACCCATTCGACAAGATTGTTGGCGCAAGTGCTGGCGGTGACCAGGGACGTCGTTCCCAGCATGCCGTGTGCACTGCCCAGGCTGATGCCGATCTTTCCGTTGGCGCCCCCACTCAGCCACTGCGCGATGTCGGGGAATCGGTCGCCGTTAAAATCGGCGGTCGCGATGTTGTTCGCCACAGACTCGAGGACCGCGATCCGTCTACGCTTCGTTCGATCTCTTCTTCGCTGCGGCCGAGCTCTTCGCTACCGCCGCCTTTTTGCCCTTCCCGCCCCCCACAATGTCTGCGATCGTCGTATTCTCCAGAATCTTCGCCGCCGCATCCCGCACCGCCAGGAACACTTCATAGAGTGCCCGGTGGTCCGCATCCTTCGCGATCAGTCCCCGCAACTGCTCCGCATCTCCCATTGGCGCCAGCGGTCCATCCACCAGCCGGATAATATCGCTCAGCGGAATCTCCGCAGGATCCCGTCTCAGCTGGTACCCACCTCTCGCGCCCCGCACGCTGTCGACAATGCGCGCGTTCTTCAACTCCAGCAGAATCAGCTCGAGGAACTTCTCCGGCAGATCACTCTCCGCCGCAATGTCGCGGATCTTAATCGCGCCCTGATCGTGCCGCCGCGCCAGCGTCATCATCGCCTGCAGCGCGTACAGTCCCTTTTGCGAGATCTTCAAATTACCCTGCCTCTCACGTCCCGCCCTGATTGTGCCCCATTTCCCGCCTGTTGCCTAGCATCTTTGCGGGAGCCCACCGCCCACTGGCGTCCGTTCAGACTGCAGCCGTTCTCACATTCGTAACCCTGCAACAGACCTCATAAATAGGCCTGGAACGGTAGACTTCATCGGTTGCCGAAAATGAAAACGCGTGCTCCAGCGTGGAAGAGCTGCCCTTCAGGGCCGCGTAAGGCATGGAGGGCTTCAGCCCCTGTGGTAGTCAGATCATGGCTACATCGAGAAAGTTGTGGCTCTCCACCCTCCAAATCCCCCCGGCGGGGGTTTTGAGTGAATCTGATTTAAACAGTTAGGCACATAAAGAGAGCAGTCACCTCTCTAGCGGGAGTTTACTGCGAGTCCTCGAGTAGAAGTCCAAGCTGCGCCGCTAAGTTTTTCCTGGCACAGTAGTTCTGCAAGTTCCCTTTGTCAACTTAGGTATTACCCTGTATCAAGTAGATTCCTGTGCATATCTGCGCATTTGTCGCTTGACAAGGGTGAGCAGTTGGAATATTGTATTACCCTGTATGGCAAGCCTCGTCGCCAAGAAAAAAGGCAACAAACTCTACTACTACGTCGTCGAAAGTGCCCGCGTCGACGGCAAGCCCCGCATCGTTCATCAGGCCTACCTCGGCACCGCCGAGAAACTCGCCGAGCTGGTCCGCGATCGCTTCGCCCCCGTCCCCCTGGCCGCCACCACCCGCGAGTTTGGCTTGCCCGCCGCGCTCTGGGCCGCCGCTCAGCAAACCGGCGTCTGGGACTTGCTGCAATCGCTCTGGCCCACGCCACGCTCCGGACCCTCGCCCGCTCACTACCTCTTGTTGGCGGCCATCCACCGCATCTGCCAGCCTGGCCCCAAAACCGAAGTTCCCGATTGGTATCGCTCCTCCATCCTGTCGACGCTCTGGCAGTTCCCCCCCGAACGCTTTACTTCGCAAGCGTTCTGGGACGCCTTTGAGCAGATCCTGCCGGAAGGCCCGGAAGCACTCGGCTCGGCCGACGATTCCTTGGAGCAAGCCCAGTTGCGGTTGCTGGGAGTATGGAAAGAGAAACAACTGGTGAGTCGCCGTTTACTGGCCTACGACACCACCAACTTCTACACCTATATCGCCAGCAGCAACCCGCGCAATCAACTGGCCCAGCGCGGACACAACAAGCAGGGCCGCCATAATCTGCGGCAAGTCGGTCTGAGCTACGTGCTCGATGGCGAGCATGGCTTGAGCTTATGCCATCACGTGTATCCCGGAAACGTAGCCGATGTGGAAGAGTTTTCCACGGCGTTGACGCGCATCCCGCGCATGCTGGATCAAAACCAGATCGCGCGCGAGACGGTCACGCTGGTGTTGGATAAAGGTTCGGCGGCGCTGGCCAACACGGTGGCCTTGGAAGAAGCGGGTGTGGGCTGGATCTCGGCCTTGCCCTGGAATCAAGCGCCGCCGGAACTCCGCAGTCGAGCGACGGAACAATTACCCGCCTGCAGCAGCGCCCAACCCGGAGTGCGCGCCACCGCCGAGAAAACTCTGGTCCATGGACGCGAGCATCTGTGCGTAGTGAAATACTCGGCTTCCTTTGCCGGCGAACAACTGCACAGTCTGACCACCAGCCTCAGCCGGGTGTTGCAGTCGCTCCGCCGTCTGGCCATGGAACTGAATAAACCGAAAGCGCGCTGGAAGCAGGAGCAGATTGAGCGCAAGATTCAGCGTTGGTTGTCCGCTCCGTTTCTGGCCGAGCTCATTCGCTATCAACTGCAAGAGCAGGACGGGGGCTGGCATTTGCAGTTTGACTTCGACTCCGCGGCTCTTCCGCAGCTACTCAATCAGCGCCTGGGTCGCACCGTACTGCTGACCAACCGCATGGATTGGAGCGCGGAACAGGTCGTGGCCGGCTACGGCGGTCAACAATCCATCGAGCGCGTGTTCCGCGGCTTGAAAGATGGACAGTGGTTGGGCTGGGATCCCATGTATCACTGGACCGACCGCAAGATTCGCATCCACGCCTTCTACTGCATGTTGGGTATCTCCCTGTTGCAGTATGTGCACCAGCAGGCCAAAGCTGGGTGGGCGGATCTGTCGGTCGAGCAACTGCTCGAGGAACTCGAGCAAATCAAACAGTTCGTTCTACTCTATCCGCCTCAGGGCGAAAAGGGACCGCCGCGCACCGCCTATGTGCTTTCGCAACAGACTCTGGCCCAACAAGCCTTGGTCAAGACTCTGGGCCTTGCTGC
>DATDGW010000299.1:0-1939 GCA_036521895.1 Candidatus Sulfotelmatobacter sp. | reverse complement strand
CAGCACCAGGTGCTCGACCGCGACACCCTTCTACTAGAATATGCGCTTGGGGAAGATCGCAGCTATCTGTGGGCCGTCACCCGGGAGTCGCTGGACGGATTCGAGCTGCCGAAACGGTCAACCATCGAGGCACTGGCGCGTCAAGGTTACGAAGCCTTGAGCGTAGATGATTCCAACGCACGTGACAGCTCCCGCAACACGATCGAGGCGATAAGGCAGATGCTCGTTGGGCCCGTAGCGGGCCGTTTAGGCTCGAAGCGGTTACTAGTATATCGTTTCAATAAAACATAACCTGACTGGATTGTTTCCTGCTATGCTGAGACATGGCAGGAAAATCCCGTCTTCCCAAGTTGTCATTTAGTGCCGAGCAGTTGTCGGAGCTGCAGCAGTTGAGCCAGTCGCGCACGGCGCCGTTGAGAGAAGTGCAGCGCGCGAGAATACTGTGCCGTTATCACGCTGGTGAAACGGTCACCTCAATCGCACGGGCGATGGAGACCACTCGCAAGAGTGTCCGGAAGTGGATTGACAAAGCGTTGGCCATGGGCGCGGAGGCCGCACTCAAGGATACGTATCACCGCCCGCGTGCGCCCGTGATCACGGAGCAAGCGCGCGCCTGGGTGGTCCATCTGGCCTGTTCAAAACCGAAGGAACTGGGCTATGCCGCCGAACTGTGGACGCGCAGTCTACTGGCGCGGCATGTTCGGCGCGAGGCGCTGCAGGCGGGCCATCCTTCTTTGAGCCGGGCGGCCAAAGCCACGGTGCAGCGAATCCTGGCCGAACAGCCTCTGCATCCCGAGCGTGTCCGGTACTATCTGGAGAAACGCGATCCCGCCTTTGAGGTGCGGATGAAGGATGTATTGCTGGTTTATCAGGAGGTTGCGCTGCAGAACGAAGCTCCGCGGGGCGAAGGACGGCCCACAGTCATTACCGTCTCCGTCGATGAAAAGCCGGGCCTGCAGGCCATCGCCAACACGGCGGCCGATCTGCCCCCGGTTCCCGGAAAACATCCCGATGTGGGCCGCGATCACGAATACAAACGTCTTGGGACGTGTTCGATCCTCGCGGCGCTGGATCTGCACGAGGGGCATGTCACCGCTCGTGTCGAGCGGCGACATCGCAGCCGGGAATTCATCGCTCTGCTCAAGGATCTCGACCAATACTACCCGACCGGCTGCACCATCAGAATCATTCTGGACAATCATTCGGCGCATATCTCCAAAGAGACCCGAACCTTCCTTGCTTCCCGCCCCAACCGTTTCCAGTATGTGCTGACACCGAAGCATGGATCGTGGCTCAATATCGTGGAGACCCTCTTTGGCAAGATGGCCCGCACCTTTCTTCGGCACATCCGAGTGCAATCTTGGGAGGAACTCCGCCAGCGCATCCTGCTGGGAATCGCGGAAATCAACGCCGCTCCAGTGGTCCATCGATGGAAGAAGTTCGACGCACTGGCCCCGGCCGATCAGAGTACTATTTAATGAAACGATATACTAGTGGTTCGCCGAGCAGATCGGCCAGGGAGTCCGCCTCCTTCACGCAGCCGAATGAGGACCACATGATGACGACGAACAGCCAGAGAAACAGTGCTCCGGCCTGCCAAACCGGGGTGTGACCCGCGAGCCACGAGCCACCGAACAACAGGAAAAGGGCAACGGTAAGCCAAGCGAAGCCGAGCCGGCCGATCATCCCCGTAGATAGCCCAGCGGGACCGCGATGCGGAGCTTCGAGCTTAAACTCGGGGTGTTCCACGATTTGGTGTTCTTGATCGGGACCTCTTATCCTCTTATCCTCATAAAGGTATCCTCCATCCCAAAGCGGGGCATTAACTACCACCCACTTCAGAATACAGTCTCCTACTTCCACGGTGGCGGCGAGGCGATTGTAGGAAACCGCCCTCGCCGCACTTAACTTGCTGCTCGTACTCCCGCCAAACGGCAGG
>DATDGW010000298.1:0-2783 GCA_036521895.1 Candidatus Sulfotelmatobacter sp. | reverse complement strand
TCTTTGATGTACAGCCGGAACAGGCCGCATCCCTCGACGCGGTAGCTGCGCCACTTGGCCTTCTGCGGCTTCAACACCCGGTAGCAGCGCGTGTAGACGTCGGGTGTCACCGGATCGAGCGGATACGACTCGGTCCCGTATTCGGTGGTGATGTAAAGCGTGGGCGTTCCACTGCCGCCGCGGTAAGCAATGAAACAATCGCGGTGGTGATGCCAAGTAGCGAAGTCATGATCAGTGGGCTGCGTGACCCAGGTCGCGACCAGTTCCGGCTCCGGCTCCCAGATCCACTTAATCTTGTCGTACCAGATGCGCACCGCGTTATTGGGGACTATTTGCACCTCGTGCGCGATAAACGGATTGCTCGGAGATGTATTACACGGGCCGAAGCTGAACGGAATATCGTTCTTGCACAGGTTTGGCGTCGATACCGGACCCATGGTGACCGACTGCCCGCAGTCGGAATTCACTTGAAACGTTACCGGGTTGCCCCCCGTCTCCATGGGCACCACCATGCCCTGCATGAACTTCGCCCCGGTGTAGCCCAGATCGCTGAAGAAGCTGTCGCGGACCACCGAATCCGGCCATACCTCGTAAATCCAGTTGATTTTGTACAGCTGCCAGGTGGGCGGCTCACCGTTAACGCTCTGCGGCGCATTCATTTCTAATTGCGTCTCGTAACCGGCGTGCGGCACGAACCCATAGGGCTTCTCGCTCTGCCCGTTGTGATTGATCACTAGTGTTGAGACCAGACCGCCATCGATCAGCACGTTGAGGGCAAGAGTCTGATTGAACGTGTTCGCCTCAAGGTTCAGGCCAGTGAAATACTTCGCCTGCAACACGCCCAGATCGTCTGCATCGCTTGCTCTGAAAGAGATGACCGGCGGCTTGAGCACGAAGGACGGCTGCCACTGATTGAGCGAACCTGAAAACTGGCCGTCCGCGCCATTCCAGATGATGTCCAGGCCTAAGGTGGGGCTCATCAGAGAAGCCCCCAGCTGGTCGATGAATTCCTGAAAATCCAGCACGAACTGCGCGCGTGAACCGGGCTGAGGAGGGGGCGGGCAGAAATCCGGGGTCATCGCGCTCTCCGGACCCGGCACCTCTATGTCCCGCATCACGCAACGATGGAAACCGGCCAGCGGATAAATGGTGAACGAGTTGAGCGGCGTGCAATCCAGCCAGAAATCGCCCCAGCGCTTCTGCAGGCGTGAATCGCCCATGTCCTCGGCTCGGGTGATAAAGCGCGACTGAAATCCGCGCCGGAGACCGTAGTAGTCGTAGATGGTGCCGCCGGTCGAAAGGGTCCCGCCCGGCAGCGTGGCCGGGCCGCCCCACAGGACTTTCAAAGAACCGCCGCGGGCCATGGGTCCGTACACATTGCCCAGCAGCGGATCGACCTGGATCTGGGCATCGAAGTTAGGGTCGTTCGCTCCGATATCAATGCCACGCGAAACAGGGTAGCGATTAGTGAATGCCCCATTGAGCTGAAACGGTTGATCGAGCGAGACCCAGCCGCCGTTGGGTATGTTGACGCTGTCCCACACCAATGCCGAGTAAGTATTCACAGAGGGCGCAAGCGGGTCCCCGGCGGGGCTCGCCTGGCACACGAAGTCGTAGTAGAGCAATCCCTGGAACCAGCACAGCCGGTGATATCTCGACTGCGTGTCGTCCAGGTTGCCCACATCTTCCGGATCATGGGACGACGGGCCGATGAACGGCATGATCGTCTCGGGAGCCAGGCCCGGATTATTGTCATGCGGGAAAAACGCATACAGGGGATCGGTCAGCCGCAGCAGGCCTGCGCCCGACCAGTCATAGATGCCGTCCTTGCCCCGCCAGGTCACCGACTGATCCGATACGCCGTTGCTTTGAACAGAGAGCGACCATTCCAGCCAGACACCCTTTGCCCCGGCAATTTCCTGGGTCGTGAATTGACCGAAAACAGTGAGGCTGGGGAAGATCTGAAACTGGCGCTCGGTAGACCAGCAGTACGGCTGCCCATCGTAGACACAGCCGGTCATGAGCTTCTCACTAGGACTAGTCACGACGATGTTGTTCACTAGATCGGTCGAGTCGGGATCGTTGCCGTTGGTCCAGTACAGCGTGCCTCTGGCGTTGGGGTCGCCGCAGGCAAAGAGATACGATCCTGACTGACCGATACCATACGGACCCCAGAGATGCGGCAGGGGCTGCCCGGCCATCAAGGTCCCGGCATTGATGGACCATGTCACCGTACCCAGCGGAATTACCGGAGAACCATTTGTGGCCGCTCCCAGATCGTCCGCGAGTTCCAGCACCGTGCTGGTGCGGACCTGGTAAATCGTGCAAGCCACGTCGTTCACGTAGATGGTCGATCCAGGGAGCCACCGCAAGTTGAAGGTTTGGCCACCGCCAGCGGTGAGGATAAAAACACCCCCTGTGCCTGTGCTCAGGATGCCTACTCCAGTTCGCTGGATATCCTGCGTGATGAAAGGCCGGTAGGAATTAAATCGCGTGAGCCCCGTGGCCGCATCCGTGGCCTGGGGAGGAGCGGGAGCCGCGAGCAGGTTTATGTCCGGGGTATTATCCGCGAAAGCGCTGCCCCCTGGACCTGATCCAACCAGAGCCCAGCGATAAACCGCGCCTCCGAAACGATAAACATCCACCACTATATGGGTGTCGGGAGTGCCCGTATTCGGGTCGATGGGCGTAACCGGCAGAGTCATGGTCACATGCTGGTTGGTGAGCGTGAGAGCAGGATGCTTCACGGTGCCGCGGGTGGCGGCGCTGGGATTGGATCGAGC
>DATDGW010000297.1:0-21713 GCA_036521895.1 Candidatus Sulfotelmatobacter sp. | reverse complement strand
ATCAGCAGTTTGCTGGTGTCGACGACGAGGAACCCGGGCGGAGCAAAAGTAAAGCATACGTACCAGTACGCGCCGAACGAAAGCGTAATTGCGACTTTCACGGCGACCACATACTTCAGTCACGATCTACAACCTTCAGCGGCAGGCGCCGGGACGAAACCGGGAACGCCGGCGGCGAAGTAGGGATGGCTATGAAGCTGACGACAGGCATTTTGGCAATGGCAATGATGGCGGGCGCGGCATGGGCACAGAGCCCGGACGCCATCGAAAACGCGCGCAGCACGGCAAAATCGCTGCAGCAGACGCAGGCCAACCCGGCTCCCAAAGCCGCCGCAGTTCCGGCGGCAGCCAAGCCGGCACCGGGCGCTCCGGCTCCGGCGGTGAAACCCGCGACGATTCCGCGTTCCAAAGCGGTCGCGGCGGCGAAGCCGGCAACCGCCTCCTCGTCCCACAACCAGCTGCAGCGGGTGAACGTGGTTCCCGCGGCAGATGGCATCCAGATCGAAATCAGTTTCACCCAGGCGGTGACGCCTCAGGTGACCAAACTGAGTTCGCCGGACCGCGTCCTCGTGGAACTGCCGGAGACGGTGGTGGCCACGTCACAGAACAAGATTCCCGTGGGCAGCGCCGGAGTGAAGGGCGTGCGCATCGGCATGGACGGCAAGACTCCGCCTACGACCAGCGTCGTGGTGGATTTGTCACAGCCGTTAGCCTATGAGTTGACTCCCGGTCCTGCGGGGAAGGTAATCCTGACTCTGCATTCGCAGGGAGGAGCGCCGAGCGTCGCCAAGAATACGCCGGCGCCGGCAGTAAAGACGGCTCCGGCGAAGGCTACGGCGCCAGCGACCCAGTCGCAGGCTGCGGCGAAGCCGGCTCCAGCACCGACGAAAGTTGCCGCGGTGAAGGCGTCGGCCACCAAGCCAGAACCGAAACAGCAATCTACGGCGGCACCGCTGGCGGCCAAGGCCGCGGCTCCGGCCGCGGGTGCGACCAAGAGCGGGAACGATTCCAAGCCCAAGCCGGAAGAAAAGAAGTGGGCGATGAACGGGAAACGCGATCCGTTCTTCAGCCCTGTTGTGCAAACCAACGGCTCGGGTTGTTCGACTGGTAAAAAGTGCCTGGAGATTGGCGCGATCAATCTGCGGGGCGTGGTGAAGTCCGACACCGGCTTCATCGCGGTGGTTACGAACAATCTGAACAAGGCTTACTTTCTGCGGGAGAACGATCCCGTGTTTAACGGTTACGTGGTGAAGATCACGGGTGATTCGGTAGTGTTCCAGGAAACGATTCAGGACAAGCTGGGCAAGCCGTTCACGCGGGAAGTCGTGAAGAGAATCTTTACGCCGGCGGTTTAGTGCAAGACGGCGCAACCGGAAACCGGGAACGCCGAAATCAAGTTTGCAGAAGGACACGCGGGCCAGGCCCGCGGGTGGGGAGAGGCGAAATGCGAAAGCAACAATTGACAATGTTCGTATCGGTGCTGGCGATGGCGGTGGCTGCGGTGGCGCAGACTCCGAACCAGCTCGATCGAGTCAACGTAGTCCGGAGCACGGACGACATCCGGGTCGAGATGAGCTCCCACGGCAAACTAACGCCGAAGCTCAGCACTCTGGACTCGCCCGCTCGCGTAGTGGTGGATCTGCCGGAGACGGTAATGGCAACCGGACAGACCCGCATCGCAGTGGGCGCGGCTGGGGTCAAGGGCGTGCGCATGGGCATGGATGGCCAGGCACACCCGACCACACGCATCGTCGTCGACCTCGACAAGGCTTGCGCCTACGAGTTGACGCCGGGTCCGGCTGGGAAGCTCGTGCTGACCCTGCACGCCAACGCTGTGGCCACCTCGGAGGCGAAAACGGTTGCTGCCAGCTCGCCGGTTCCGGCCAGCCCGGCAGCATCACCCCTAACCCCGCGAGTGGCCGAGACTCCGAAGGCTACGGCCACGGATTCCAAGCCCACGGACTTTGTATTTGTCGAGCCTTCCTATCAGGCCAAGAACCAGGTTGCCAGCGACGGGAAGACGGACGACGCTGAGCCCACGGTTCGCGCCCAGGAAGCGGCGGCGCGATTCTCCGACAAGACTGCCGCGGAACTGCTTCCCGTCAGCGCCCACGCAGCGCAGGCTCAGAGTTCAGGGACGATTACTCCCGCTGTGAATCTGGCGGCGGAGCAAAAGGCTCAGGCCGGACAGCAACCCGCCTCGACCGGTCCGAAGTACACCGGCGAGCCGATCTCGGTCAACCTGAAAGACGTCGACCTGAAAGACTTCTTCCGTCTCATTCATGAAATCAGCGGCTTGAACGTGGTGCTCGATCCCAATGTGCACGGCACTCTGACCGTGGTGCTCGATGACGTGCCGTGGGATCAGGCGCTCGACATCGTGCTCAAGAACAACGACCTGGCGCGTGAACTGGAAGGCAACGTCCTGCGCATCGCCACGGTGGAAACCCTGAAGCATGAAGCCGACGCCCGCCGGGCGCAGATCGAATCCGAAGCGCTGGCCGTGGAAAAGGTTTCGGTCACCCGCTTCCTGAGCTATGCCAAGGCCAAAGACGTGATTGTCACGGTAAAGAAGTTCCTCTCGCAGCGCGGCGACGTGGTCGCGGATGACCGCACCAACGCCGTCATCATCAACGACATTCCGAAGACGATTCCGACCATCGACCGCCTGCTGACGCAGCTGGACCGCAAGACGCAGGAAGTTGAAATCGAAGCCCGTGTAGTGGCGGCGACGCGGCAATTTGCCCGCGACATCGGCACGCAGCTGGGCTTTGGCTGGGGCAACGGATCGAACGCAATCGGCGGAGCCTCGGCGGTTGGTTCGTCGCCGACCACCGTCAGCGGCCTGACGCCCGGCTACATCACAGTGCCGGGCACGGGCAGCGGTACCACGGGGTCTTCGATTCCACTGTTCTCGAACCTGGGGGTTACGTCGCCTTCAAGCGGCTTGACCTTCTTGAACGCCAGCAACACTGTGCGAATTGACGCCGTCCTGACGATGGCCGAGTCGCGCGGCTTGCTGAAAGTGCTCTCTCGTCCGCGAGTCGTAACTCAGAACAACATTCAGGCACTGGTGAAGCAGGGCGTGCGCGTACCGATCGTGACGCAGGCGCAGTTGGGCGGTCCTCCGACCGTGACCTACGTCGACGCGTTCCTGCGGTTGACGGTGACTCCGCAGATCACCTCGGAGAACACCATCTTCCTGAACGTGGACGTGGAAAACACCACGCCGAACTTCGGCCAGGAAGTGCAAGGCAACCCGGAATTGATCACGCAGCAGGCCACCACGCAGGTGCTGGTGACCGATGGCGGCACGGTGGTGATCGGCGGAGTTATCCAGACGCAGAACTCGATCAACATCTCGCAAGTTCCGCTGCTCGGAAACCTCCCGTATCTGGGCAACCTGTTCAAGCACACCCAGGTCAACACCTCGAACCAGGAGCTGATTTTCTTCATCACGCCGCGAATCATCCAGACCTAGCAGCGTAGTTCGAAGATTAGAACCGCCGGTTTCCGCGAAGAACCTGTCTCGGAACCGGCGGTTTTGCTTTTGGTTCGCAGTTCGCAGTTCTCGCGCATGGTTGCTCGGGCTTTTCGGATGCACGGTTGGGGGAGCTCAATAGCCGTTTTCGGGTGCCCTTTCTTAGGCGTCACCGCCGCTGCTGAGTTTTCCGTGCAACCATGGTTCCGGAGGTCTCTAGGGGCGAGACTTACCGGGATTGGATGGCTTGGCCAGGAGGGATGAAGCTGGTAACCGCAATCTACCGTGCGACCCAGGCATTTTCGCGGGGTGAGTTATACGGGTTGACCAGCCAGCTCAGAAGAGCGGCGGTTTTGGTCCCCAGTAACATAGCAGAAGGACAAGCGCGGTTCTCACCCAAAGAGTTCCTTCGCTCCTTGACGGTTGCACGCGGATCCCTCGTCGAAGTCGAAACTGAAATCCTCATCGCGCCAAGCCTTGGGGTAGCTGCCGACGGCGCAGAGCCGACCGTTGCTTGCGGAGGCGGCAGAACTCGGCCGTATCCTCAATGGTTTGATTGCCTCAATTAACCCCCCCCGCGTAGCCCTTCGAATGAAGGCCCTATGGCGTAGCCTTTTTTGAGAACTGAGAACTTCTGCTGTTAAACTTTCCAGCAATGAACTTCTCTGCGCGCCAGAAGAAATTGCGGGAGCATCTTGCCACCACCCGGTTCGATGCGCTCCTGATCAGCCATCTTCCGAACATCCGATATCTCTGCGGTTTTACCGGTAGCGCCGGGCTGCTGCTGGTAGAAGAAGGCGGGAGCGTCTTCTTTACCGACGTCCGCTATGACACGCAGGCGCACGCAGAGGTGAAAGGCGCGAAGGTGGTGATCGCGCGGAAGGCGGGGCTAACGGCTTTGGGCGAGTTCCTCGGGGCGCGGCGCAAGCGCGGCCGGGGATGGACTATCGGCCTCGAGGCGGAGCACTTCACGATCGCCGAAAAGAAGAGACTCGCTCAGCTGACGCCTGCCGGCGTGCGGCTGAAAGATGCGCCAACCGTGGTCGAACGAGCGCGCATGATTAAGGATGGCGATGAGTTGCAGCGAATTCGTGCTGCCGTAGCCTTGGGCGCAAGGCTGTTTGACCGTGCGGTCGAAGTGATGCGCCCGGGGATCAAGGAAACCGAGGTGGCCGCGGAGATGGAATTGGGAGCACGTCGGGGTGGGGCGGAGGAGATGTCGTTCCCGACGATCATCGCTTCGGGCGCAAGGTCGGCGCTGCCGCACGGGCGAGCCTCCGATCAAGTGATCGGCCGCGACGGGTTCGTGGTCTGCGACTTCGGTGTTATACTTTCAGGTTATTGTTCCGATCAGACGCGCACTGTGTGGGTAGGACCTGTTCCCGAAGACGCATGCCGGGTTTACGAGGCGGTGCGGGAGGCGCAGCAGGCGGCGATTGATGCCGTGCGGCCGGGCATCCCCGTGGGTGACGTCGATGCGGCCGCCCGCAAGGTGTTGCGTAAGGCCGGGTTAGGGCGCTATTTTACCCATTCGACCGGACACGGAGTCGGGCTGGAGATTCACGAATCCCCGCGAGTCGCGGACGGACAACGGGAGATTCTGCAGCCCGGTATGGTCATCACCATCGAGCCGGGAGTATACTTCCCCGGCAAATGGGGCGTGAGGATCGAGGACATGGTGGCGGTCAAGGCCGGCGCCTGTGAAGTGATAACCCCGACGAGCAAGGATTTTCTGGCAGTTTAGTCTTCTTAAACTTTCAGCCGGGCACGATCCAAGCCCGGCTTCTTCGCGTGAGCCAAGATTCGGCTCGCGGGAGGATGGCGAAGAGTCCCACCCTACACGAATGAATCAAAAAGAGCTGAAAGAACTCATCGAGTTTCTAATCGAGAAGGATATTGCCGAGTTCGAGTTGGAGCGCGGCGATGTCAAGGTCCGGATCAAGCGCGCCGGGGAGCAAACCATCGTGCACGCACATGGGGAACCGCGGTTTTATGCGGTGCCTCCTGCGGCCGCGCCGGAATTGGCTGGCGTGCCCGTGACCGCTCCGGCAGCAGCGGTCGCTCCGCCCGCCGCGCCGGCTCCCGAAGAGGGCCTTCACATGGTGAAGTCGCCCATCGTGGGGACGTTCTACGAAGCTCCCTCGCCGGGTGCACCTCCGTTCGTGAAACCCGGAGATAGGGTGGAAGTGGGGCAAGTGCTCTGCATCGTCGAGGCCATGAAGCTGCTCAACGAGATTGAGTCGGACGTTGCCGGTGAGATCGTGAAGAATCTCGCGGTCAACGGCCAGCCCATTGAATACGGCCAGGAATTGTTCGTGATAAGGCCGAAGAAATGAATCTGGGATAAATCGGGGCGCGCTCTGGGCGCGCCTTTTTGCGTTAGCTACGAGCCGCGAGCGCTGCCCCTTGATCTCGTAGCTCAAAGCTCATAGCACGTGGCTTTTTCCTCATGTTCAAGAAGATCCTGATTGCCAACCGTGGAGAGATTGCACTGCGCGTGATTTGCGCGTGTAAGGAACTGGGCATCCGCACGGTCGCCATTTATAGCGAGGCCGACCGGAACTCGCTGCACGTCCGCTTTGCCGATGAGGCCATCTGTATAGGCCCGCCCCAACTCGCGCTGAGCTATTTGAATATTCCTGCGGTCATCAGCGCGGCCGAGATCGCCAACGTCGAGGCTGTGCATCCCGGCTATGGGCTGCTGGCGGAAAACGCCAACTTCGCCGAAGTGTGTGAGACCAGCGGGATCAAGTTCATTGGTCCGCGGCCGGAAGTGACTCGGCTGATGGGTGAGAAGGAGAAGGCGCGCGCCGCGATGAAGCGGGCGGGCGTGCCGATTCTGCCGGGGTCGGACGGCATCATCGCTTCTGACGGCGAGGCAGTGGAGTGGGCGCGGCAGGTGGGCTTCCCGGTGATCGTGAAGGCCTCGGCGGGAGGCGGCGGGCGCGGGATGCGCATCGTCCGCAACGAAGAGGAACTGCCCGGGCTGTTCAAGGCCGCGCAAGCGGAGGCGGCTGGTGCCTTCGGCAACGGGGATCTCTACATGGAGAAGTACGTCGAGCATCCCCGGCACATCGAGTTTCAGGTGCTGGCCGACGAACACGGCAATGTCGTGAGCCTGGGTGAGCGCGAGTGTTCCATCCAGCGCCGCCACCAGAAGTTGCTGGAGGAATCGCCCTCCACGCAGGTTACGCCCCAACTGCGCGATGAGATTGGTGCTGTCCTGTGCAAGTCGCTGGCGGAGATCGGGTACAGCAACGCGGGCACGATTGAGTTCCTGATGGATCAGGACCGGCGGCTGCATTTCATCGAAATGAACACGCGTATTCAGGTGGAGCATCCGGTGACCGAAATGGTCACGGACGTCGACCTGGTCAAGAGCCAGATCATGATCGCGACTGGAGCGCACATGCGGGACGTGCTGCAGGGACCGATTGTGCACCGGGGACACGCTATCGAATGCCGCATCAATGCAGAGCATCCTGAGAAGTTCACGCCGTCGGCGGGGAAGATTACGGCATTCCATCCTCCGGGAGGAACGGGAGTGCGTGTCGACACGGCGGCCTACACTGAGGGTGTGATCCCGCCGTATTACGATTCTCTGATCGCCAAACTAATCGTGCGCGGGAAAGACCGCAGCGAAGCCGTTTCACGCATGGCGCGGGCGCTGGAGATGTTCATCGTGGAAGGCGTATACACCACGATTCCGTTGCATCGGAAGATTCTCGGCGACCCGGATTTCCGGGCGGGGAAGTTCGATACCGGGTTCATCGAACGGTTCCTGAAGAAGAATGGCGCCAGTTAGCGCCGAGTGCGACCTGTGGGAGTGAGCAAATTCTGGCAATTCACGCTTGCGGGGACTGCTCTTGGCGTCGTTCTGGGTTGACTGTTATCTCTTGTCTGGGGAAACTTATTCGTTGTCGTTGGGGTCGGCGCCCTGGAGACAATCGTGGGAATCGTTCTGGGAGTTATCCACAGGAATGACGCGTGATTCAATCAGCCCTCCGTTCAGAAACGCTTACACTTCCAACTCTCTACGCCATCTTAGATGTTGCCTACCTCCGGACAACCTCGGATCTGTTGGCGTTCGCCGCAGAACTCTGCGCCGGCGGGTGCACGCTGCTGCAATACCGGAATAAGAGCGGCAATGCGCGGGTGATGCTGGAGCAAACTCGGGGACTGAAGAAACGCCTTGGCGAGTCTGTGCGGCTGGTCATGAATGACCGCGCGGACCTCTGTCTGGCGGCCGATTTCGACGGCGTACATGTGGGGCAAGAGGATTTATCGCCGGAGTCGGTGCGAAAGATCATCGGACCGGAGCGCTGGCTGGGCGTCTCCACGCACAATCCAGAACAACTGCGCGAGGCCGATCTTACCTCGGCCGACTACCTTGCCATCGGGCCTGTGTTCGCCACTTCCAGCAAGGAGAAGCCGGATCCGGTGGTTGGGCTGGAGGGCCTGCGCCGGGCGCGGCACCTCACGCGCAAGCCGCTGGTGGCAATTGGGGGGATTACCCGGGCGAATGCTACGTCTGTCATTGAGGCCGGCGCCGATTCCGTGGCGGTGATATCCGATCTGTTACGAGAGCCGGGCAAATCAGCAGAAGAATTTTTCCGCATCTTGAGGTAAAGTGCGGGTGGCGCGCAATGAAAGGAACAGCGGAGGGATGAGCAATGACTGCGGGAAGGTTCCTGGCGTGCACCGCGGCGGTTGCGGTGGCCATGTTCATCCTCGCTTTCATCGGGCACCAGTTATGGCTGGGCCACGCCTACGTGGCAATCGAACCCATCATGCGGAATCAGGCCGACATGCAGGCCCACATACCCTTCGCCCTGATCAGTTGTCTTGCTTTCTCTGGGGCCCGGGTGTGGATCTATTCCCAAGGCCGCAACCCGACGTCCTGGCTCGGGCAGGGGCTTCGCTTCGGCGTTGCGGTCTGGGCGATTGCCGACCTGCCGCCGTATCTCACGAACTATACAATCGAGCCTTGGCCTGGGATCTTTATTGCCAAGATCCTGCTCGGGGAGCTTTGCGCCGCGATGATTCTGGGGATCCTTACTGCGGCATTGGCGAAGGGTGATCCGGACACCGTGCACGGGAGGACCGTCTGAACACAACCGCAACACCAACCACGGGCAGCGACTGGGAAATCCACAGTCATCAGGACAAGGAACTGGTACAGGGTCTCGGCCTGACCAGCGC
This sequence comes from Candidatus Sulfotelmatobacter sp., assembly GCA_036521895.1. Classification (GTDB taxonomy): domain Bacteria; phylum Acidobacteriota; class Terriglobia; order Terriglobales; family Acidobacteriaceae; genus Sulfotelmatobacter. The sequence goes on along the minus strand of DATDGW010000297.1, from coordinate 13,030 downwards.
CACCATGCTGGTCATGGGGTCGATGATCGGCTCGGGCATCTTTATTGTGTCGGCGGAGATCGCCCGCGAGGTCGACTCGCCTGCCTTGCTGATCGGCGCCTGGGCCGTTGCCGGTTTCATGACGATTGTGGCCGCGCTCAGCTACGGCGAGTTGGCTGCCATGATGCCGCGGGCTGGGGGGCAGTACGTTTACTTGCGTGAAGCGCTCGGGCCGTTATGGGGCTTTCTCTACGGCTGGACTCTATTCCTGGTCATTCAAACCGGGACCATCGCCGCGGTAGGCGTGGCGTTCGGCAAGTTTCTGGGTGTGTTCGTTCCCTCGATTTCTTCAACCCACTGGCTGCTGCATATTGGGAAAGTCCCCTCGATTCCCGTTGGCCCGGTGGTGCTGGGCAACATGGACGTGGGCGTCAATACGCAGAATCTGATGGCGATCCTGCTCGTGATCTTCCTGTCGGTGGTGAACATCTTTGGAGTGAAAACAGGCGCGGCAATTCAGAACATCTTCACGGCGGCCAAGGTTTCCGCGCTACTGGGGCTTGCGCTATTCGGGTTCGCGCTGGGACGAAACGCGCAGGCGGTGGCGGCGAATTTTGGCAACTTCTGGCACAACGCTGGATTAGGTGCGCAGCATGCGGTGCAGATCGGTGTCGGTGGGCCGATCGTGATGGTGGGAACTCTGACCATTCTCGCGGTTGCGCAGGTTGGCTCGCTGTTTTCGGCCGATGCGTGGAACAACGTGACCTTCACCGCTGGAGAAGTGAAGAATCCCAGCCGCAATCTGCCGCTGTCTCTGGCGCTGGGCACGGGCGTAGTCATCGCGCTCTACATCGCGTGCAACTTCATTTATCTGAGCGCGCTGCCGCTCGATGGAGTGTCCGGCGCTTCCACAATTCTAGGGCGGGGCATTCAGTACGCCTCGGAAGACCGCGTGGGAACGGCAGTCATGACTCAGATGTTTGGCGGGATCGGCGGCAAGCTCATGGCGGCAGCCATTATGATTTCGGGTTTTGGTTGCGCCAATGGCCTGATTCTCTCTGGCGCGCGGGTCTACTACGCGATGGCGAAAGATGCCCTGTTCTTTCGCAACGTCGCAAAACTGCATCCTAGTTATAAGACGCCGGCGATCTCGCTGATGGTACAGATGGTTTGGGCGTGCCTGTTATGCATCTCGGGAACCTATAACGATCTATTGAACTATGTCATTTTCGCCGTGTTGGTATTTTACGTACTCACGATTGTGGGATTGTTCGTTTTGCGGCGGACGCGTCCCGACGCGAACCGGCCTTACCGGGCGGTGGGATATCCGATTCTGCCGATCATTTATATTGTGATGGCTTTATTCATCGATGTTGTACTCTTGCGCTACAAGCCAGAGTTCACCTGGCCCGGTCTGATCGTCGTGTTGCTGGGAATTCCTGTTTACTATGCGTGGTCAAGGGGGTCGCGACGTGGCAACACAAGTGAGTCCGCCTAAGAGCCAAGGAGAAACCAAAGGGATGGCAAATCTGCTGGCAACCAAGCCGCTGAATCTGCTGATGGAAGAAGCCCGCGAAACGGGCGAGCACAGTCTGAAACGCACGTTAGGAGTCTTTCAGCTTACCGCGCTGGGTGTGGGTGCAATCATCGGCGCCGGAATTTTTGTCATGGTGGGACTGGGCGCGCAGTATGCCGGTCCCGGACTCTCGCTCTCGTTCGTTCTGTCGGGGTTGGGGTGCGCTTTTGCCGGTCTGTGTTACGCCGAGTTCGCCGCCATGATTCCGTTGGCAGGCAGTGCCTATACCTACGCTTACGCCACGCTGGGCGAGTTGTTGGCATGGATTATCGGCTGGGACCTCACGCTGGAATATGCCATGGGCGCCAGCACGGTCTCTTCGGGTTGGTCGAATCACTTCATCGAGTTGCTGAATATCTTCCACATCAAGATGCCACTCTGGCTGGCCTACGATCACTGGACCGCTCTGAAGACCGCCGAAACCATGGTTGCGCGGCAGATGGCGGTGGCTTCGGATTCATCTCTGGTGCCGGGCACGCAGGCCTTTTTGGACAAGGTGAGTGCGCTTACGACCGCAGCCTCTCCCGAATTGCTGCAGCGGGCGCATGAATTGCTCGGTGCACCGCACTTGTTGGGGATGGAAATTGGCTTTAATCTTCCCGCCTTCCTGATTGCGCTTGTCATCACGGCGATTCTGGTGGTTGGCATTAAAGAGAGCGCGAGGTTTAACGCTACGATCGTTGTGATTAAGGTGTCGGTCGTGCTCTTTGTGATCGCGCTGGGCTCTCACTACATCAATCGCGCAAACTGGGGTATGGACTGGCACTCGTATGCACCCCACGGTTTGGGAGGAATCTGGCAGGGCGCAGCCTACATATTCTTCGCCTACATTGGGTTCGATGCTGTATCCACCACGGCGCAGGAAGCCAAGAATCCTCAGCGTGACCTCCCCATCGGAATGATCGCTTCACTGGCGATCTGTACGGTGTTGTATATCGCCGTGGCGGGTGTGCTGACCGGGATGGTGCACTGGCAGCAGATCAACATTGAGGCGCCGGTCGCCGTCGCATTTCTGGACCGGGGTCTTACTACGGCGGCGAACATTATTACGTTGGGTGCTTTGGCCGGACTAACCAGCGTGATGCTGGTGATGTTGCTAGGCCAGACCCGAGTCCTGTATTCGATGGCGAATGATGGTCTGTTGCCCAGAAAGTTCTTTGCGGACATTCATCCAAAATTCCGCACTCCGTGGAAAAACACAATCCTCGTGGGCTTGCTGGCGGCGATTGTCGGGAGCGTAACGCCGATCGACGACATCGGAAAAATGGTGAACATCGGCACGCTTCTCGCCTTTGTAATCGTGTCGATTGCTGTGATGGTCTTGCGTCGGACCAACCCCGGCCAGCCGCGGCCCTTCCGAACACCGTGGGTGCCGCTGATCCCCATTCTGGGTGTAATTTCGAACGGCTACATGATGTACAACCTGGGATGGGTGAACTGGGCGCGGTTGGTTATCTGGCTGGCGATTGGGCTGGTCGTGTACTTCAGCTATGGGCAGAAGCATAGCCGGGTGCAGGCGCTGGCCGCGGGACGCACGCCGGAACCGAGATGATTCAGGAATAGTGAAAGCGATTGAGCGGCCCTCCGCACAGCGGAGGGCCTTTTTGTTTTATAGTCGTGGGTCGATGGCGCGACTGGAGTCGTGCCCTTCCCAGTGGGCCATCGACATTGCCATGAAAGCCTTCCGCAATCTCCGGACCATCGCCGTACTCCTGGTGCTCGTGATGGCGGGCGGAACCGCTGGTTATCACTACATCGAAGGCTGGCCTTGGTTCGACGGCTTCTACATGGTGGTGACCACGCTGACCACCATCGGCTACCAGGAAGTGCATCCGCTCTCGCACCCGGGCCGCGTCTTCAATGTGTTTGTGATTCTGTCGGGTGTCTCGCTGTTGGCGTTGGGCGTGGGAGCGCTGAGTCAGGCTTTGCTAGAATTCGAGCTGCAAAGCTTCTTCGGAAGGCGGCGCATGGAGCGCGAAATCGGCCGGCTCGACGGACACTACATCATCTGCGGCATGGGGAGGGTAGGACGCAGCGTGGCGCGGGAATTGGCGCGCAAGCCGGTGCCGTTCGTCATGCTGGAGAACGCCGAAAGCAAGCGCCAGCGTTTTGCTTCCGAAAACTGGCTGGTGATCGCCGGCGACGCCACGCAAGAGCAGACCCTGCGCCAGGCGCAGATAGAGCGGGCTCGCGGTCTCATCGCAGCGACCACCACCGACGCCACCAATCTTTACATTGTGCTCACTGCCCGGGGGTTGAATCCGCACCTGAAGATCATTGCTAGGGCCAGCGAAGATGCCGCGGAAAAGCATCTGCTCACCGCCGGCGCCGATGCCGTGGTTTCGCCGTATTCTTTTGCGGGGCAACGTATCGCGCAGTCTCTGTTGCGTCCGCACGTGGTCAGCTTTCTCGATACTGCGACCACACATCTTGGCATGGATCTGGAGATCGGCGAGATTCACATCCCATCAACGTCGGCCTTCGCGGGTCAAACGATTGAGAGTTCGCGCATCCGGCAGGAGCGCGGAGTAATTGTGCTGGCCATCAAGCGGCGCGAGGGCATGCGCTTCAATCCCGCACCCGATGAGCGGATCGAAGCGGATGATTTCCTGATTGCCATGGGTGAACCCGCGCAGTTGCGGCAGCTGGAACTCACCGCCTCCTCATCCTCATGAAAATCGTCACTGCAGCAGAAATGCGCGCCATCGACCGCGCGAGCAGCGAACGCTTCGGCGTGGCATCTTTGACGCTGATGGAAAACGCCGGGTCTGCGCTGGCCGAATATGTCCTCGGGCACCGCCCCGATGCGCAGAAGATTCTGGTCATCTGCGGCAAGGGCAACAATGGCGGCGACGGATTCGTGGCTGCCCGCAAGTTGCTTCAGGCTGAAAAGACAGTTCATGTCATCCTGCTGGCAGATCGGGGGGATCTGCAGGGTGATGCCGCCGCCATGTTCGTGAAGCTGCCGGAGCCACCCGTCGTGGTCCACTCGAGCGAAGATCTGAAAGACGAGCGCGTGCGGCTCGCGCTGACTGCAGATTTGTATCTCGATGCGATTCTCGGGACCGGGTTCAAGCCGCCTGTGAGTGGTTTGTACGCCGATGCGATCGCCCTGCTGAATACGGGGAAGGCGCCCGTGATCGCCGTCGACATTCCGTCCGGAGCGGACGCGGATGCGATGGGTCCGCAGACGGGGACCATCGCGCGAGCGGACGTCATCGTGACCTTTACCGCGCCACGCCCGGCACATGTGTTCGGTGCGCTGAGCAAGGGGCCGACTTACGTCGCGGACATCGGCTCGCCGCCAGAGTCGATTATTTCCTCCTTGCAACTCAATGTGATTACGGCGCGTGACTTTGCCCGGATGATGGGTCCGCGTCCAGCGGAATCGAACAAAGGCAACTACGGGCACGTTCTCGTTGTCGGAGGCTCGGTCGGCAAGGCCGGGTCAGTTGCGATGGCGGGCATGGCCGCGCTGCGAACCGGAGCCGGGCTGGCGACGGTCGCGACGCCGAAGTCGGTGCTGCCCACGGTCGCAGGGTTTCATCCTGAGTTGATGACGGAGCCTTTACGAGGGACGCGTGAAGGCACGATTTCGGTGGGGGCGGTGGCGCGGCTTGATGCCTTGGTGGAAGGGAAGAACGTGCTGGCGATCGGGCCAGGAATTTCGCGAAACGCCGAGACGGCTGAGTTCGTGCGCGCTCTCGTGACGAGCAGCACGGTCCCCATCGTCCTCGACGCCGACGGGTTGAACGCGTTCGAGAGCGCGACCGACCAATTGACCGGCAAGGGCCGGGTGCTGGTGATCACTCCGCACCCGGGAGAGATGGCGCGGCTTGCCCAGTGTTCGACCGCCGAGGTGCAGAAGGATCGCCTCCGCGTGGCGCGGACGTTTGCACGCGAGCATGAATTGATGGTCGTGCTGAAGGGGAACCGGACGCTGGTGGTTCAACCGGATGGCGAGGCCTGGGTCAACACCACGGGGAATCCCGGAATGTCCACCGGCGGGACGGGGGACATTCTGACCGGCATGGTCGCGGCGATGATCGCGCAGCATCTCCAAGACGTGACGGTGGCCGTTTGTGCTGCGGTGCATCTTCATGGCCTCGCGGGCGACGTCATGCGCGAAAGTGTGGGGGAGCACTCGATGGTTGCGACCGATTTGCTGCGCGGGCTGCCGGATGCGTTCGCGCGAGCGCGGAGAACGGCCCCGGCGAAACTTGTGGGGTGGGATGGCTGAATGGAATCTGCGATGCCGTTAGGAGTTGGATACGCCGAGGGCTTTCAGCCCGGTGGTCGCCTTTCATCAATCGCCGGTGAAAGTTCACCGGGCCTAAAGCCCGATCGAGTGAACGTGCCTTTCGCGCTCCTATTATAAAGGGCCGCTCTTCCACCGGAAGCTTCACCTCCTCGCCGCAAGCACGACTCTTTTTCCCGAGGCCGCGGAACGTCGTGCTGCGTCGAGGATCTCGGTGACGGTCACGTTGGTGCCCAGTGATGACATCGCGTCGGGCTGGACTCCTTCCAGAATGACTGCCCGCAAATACGACAACTCATTGTCGTACGGCGCCGGCACAGGCATGGCCGCTGACTGTTCTTCACGTGTGTTGTCTCCGCCGCGGCGTACGCGAATGTCGTTGCCCTGAACGGTAATCGCGTATCCGGTCTGGCCGTACACTTCCATGTCTTTACGGCCGAAGGGCCAGTTCCACGATGCTTGCACGATGGCTTGCGCCTTCGGATACGTCAGGATGATCGTGGCCTCGTCATCAACTTTCGAATAGATTTCCGGTTTGATTTGCTGCGTGATGGCCGCCACCGTCAGCGGGCGCTGGCCGTCCATCAGCCAGGTCATCAGGTCGGCGCCGTAGCAGCCGAAGTCGAACAGGGCGCCTCCGCCGTTGAGTTTGGGATCGGTCAGCCAGGCGAGGAATTCCGGCTCGACCCCGATTTCTTTCGGACCGTTATGGCCGTCGTGAATCACCACCTTGCGGACGTCACCCAGGGCGCCGCTATGCACGAGGTCGTAGGCGGCGTGATTGCTGCGATACCAGGATGTTTCGTAGTTGACCAGCACCTGAATCTTGCCCGCGTGCGCGGCCTTCTCGATGGCCAGTGCGTCCTCAAGGCTGACCGCGAGCGGCTTCTCCATCATCACGTGCACGCCGTGCCGGGCGCAGATCTCGACCACGCGGCGGTGGTCGTAAGTGTTGGTGTAAACCAGCACCGCCTGCGGATGCGCCTTGGCCAGCATTTCCTCGAGATCGCTGAACAGCATTGAACGCGCAAAGCCATATCGAGTCGCGGCCTGCCAGAGGAGATTCGAATCAGGTTCAGCGACACCTGCGATCTGAATCTCGGGGCTGCGCAGAGATGCGCCCAGGAACCCATGCACGTGGCCGTGAACCAGGCCAACAATGCCGACGCGGAGCGCCGGATGTGCTGCCGAGGCCTGGCCGCACGACGCCGTTGCGACCAACAATGAGAGCAATGCGAGATGCGAAATTCGGACCATGACGCTCCTCTTCTGAGGCCCAGTCAGACATAGTAAATCGGCCAGTCCACGCAGCGCTGAAAATCCGCCGTTGAGAGTCCGCAGATTGTCCTATGGGACATGTATCAAATAGTAAACATCCGCTAACTGCTTCATACGGCAGGGCTACAATGCTTGCGCTTCCGGCTCCCAGAGCGGAATCTGGACGAGGGCTTCAGTAATCTATTACGCCATGGTTGCAAGTGTCATAGTGCAAATAGCCTATGACTCACTTCCCCCAACCGCACCCTTCGCGGCGCGCGGCCCGAGTCCAGCTAGGAGATTCGGTCCTGGCTGCGATCCGTTTAGAAGACGGCCGCCGCACGAAAGCTAAACTCCAAACCATTTCCATTACCGGCGGCTTGCTGCAGCTGGCGCAATCGCTGGCGCAGGGCGACTTCGTTGAAGTTGCCTTTCAGACGCAAGCTGGGCCGGTGCACGGAATGGCCGAAGTTCTCAGCCCCACCCAGAAGATGTCGGACGGAGTATTGCAGCCGTTCCGCTTCGTGGCGCTTGAGGACGACGATCATCGCCGCCTGCGGACCTCGCTCGATCACGTCGTGGACCGAAAGCTGCTGGGCATGAAGGTCAACGCGTTCTCCACGTATTGAGCGCGGGTTCTGAGGGTTCCGCCGCGATCGGGTATAGCGGACTCTCGCTATACTGGAGGTGTGGACGGCCAGACCAAAACGCCAGACCTGCGGGCGAGAGAAGTGCTGCAGGAAATCACCACGCAATCGGCCGAGGAAACGATCGCCTTCGGGCGAACGCTGGTTGAGTTGCTCACGCCGCCGCAGTTAGTGCTGCTGCGCGGCAACCTCGGGGCAGGCAAGACCACGCTGGTCAAGGGAATCGCAGCTGCGTTCGAAGCGGCTGCCGAGGAAGATGTCACCAGTCCTACCTTCACGCTGGTGCACGAGTATCGCGGTCCGCGAGCCACTCTCTACCATATCGATCTTTACCGCATCGACACTCCGCGTGAGTTGGAGACGCTAGGTCTGGATGATCTGCGCTCAGAGAACAGCATTCTGCTGATCGAGTGGGGAGAGAAGTTTCCGCGATTGGTGCGCGAGCGGGATGTTGATATTGCGTTGGAGCGGGAGAGCGAGAGCGGGCGGCGCATCAAAATTAGCAGCTAAGGTTTGCTTTGGCTGGCGGCTAACGGAACCAGAATTGAGCGTGTGCACTTTACCGGAGCACTCCATTCTCGAACCATCGGGAACAGGATGGCTGCGGCGAAGAGGGCAAAATGTGAGGGAAGGGGAGCCACGATCCAATTCCACCACTCGAGCGATCTCATGGCGAATGCTAGCAGCAGCCGCAGGCTTTGCCGCGCAAGGCTTCCAGACCTTCCCAAACCACAAGCGGGATAATCCCCACAGCGGCTACAGGATCGGCCCAGGCCGCGCCGAGGTAGGCGTGCGCGCCGAGTCCGATCAACGCGATCCAGGAAAGATAAGCGCACAGCATAGCTTCCGCGGCATCCGCACGCAGCGCGGCGCTTTCCGTCGCCACCGACAATCTTCGTTTCTGACGCGCAAGCCAGGGCATGAGAATGCCCGCCGCAACCAGAACCGCGATGCCTAGATCGCTCAATTTCGGCTCGCTGTAACCGAGCAGGGTGACAGCGGAAGACGCCACGATCAGCGCGGCCAAGGCGAATAGCAGGACTCCAGCAATCCGGGCAGCGCGCCGCTCGGCAACCTCATCCGCAAGCCGGTTTCGAAATCGCCAGAGTACGACCACCGCCGAGAGCAACTCGATTGCGCTGTCTCCGCCAAATGCCAGCAGCGCCGGGCTTCTCGCACGCCATGACGCCCACAGCGATGCTCCAGCCTCCAAGCTCATCCATCCGATCGTGATGGCTTGAATTCGCTGCACACGTCGGACAGTGTCTTCGGCGGAGATTTGCTGCTCTGCAACCATCCCACTAAAATCCCATGATGTTGTAGCCGCAGTCCACGTAAATCACTTCCCCTGTGATGCCGGAACTCGCATCTGACGCGAGGAAAACTCCGGTCGATCCCACTTCTGCGACCTCGACATTGCGGCCCAGGGGGGCGCGCTCGGCGTGGCTCTTGAGCATGTCTCCGAGGCCGGAGACACCTCGCGCCGCCAGAGTCTTGATGGGGCCGGCGGAGATGGCGTTCACACGGATCTTCTTTTTGCCCAAATCCTGGGCCAGGTAGCGCACGGTGCATTCCAGCGCCGCTTTGGCTACTGCCATTACGTTGTAGTGCGGAACAACTTTTTCGGCGCCGTAGTAGGTCATGGTGATGATGGATCCGCCGTCTTCCATGAGCGGGGCGGCGGCGCGGGAGACCGCGATCAGGGAATATACGCTCACATCGTGCGCAATGCGGAAGCCTTCGCGCGTGGTATTGACGAACTCGCCTTTCATGTCTTCGGCCGGCGCGTAGGCCACCGAGTGCACGAGCGCGTGCAGCTTGCCGTGGCGCTCGTGGAGCGTGGCGAAGAGGCGGTCAATGTCCTCGTCTTTGGACACGTCGCACATGTACGCTTCTGCTCCAGGCAGGGACAGGATAAGGTCCTTCGCTTCCAGTTGCATGCGCTCATTCTGGTAGGTGATGGCCAGCTTCATGCCGGCGGCGTGCAGTCCCTGAGCGATGGACCACGCGATCGAGCGCTTGTTGGCGACTCCGAAGACAACAGCCTTACGGCCCTGCAGATCTGAGGACATGAGTGCTCCTTAGGAATGGGAAAGAATAACAGCCGGAGGCGGTGGTTCGCCACGGAGGCTGCGGGCTGCGCTTGGTTGATCTTCGTCGAGAGTCGAAGTCCCCACCCTCTTTCCGCAAGAAACGCGAAACGAGGGATGGGGCACCGAGACTTACTTCGCGGCGACCTCTTCCCGGACTGGCGTACTAACTGGCCAGCTGGCGGCCACGAACGCCATGCCATACACGCAGGCGAGGATGGCGAAAGCAGCCACCAGGCTGACTTTGTGAGCGACCACTCCTACGCCGATCGCGAGGACGAGTTGCAGCAACGTTCCCGCAAAGTAGAACGTGTTCTGCACCCGGCCCATTAGGTGCTTTGGCACCATTTCCATCAGGCTGGTATTCATGGCCACGCCGCCCACGCCGCGCGCCGATCCCATCAGGAAGTAAATCGAGATAGCAACAAAGAGAAACGGCGCGATGGGAGCGCACACCACGCAGACCGAGAGCAGCGCCATCGAAAAAGCAATGGCACGCCGGCCACCCAGCCGGGCAATCGCCTGCGGAGCGTACAACGCGCTGACAAAGGCTCCGGTGCCCCATCCGGCATTGAGCCAGCCGTAGCCCTTGGCTCCGGCGTGAAAGATGCGGTCGCTCAGCGAAGGCGTGACCACGACACCGGTAATCATGGCTCCCAGAAACAAGGCCCAGCTGACGCCGAGCATGACCACCGCTCGGTGATCGCGAAGAAAATGCAGACCCTCACGCATCTCGCGCCCGAAGCGTTCCAGTTGGCTTTCCGCAGCGAGAAGGTCGGCCTTCAGTTCCTGCGGACTCAGCACGACGTGACGTCCTTTGCGCACGGCGAAGTAGCACAGAAATGAGACCACATAAGTCGACACGTCGATCGTGAGCACGCCACCCAGTCCGATGTGGTCGTACATGAAGCCGACGATCGCGCCGGCGATGAGCCATCCGCCCTGCACGCCTGCGAGCAGGAACGTATTGGACTCCACGAACTGGCCCTCGGGCGTCAGTTCCTGGATCAGCGCTGTGATGGTGGGCCAGAACATCCAGAATCCGGCGGCGACCAGTGTGTTCATCAGGTAGAGCTGCCAAACTTGCACGCGATGCTGGAAAGCGAGAACGGCGACGACTGCAATCACCAGGCCGCGCACGGCGTCGAGCCACATGACCAGACGACGGCGGTCTTCGCGATCAATGATGACGCCGGTGAAGGGAAGCATGAGCATGGCGGGAACGGTCTGCAGCACGGCAAATGTGCCGAGCGCCATTTCGGAGTGCGTGGCCTGCAGGATGTACCAGGCGACGGCGGCCGAGTTCATCCCGCTGCCCAACATGGAAATCACGTTGGCGGCGAAGACGAAACGCAACGGACGCTGGCCGAGGATGGCACGCATCTTTCTACTTTAGCAAAGGCTTACGTGTCGTGATCTCGGCCCTTGCGCACAGCAGCGTTCGGCGCTAGGATTCGCCTGCTGCTCGAAGTTTGCAGTCCTAATTCTCGCGTACACCGGAGGCGGGCTATGAGACGCTGCAGCGGTTCGGCACTGCTGGTTGTTCTTCTCCTCTGTTTCGCGGTTTCCATTCCTCACGCAAACGCACAGGTTGACCGCATCACGATTGCGGCGGGCACCGATGAGGACCATGCGCTGCAAGCCATCACCAGCGAGCAGGACCCGCAAAAAAAGATCGTCCTGTATGAAGAGTTTGTGCAGAAGTTCTCGGCGAACCCCGCGGCCGTCGCCTATGGAGACTGGCAACTCTCGCAGGCCTATCAGGCGGCGGGCGACCTGCACAAGGCGCTGGATGCCGGCGACAAGGCGCTGGTGGCGTCTCCCCACAATCTCGATATTTTGGTGTCCGAGGCAGGCATCGCACAGCAGGCCAAGAACAACCTCAAGCTGATGGACTATGCGGCTAGAGGGGGCGAAGTTTGTGCCTCCGTGGCCAAGCAGACCAAGCCCGAAGGCATGAGCGACGCGGATTTTGCGACCAAGGTGAACGAGGACAAGACCGCAGTGCAGAGCAGTTGCGATTTCCTGGAGAGTTCTGGGTTGAACGCGATTGCCAGCGAAACGGACCCGAAGAATCGCATGGCGGAGATCGAAAAATTCTCTGCCGCTTTTCCCGATTCGAAGTATCAGGACCAGGTTTCGAACTACGCCATGTACACCCTCGGTCCCGACCAGTTAAATGATAAAGCGCGTCTGGTTTCGTTTGGGGAAAAGACCCTGGCGGCGAATCCTAACTCACTGGCAGCACTGCTGCTACTGGCGAATTATTACGGGGACGATACCCAGCCGGGCAGCGCGGCGAAGGCGATCAGCTATTCGCAGAAGGCCCTTGAGGTTGCGAAACCGGATGCTCCCGATGCCGACAAATCGCGGAAAATTGCGGCGGGAGTGGCGCATAACACGATTGGGTGGGCTTACTTGAAGCAGTCGAAAACCGCAGCGGCCATCCCCGAACTCAGGACGGCTTCGGTCCTACTCAAGGGTCAAGATGAGCAGCAGGATGCGCGGGCTCTTTACGGTCTGGGATTCGCGTACGCCAAGTTGAACAAGCTAACCGAAGCGCGCGAAGTGCTGACCGAGGTGGCCAAGATGCAGGGACCTTTCCAGGCGATGTCGCAGGATTTGCTGGCGAAAGTAAATGCCGCGCGGGCCAAAGGGAAGTAGGCTAGCGGCAGCGACCATGGAGCAGGAGTTCTTAACCACAGGGGACACAGACTTTACAGAGGATGCCTCTGTGGTCTCTGTATCCTCTGTCATTAACAGCTTATCACTTTTCCGGCTTGACCAGATCCTCGGAAAGAACCTCGGCCTTCCACGCCAGGGTGCGGGCGCGTTCGAGGTTTCCGGCGTCGATGGCGGCTTTCGACTGGCCCATGAACTGGCGGATTTGATTCACCATGTCTTTCTGGTTTGCGCTGAGCTGGCGTCCCGCAACTTTTTTGAGATTCGCGTCGGTTGCTCCCAGTATCTGGTTGGCAGCGTCACGCTGGTGGGCAGTCTGGTTCGTGGTACCTCCCGCCAATTGAATGCTGGGTTCGGAAGTTCCTCCGTGCGGCACGACCACTTTTGGAGGAGGGCAAGGGCTCGGCGTTCGGCCAGCGGCAGTGCTTCCGGCGGTGGCGGGATCCGCCGTCGCGGCGCTAGAGCCGGTGGCAGCCGGGCCCACGGCTGGAACGCTGGTGCAGGGCGGAAGCACTCTCTTCTTATGGTGTGACCGCGTGGT
>DATDGW010000296.1:0-16139 GCA_036521895.1 Candidatus Sulfotelmatobacter sp. | reverse complement strand
ACTAGGAACGCTGGCGAACTTCTGCGGCCAGGGCGCCTGCTTCGCTCGTCACCGAACGGCGTGGAGGCAACTGGTCCGCCCCGACCGGCGGGCGATGTTCGACGGTTCCGATCACCGGCGCTTCGTCCATGCCGTCGGCGTATGCCATCGAAGCAAAACGTTGCTCGCTGCACATGCGGTCGATCATGCGTTGCTGCCGTCCGTTGAGCACGGCGTGAGGAAGAATGGGAAAATTGCGGAACATCCACAGCAGATACACGCGCTGGAGGAATGAGGGCATTACGTAACGCGGCCCAATGGGTGTTTGAACTTGCACCACACCCGCCGCGAGCTTTTCAATCAGCATACCTGGGCCCACCTGGAAATCTGAAATTGGCCAGAGAAATTCTAGGGCCGCCATTATTGCACCGGAACTAATGCAATGGGAAGCCTTTTCTTACAGATTTACGGATATATTAATCGAGCTTTGACTTGGGCATCCACCCCGTAGGGCATTTTCGCGAAAATCAGTTTCCCGCGCCTTCCGCAATCGGTCCCACCTCTAGCTCAAACCGTGGCTTCGGGGAGGATGTCCATGCGGCGGATCTGGGCGGCCACCCCAAACTCAGGGCCCTCTTCTTCGACCCGGACGATGGTGGCCTGGCAACAGACCCAGCATTTCTCGCCGGAGGTGAGTTCGGGAGGAAGGATCAGGACCAGCTCGACGTCGGTTCCCTTCTCCATGCGGGACTTGGTGTAGAAGAAGATTCCGTTGGCGCTGACGTCGCGGGTCTGGGCGGTATGGTCCGCGCCGCGAGCACGGCGCACGCGCGTCGAAACACGAGTCGCGATGCGGGTTCCGGAGCGGCGCTCGGTGTCAACCTTCATGCGGGCGAAGTGCCCACCTACTGTACACCAAGGGCTGGAATTGGGCGAGGGAGTTCCGGGCTCGGCGGGGAGCCCGGTTCCAGATTGGGATTAGCTGGTTGGCCGCTTGGAGCGGGCTGCTGGGACCACCAAGGCCTGTTCCATCGTGGGCACGTTGGTTCCACGGAGCTTTACTTCCATCTCGTGCACCTTGTCGGGCTGGTAGGTCTGGTAGTAGGCCTGCACCAGCAATTCCATGGTGAACGGGTTGTCCTGATCCTCTTCCAAGTGCGCGATGGCGTCTTCGTATTTCTTCTGGTCCATCAGCCGAGCGCCCGCTGCGCCGTGGTACGAACTCTGGATGACGCGGTTGCGGCTGCCGTTGGCCAGAGTTTCGAGGAGGTGCAGCGACTGGTCGGCCAGCGACTGGTTGCCTGCGCGAGCGGCACGCGCGGTGCGGACGCGGAGGATACGCGACAGTTCTTCGTCGCGGTCGCTGGCGGAAATGGTGGAGCGATGGCTGAGCGATTCCTCGGCCAGCTTCAGATGTTTGATGGCAATGTTGTCGTCGACTTGATACTCGGCCATCTGGCGGAGCGCCTGCGCTTCCTGCAGATCCTGCTCCTTGGCATGGGCGTTTTCGGCGACGGCCTGCAGGTCCTTGTCGGCTTCGGCATAGTTGCCCTCACGAACATACGTCATCGCCCTCTGGATGCCGTAGGTGAGGCGGTCGGCTTCGGTGTGAGCAAAGCGGATGGCCTTGTCGTATTCGACGCGGGCCTGCTCCTGATTGCCCATGAGCGCGTAGGTGTCGCCGAGGCCGAGTTGCGAACTCACGAAGTCGGGATCCATCTTGAGGGCGGCGCGATAGTGCGTGAGCGCGCCTTCAAAGTTGCCAGCCATGCGCAAGAGTTCTCCGTAGGAATCCTGCGGGTTGGGCTCTTTGGGCAGCAACAGTGTATAGCGATCCATGGCCGCGAAAGCCCTGGCGAATTGCCGGTTGCGGGCTTCGACGTAGGCGAGATCGTTGAGCGCGGCGGGAAAGTTTTTGTCGATCGCCAGCGCCTTCTCCATCATGCGCTGCGCCTGGTCGTCGCCGTTTTCGCCCATCAGCCAGTTGCCCGCGAGATAGAGCAAGTGCTTGTCACGGGGATACATTTCGAGCATGTCGTTCATGGCGGTGATGCCGCCGAGAAAGTCGCCTTCCTGTACTTTGGAGATCCATGCGACCATCAGTTGTTCGCCGGGCGTCAGCTTGGGCGCAAGGGCCTTGGCTTTGGCGCGAGCTTCGCTGACTTCCTGCGGATTGCCGCTGTTAAAGGCAATCCAAGCCCAGGCGAGGGCGAGCTTCGGATCTGCTTTCACGGCTGCGCGCCAGTCTTCGTTGCAGCGTTCCAGATAGAGATTCTCGTAGTCCTGCATTCCCTTTTCGTAAAGCTCGCGGGCCTTGGGAGACGAGGTGGTCACCAGCAGCGTGCTCGATTCACCCTTCTTGACGTGGTGCGCAAACAGCGGCGCGGCGAGACTGAGAGCGAGAACGAAAATGGCGTACGTCTTCATCGAGCTGGAGCGACGCATCGAAGGATCTCCGGAACAGAGCTTTGTGGGGAGGATTACGAGATGAGGGTAACATCGGCGTAATCGGGGGACGAGGTGACGAAAGGCGTAGGTCGGAGGGGAGGTAGTTTCGAATTTCAGGTTTCGAGTTTCAAGATGCAGGTTTGGAGCTGAACGAAGGAATCTTGAAGAGACCTTGCTTGGATTCTTGCGGAGATTCCTGTTCCGAGACTTATTACTGGTTGCTGACCCACGCCCCCTACCCCTCGGTCTATTGGAATCATCGGGTTAGGGGGAATATCTTGCGACTCAATCGTTTACGGGCAAAATCTTCATAACAAACAACTTAGCTTTGGGCTAGCTCGTCAGAGCAGGCCGCTTGCGCGGAGCTATGATCCGCTCAGTGACGGGGTGAACGCAAGGTTGGATGGCACAAGTGGGTGTGGATTTGCGATTCTCGGGCATAATAAAAGCCCCTGCCGAGGCAGGGGACTTCAACAGAGAGAGCCACCGTTTAGAACTTGAACACGGCGGCCAGTTGGATACCGCGCGGGCCACCGCCGCCGATGAACGGGTTGCCGATGCCCACGTCACCAGTAGCGCTGATTCTGTACGGACCATTGCTAACCTCGTGGCCATTCCCGTTGATCGAGTAGTTGCAATTGCAGGCTGGATTCGCCA
This sequence comes from Candidatus Sulfotelmatobacter sp., assembly GCA_036521895.1. Taxonomy (GTDB): domain Bacteria; phylum Acidobacteriota; class Terriglobia; order Terriglobales; family Acidobacteriaceae; genus Sulfotelmatobacter. The sequence goes on along the minus strand of DATDGW010000296.1, from coordinate 13,055 downwards.
TGGTGCCGCCTGCATCCGCAATAAACGCGGGCAAGAACGGGTTAGCGAAGTTGGGATGGTTCAGAATGTTAAAGAGATCCGCGCGGAGTTGCATGCTCAACCGTTCCGTGATCGCGGTGGTTTTGTAAAGAGCGAAGTTCCATTCCTTGAACGCGGGCCCGTGGAGCGAATTTCGCCCCTCGTTTCCGTAGTGCCGGGTACCTGGGACGCAGTCAGCCGCGAACCCAGAGGGCGTAGCCTGTGCAGCGGCACTGACTGTGCAGGGAATGGCGAATGAGCTCAGATCGAGGTAGTTGAAGGGATTCCGAGCATTGTACTTAATCGGCCCCACAACGTCTGGCCGGTCAAACCCATTGCTGCTTCCGCTGTAGTCGTCCTCGAAATTGTAGTTCAGTTGGAACGGCTGGCCGTCTTGCAGCGTCAGCACGCCATTGATGCCCCAGCCGTTCTTGAACTTCTGCCAGTCGCCCCCCATCTTGGGTAGCTCGTAAGCGAAGTTCCAGGTGAAGCGATGCGGGATGTTGAAGTTCGAGGGTCCGTACTCCAACCGGGGATTGGTGCTGTCGTTAGGCTGAGCGGCGTTCGGTTCGAAGTCTTCACCGTCACTGGAATTGTCCATGGAGCGGGACCAGACGTAGTTCGCGATGGAGGTAATGCCATGCCATCCCGTGACGCGAAGGCTCGCCTGTAACGCATTGTAGTTGGACTTGCCGGTTGAGTTCTCCTGCAGCACATAAAACGCGTTGTATGGATTGCCGTTGAGGGGACGATTGGCCCCAAAGGGCTGTCCAGTGGCGACACCGAAGTCATAGATACAGTTGCACCCTAGATCGACCTGATTGATCTGGGCGGCGCTGGGTTGACTGATGTCGAAAAAGCGCCACAGTCGATGCCCTTGCGATCCCACATATCCGATCTGCAGCACCGCTTTGCTCGAAAGCTGCTTCTGGATATTGAGATTGTAGTTTTCCATGTAAGGCGTCTTGATGTTCCGGTCGAATCCGAAAGCGTCGCACTCGAACGTGCAGGTGGTCGTGGCCGCATAAATGGGGCTTCCGGCGACGATCGGCCCGCCTGACGAACCAGCTGCCAAGCCAGTGGATAGTATTGGGTCAGAACCGAGGTTGTTGTAGGCCGGACCGGGGTCGAAGAACGGCGCATAGGGAAGGTGGCCAAGCACCATGTCTTGCGAGAAGGCGTCGAAAAACATGCCGAAGCCAGTGCGGATCACGGTCTTGCCTTTGCCGGTAACGTCCCACGCTGCACTGACCCGAGGGGCGAAGTCCTTCTTGTCGGGATTGTAGAGGCTGCTAAGACCGGGCTGTCCGACCTGGGTAAGTGTGAAGGTTCCAGTACCCAGCGCGGGTGAGACGCTCGTAATGTTGCTGAGCAGATTGTTCTTTTCCTGAACCACGCCGAAGTAGTCCCAGCGCAGGCCGTAGTTCAACGTCAGACGCGAAGTCGCCCGATAGCTGTCTTGAACGTAGAAACCGAAGTTGTTTTCGTACGTGTGTCGAGTAGAGTCTCCAAAGTATTGAAAACCACTGTCAACGAAGCCATTGAGGAAATCTGCGAAGCTGAACTTAAGCCTACCGCGAAAGTACTTGTCGAAATATTGCTGAACCGAAGTGCGGTGGAAGTCGACACCGAACTTCAGGTCGTGCTTGTTGAGCTTCCAGGAGAAATTATCGATGAGCTGATTGTTGCTGTCGACGCGATGGCGTGGAACGCTGCTGGTGGCACCAAGCTGAGCCACACCGCTGACGAGGATAATCGGCAATCCCGAGTCGAATGGTCCACCATTGCAGGCAGCCGTTGTGGTCGCAGCGCAGAGTCCGATCGAGCTGGGCTGGAAGCCTTGGTCTGCAGGAAAGAATCCTTCTGCGAAGCGATTCCAACCGTAGCGCAGTTCATTGACCTTGTTGGCGCCGATGGTGTGAGTGTAGGAGAGCGAAATGAGCTGAACCCGAGTCGGCGTAAAAGTGTTGAAGCCCGGCAGCTGTCCGCCGCTCGCGGTGAGCGCTAGCGGGAAGGATTGAACGCTATCGCCGAAGAAATAGCGACCGGTCAGGATGTTGCTGGCGTTGAAGTTCTGATCGATCTTGGCGATCAAACTGGTCAGCTTATTGAAGGAGGGGGCCACCACCGATGCGATGCCACCGTTAGAGACGCCCCCAGGATTCGACAGATTCGGAGCAGGCCACGGGTGGCGAGCGATCAGCTTCTGGATGACGCCAGATGGGTCCCCCTTCGCATCACTGGGGCTCAACGATCCGTCGGCGGCGGATCCGGTTGGGACACTCGCGATGGTCACGACTCCGACCGGCTCTTGCTGGCCTTCGTAGTCCAGATAGAAGAACGTCTTGTCCTTGACGATCGGTCCACCTAGCGAGGCGCCGTACTGATTATTGTGGAATGGGGCCTTGGGCAAGCTGGAAGGATTGAAATAATTTCGCGCATCCAAAGCATCATTTCTGAAGTAGTCGGCGGCACTGCCGTGTAACGTATTCACACCGCTCTTGGTCACGATGTTGACCACGGCACCGGCGTTGCGTCCATATTCCGGCTGGAAATTCGAAAGGACGTTCACTTCGGCAACCGCGTCGATCGGAAGAATGGTGGACGGTGTTCCGAAGACTCCAGCCTGGTTGATGGCGGGGTCGTTGCGGTAGCCGTCGTTCATATCGGTGCCGTCGAGCAGGTAGTTGTTGGACCGGCCGCGCGCGCCGTTCATCGAGAACTCACCGAACGAACCGGGTGAGTCGGAAATCTGGTCAGGAGAACCGGCGACGCCGGGATTCATGTAGATCAGCTTGGTGTAGTCGCGTCCGTTGACCGGCATGTTTTCAACGGTCTGAGCCGTAAGCACGCCGCCGAGAGTATTGGTTGTCGTCTCGACCATGGGTAACTGATCGGCTGAGACTTCTACCTTGGTTGAGATCTGGCCGGTCTTCAGGGCGGCATCGACGCGGCGTTCGGAGGCGACGTCGACCGTGACGCCGTTGGCGACGAAGGTCTGGAAGCCTTGCTGGACGACGGTCACGGTATAGGTGCCGATGGGGAGTTCGGGGAGCGAGTAGCTGCCGTCGGCGCTGGTTTCGGAGGTGCGCTCGAGTCCTGTGCCGGTGTTTTTCACGGTCACCTTCGCGCCTGGGACAACGGCGCCGGAAGGATCGGTCACGGTGCCGAGGATGGTCCCGCGGAAGGTCTGTGCCGACAGGCTCATTGCGGCCAGAAGAACAAACACCAGGAAGATACGCGCTCTCATTTGGTCTCCTTGAGACGGATCCGTAGTTGGAGGAGTGGCGGTGCTTTGGGAAGGTTCCGATCACTTGAGTAACCTTCTGGTGGAACGCCTGCAATTGCTTGCACACTAAGAAGTTGCGCCGTCCCGCCCCCGCACAATCAGCTGAGAAACATTACCGAAAGCCGATCCTTACAGTCAACCGTCTAGTTGTGAATGCGAGCGATAGATTTTACGAATGCGGTAGCTTGAGGGGGCAGCTTCTAGTACCAGTTCTCAGACTCGGAACCTTGGACTTCGTTCCCGGCGTCGAGATCCTTCGCTTCGCCTGAAGAACGGCTCCGCTCAGAAAGACTCCCCCAGAACGCGTAGGGCTTAACGTCTTCGCTGAAAGCTGACGGCTAATAGCTGAGGGCTGGGTTTAGAACGTAAACGAGACGCCGCCGCGGACGGAGCGGGCGGCTTGCACCAGATAGACGGTTTGGCCGTCTTGGCCGAGGACGGGGACATAGCCCTGCGCCAGGAGATTGCGGACGTCGATGATGGCTTCCACGTGGCCACCCATGGCGGGAATCGGCTGGCGGACGAAGATGTTCAGGAAGGGATCGCTTTGACCGGGCGACGCATTGAACATGTCGACCGGAGTGAGGGCAGAGCCATTGACCCACCGATAGGAGGCGATCCAACTGGTGTGGGAGCGCGGCGCGGTGCCGCTCAGTTTGGCGGCGAGGGCATGCCGGCGCTGCGTCGTGATCCAGGGCTGGGCGTTCTGCAAAGATACGTCGGAGCGGGAGAGATCGAGAACACCGCCGTAAGCGTAGTCAAGAGTGGCGGTCAGATCGGCCGAGACTTTGCGCTGCAGAACGATGCGGAGGCCGTTGGTATCGAGGGTCTTGCCGGTATAGCTGAAGGTGCCGGAATTGACGTCGGGCAAGAGGAACCCACTCGCGGCGGTGGTGAAACCGGTGCCGGTGAGTGCCGGGTCGCCGACGCGATCGGAGAACACTGCGACCTGAACGTTGGTTTTGCCGGCACGATGAGAGACGCTGATCTCCTGATGATGAGCACGCTCTATTTTAGGAGCGAAGTTGAGGAGGCTGACCCGGGGATCGGATTCGCTCAGGTCGGCGGGAGCTGAGTCGAATCCCTTCTCCTCGCGCGGGTCGGGGCGGGAAGCGGCGTACTCGTATTCCAGCACGGTGTCGGGCGAAAGGTGAAGATCGGCGGTTCCGTAGGGGCGAAACGCGGAGACGTGTCCCAGGAACTGGATGGTCTGGATTTCACTGCCGAACTTGAATTCGAGAACGTCGCCGACCGAGAAGTCATCGGAGGCCGAGAGCGCGAGCGCCTGCAAAGCGGCATTGTGAAGGCTAGGATCGGAGGCCGCGAAGCGGCGGACCGTCAGACCCACGGTGGGCATGGAGCCATTCATCAGACGACGGGAATAACTAGAGCGCAGCACGGCGGCGGGGAGACCGTCGCCATAGCCGACGTTCCCGCTGAAGGCGAGATGTCCATCGGAAAAGATGGAACGTTCGAGGGTAAAGGCGGTGCTCATGTCCGATCCGGTGCCGTAGCCGCCGGCGGCGGAACCCGCGAGGAAGGAAACAGTGCCGGTCAAACCGTGGCTCTGCCTTTCGGCGGGCAGGGTGGGATCGTCAAAGACGCGCAGAATGGGGCGGTTCGCGACGGAACGGAGAGTCCACTTCCAATCGTCGTCATCCGGCAGACTGCGGATGGGGCCGAGTTGCATCACGCCCAGCAAGGTGCTCAATGTGACGTTGACGTTGAGACTGGCGCCGGGACGAAGACCGACTTTCTCGCGCAGTGCCGGGAGGAAAGAAGGCGCGGTGACTTTGAGACTGTAGAGGCCGGGCAACAATCCGGTGGCAGCATAATATCCAGCGCCGTCGGTGAATACCGTCAAAGATCGATTCGCGGAGCCGAGGATCTGGACCACGGCGCCCATCTGGGGAGCGCCGGAGATATTGCGCACATATCCCGAGATCGCTCCTGGGCGGTCAACGGCCCAGACGGGAAGCGACAAGCCGAACACGATTGCCCAAGTTCCGAGCTTACGCAGTCTCACTCCACCCCCACCCCCTGGGGAGAAAAATTGCAGGGAGTTACTCTACGGCAAACACGGCTGACGGATCAATGGTTTGCTTCGAGATGTTGTCGTTCACCTTGATCTCGATCCTGTAGGTGCCGGGCTGCAGGTTGGCGGCTACAATCGATTTCTGCAGCGTCACCTGGTCGCCGATGTTGCCCATGGTGTCGGTGGTTTCAGTCTTCTGGACCACCTGTTTATTGGTTGCGAGATTGGTGATGTTGTATTCGAACGTGGCGGAAGGTTTGTGGGTCTTCTCGTCCACACCGAGATTATAGACCTGCATCCAGAAATTCAGCTTCTGATCTTTGTCCTTTTTGAACAGAGCGGGCTTGCCGTCGGCCGGGGCGACCCGGGGACGGACCTTCATGGTGCCGATGACGAACATGCCGGTGCCGATCGCCTTGGTGGGAACCGGTTCCATGTCGTCCGCAACGATGAGCGTAGAGGTCGCGAGCTTGTCGTCGGAGAATTCAGGAACGACAACGCTGCGGCTCCATACGCCTTTGCGGTCGCCGTTGACGTCTTTCACGGCGATGTTCAGCTTGTAGCGGCCGGCGCGCAGAGGCAGCGCCTTCCAGTAGACGGAGGCATTCTCTGCGGTGCGGGGAAGCAGTTCGGCGGGCACATCGACCTGCACCGTGTCTTCAAACGTCTGCACGATCTTGCCGGTCAAGGTGGAGAGGCGGGCAAAGATATTGACGGTGCCACGCTGAATGCCGTCTTTATTGACGAAGGTGATGTCGCGGTTGCGCAGCTGAATTGTGACCGGGACCAGGACGGTGTCGCTGGTGACTTTCACGAAATCGGTGCGCACGTCGAACGGCATCGGATTCAGGATGACCTTCGAATTGACCGCTTCTTCCAGGTCGGTGAACTTGACCTTGGGAGCGGCCTGCAGCTTGGCGAACTGCTCCAGGCGGTCGAACTGCTTGGTCTGCTGCATTGAGCTATCAGGGCCGGCACCGAGGCGCTCCAGTCCGTTGCCCTGGAAACGCGCCGCTTTGTTCGACATGCCCATCTGCTCATAGAGCGTGAGGCCGGCGTTGGGGGTCATGAGCAACGCGTCTTTTTCGGAGCGGTCGAGGGTCATGTGATACTCGCCGCACATGCAGGTGTCGACAAATTCAATGATGACTTCCTGGCCAATGCCCTCAATGTAGCGATAGCGCCAGTCTTCAAACGGGAAGGTCGAAGTCTCGCCGCCACCCTCTTCCATGGGGCGCTCATAGGTTCCGCCCGAGGGATGGGAATCGGTTTCATCGGGCTTGCCGAAAACGATGTAGATGCGGCCGCGATCGGTCTTCCAGCCAGGCACGCCAGCGGCGAAATGCTCATTGGCATACGCAATGCGCTGGTAGTGCTCTTCCTTATATTCGTTCTCTTCGGTGTCTGGAGTGGGGTCGCGGCGCTGCCAGAAGGCCTCGATGAAGTTGTCGCGTTCCTCGTCGTTCGAGAGCTGCTTAAAGGCCGCGCGCTCTTCGTCGGTAATGATGTAAATGACGTCCTCGTCGAGCCACTTCTTGTAAACCTTGCTCACTTCCTGCTTGAAGGCGCGCTCATTTTTCTTGCGCTGCTTTTCGCTGACAGGACGGGTCAGGGGATCGATGGCGTCCGGAGCTGCCGGCTTGGCTTGCGGGGTACCTGCGGTGTCTTTTGCGGTCGTGTCTTTTGCGGTCGTGTCGGCGGCGGGCTTGTCGGTGGCGGATTTGTCGGTGGACTTCGCGTCCGGTTGGTCCTGTGCTACTGCCCCGCAGACCAATAGACCGAAAGAGACGAGCGAAATTCGGAGAACCGCTTGATACGAAGCTACCCGGAACATGAGAGGGACTCCTGCCAGACTGCCGTCTGCCTATTTTAGGCTTGTTCGCCGTGCGAAAGCAAGGTTAAGTCGTGCCCCGAGAACTGACAAAACAACGATCTACAACCTAATTTTTAGAAGCGTGGGAGGTTGGCTGGAGTTGCCTGCGCCCCCTAGCAAATCCATGGTGCCAAATCCATACTGTCAGAACGGTATGGCAGGGATATAATGGGTGGTTCCGGGGCGGTAGCTATCACTCCCCACTCGTAAGGGTCTCGGCCATTTCTTCTAATTCCTGATCGGGAACTTTCTCCGCGGCAGGATCGTATAAGAGAGTGTGTGTGTCCGTCACCCAAACCGTGCAAGGGGGCTCGTATTGCGTAACTGCAGGCTGGCGCAGGACTTGGCCTTCTGTGGGGGATAAGCTACCCGGACAGTGACGGGAATCATGAAAGCTTGGAAAAAAATAGCGATTGGCGTCGGCATTGCGCTCGCGCTCGCAATCATTGTCGGTTTTACCGTTCATCAGAGCAGCAAGAATGTAGTGACGGTGCAGACCGGGAAGGTGCAGCGGCAGGATCTGGCCACCGTAGTGAGCGCCTCGGGTGAGATCAAGCCGAAGACCTACGTCAACATCGGGGCAAACGCTTACGGAAAGATCACCCACCTGTATGTGAAGGAGGGGGATCAGGTCAAGAAGGGCCAATTGCTGGCGCAACTGGAGAACGTGCAGTCGGCGGCGGACGTGACCGCGAATCAGGCTTCGGTGCAGGCGGCTGAGACCGATGCGCTGGCGGCCGATGCGGCGCTCAAGACGTCGCAAGCCGACATGGTTCGAGCCCAAGCGGACTACGACCGCAACAAGCAGGACTGGGAACGCGCGCAGAATCTGTTCAAGGACGGCCTGATCGCGAAGTCGGATTTCGACATGCGCCAGAATGCGTGGGCAACAGCAGACGCCGGATTGGCGCAAGCCCGAGCGCGCGTGGCCCAGGCAAAGGCGCAGCAGGATTCCGCTAACAAGCACGTGGCGCAAGCTAGAGCGAACTTAACGCGCGTCAACGACGTACTCCAGAAGACGACTTACAGCGCGCCTTACGACGGCGTCGTCACGAACCTGCCGGTGCGGGAAGGCGAGTCGGTGGTGATTGGCATCCAGAACGCACTGGGCAGCACCCTGATGACGATTGCCGACATGTCGGTGATTACAGCCGAAGTAAAGGTGGACGAGACCGATATTGTGAATGTGCATCTGGGACAGCCCGCGGAAGTGACGATTGACGCGATTCCCAAGAAGATCTTCCACGGGAAGGTTTCTGAAATCGGAGACAACGCGATCGTTCGGTCCAGCGGAGTATCGACCTCGCAATCGACGACGGCGAGCGAAGAGGCCAAGGACTTCAAGGTCGTGGTAACGCTGGCCGATCCGCCGAAGGACCTGCGTCCGGGACTCTCTACGACAGCCAAGATTACGACGGCAAGCCGGAGCAATGCGCTGGCCATCCCGATCCAGGCGCTGACCCTGCGCAGCAAGGAACAGATCGAGCAGCAGAATAATCCGCCGGGATCGGTGCACGCGGCGGCACCTGCGGCTGCCGAAGTTGCATCGAAGACAAAAAAGGGGGATGACGTGCAGGGGGTCTTCGTCATCCGCAACAAGAAGGCCATTTTCGTTCCGGTGAATACGGGAATCACGGGCACGACCGACATGGAAGTGCTCGACGGTGTCAAAGAAGGGGACGAGGTTATAACTGGGAGTTACAAGGTTTTGCGCACTCTGCGTCCGGGGAGCGGCGTGAAGATCGATAATACGGTCCCGAAAAAAGAAGAAGAGTCATAACCTTAGCCGGATTGGTACGTCCAAAGGGCAAGCCGGTCATAGTTAGGAATCAGCACTCTAGGGAATCGGGTCTCGCAACACGGCGTCTCAGAAAACGGAGCCTTGCAACCGTAACGTACTGAACCTTAATACGATCGGAGAGGTCAGTGGCACCGGACCAGGAGAAAAACATGGCAACCGCAGAAGTCATCAGTATGCCCAACACCGCGAACCTAGCGCCGCCCGAATCCTGCATGATCGCGGCCGAAGATCTCTGGAAGACCTATGACATGGGGTCGGAGCAGCAAGTGCACGCGTTGCGCGGCGTCAATTTGCGCATCCAGCGCAACGAATACGTCGCCATCATGGGCCCATCGGGCTCGGGAAAATCGACGCTGATGAACCTGATTGGGTGCCTGGATACTCCGTCGCAGGGCAAGTACTGGCTGAACAGCCAACTGGTCAGCGAACTGGACGACGACGAACTGGCGCGCATCCGCAACAAGGAAATTGGATTCGTGTTCCAGACCTTTAACCTGCTGGCCCGTGCCACGGCATTGCACAATGTGGAGCTGCCGTTGATTTATGCCGGAGTTCCAACGGAAGAACGCATGGAGCGCGCCAAGGGCTCGCTGTCGGCCGTGGGCATGGAAGCCCGCATGAGCCACAAGCCCAATGAGCTATCCGGCGGCCAGAGGCAGCGCGTCGCCATTGCGCGCGCCCTGGTGAACAAGCCGTCGATCATTCTGGCGGACGAACCGACCGGCAACCTGGATTCGCAAACCGGCGTGGAAATCATGTCGCTGTTCGACCGCCTGCACGCCGAGGGGAATACCATCATTCTGGTCACGCACGAAGGCGATATCGCCGAGTACGCCCACCGGGTCATCCATATTAAGGATGGTGTCATCGCAAGTGACGAAAGCAAGGGACCGGGGCAACGCAGCTGACGGAATTTTTCAGTTTCAAAACCCTCACGCCCAGCCTTCTTGCTGGGCGTTTTTTGTTGTTGAGCAGCGCAGCTTCGGCGGCTGTCCGCGATCCAGACTATGGCTTCTTGTCTGCAGGTGCAGATTCGTGCTCGAGGTGCTGAAAGTTGAGAATGGCGTTGAATACCATCGCGTAGGTGCCGAGGGTCTCGCCGCGATAGATCGGGTTGTTCCCAAACAGCAGCACGTTTCCATGGCCCAGGTGCGCGTCCACCACGACGGCATGCTCGGCAATCGACGACCCCTTGTCGAGAAGGCCGTCAAGCAAGAGGTTCTTCCCCTCGGAGAAGCGCAGGATGACCTCGGGCCGGCTCTGAACCGGAATCACGAGTGGATTGTTGCGCGTCTGTTCCTCATCTAAATGAGCTGCTTCCCATGGCTGCTGCTTCACGAGCGGTTCGGCCTTGACGATCGTTCTGCCCAGCGGCACGTCGCTGTCTTCAACGGTCCCGCGACCGGTTTCGCGTTTCGCGTAGGGGTCCAAGGGGTCCGTCAAGGGATCCATCAAAACGCGACCGGGGGTGCGGCCCAGTATGTTGCTCACGTTGAAGGTCATCCCGTTGGCACTGATGACGGGAACTCCGGATCCGTAGCCAAAGGCGACCGGATGTTCGCTGCCGACGAAGACCGTATTGAGCACACTGCCAACGACGCGGGCGTCGCCCTTGGGAGCAACGCTGACGCCCGGGGCAAGGCCTGTCTCGATGGCGAACTGCGCGGTGTCTTCGGAGGTGATGAGAAGCCCGCCTTGCTCCACGAACTGTTTCAGATGTGCAAGGCCTTCGTACCCGAGGCCGGGGCGAATGTCGGGCGTACTGTCGAGGGCGCCGAGGTTGGGAGTCAGCTCGGATTTCTGCCACGGCATCGGATTGTTCCACATGGGAATGCCGTTGAGAATCTCGAGCGAGGAAGAGCGGCCCACCGGAGCGAAGACGACAACATCGTAGTTTTGTCGGAGGTCCGGTTGGTTCGCAACCGTCTGCGTGCTGATGTAATCGAAGGGCACGCCCAAGGTATCGAAGGCGTAGCGCCACCAACCTTCCGTCTGGGTGCCAAGCCAAGTGTGCATGATGGCGACGCGCGGAGCGGTTACTGTGTGGGCCGGGACAGAAGGCTCTGCGGCGAGTCGGGTCGCGTCGAGCGCCAGGTCTTGCAGGATCCCGCCGACGCGCTCTTCGGGGGCATTGGTGATGAGCAATGAGCCGGCTGCGAAGTGTTTGCCGCCGGAATCGAAGGACTTTTCCGCGACCTGAATGGTTGCTCCTTTGAGCTTGTAGACCAGTGGCAGCAGGGAAACCTGCCCGGTGTTGTCGACGGCAAGCACACGGCCGGCGCCGGAAACCTTGCCGGCAAGGCTCGCCGCATCATCAAGGCGCGTCATCTTGGACTTCAGGATCGAAGCATCGAGCACGCGGACAACTTTCAGGTTGAAGAGGTGAGTGAAGGACCATCCAGTGTCGTCGTAAGGATGCTTCTGTGGATCGGCAGCGGCCCAGAATTGACGATCGAGCAACGCATCGGCGACGCGGGAGTAGGGCTGATCCATGCGGATGACAATGCTGCCGGCCGGGAAGGTCTGCTCCTTCGGCTTGTCCGCGCGCTTTTCACCTGGGATGGTGGAAGTGACAACATCGGCCAGTTGTTCTATTTCGACATGCTGGCGCTTCAATACCTTGAGTAATTCAATCTGGCGATTCGTGTCGGCTGGGTCTGCAGGAATCACGTAAGCGGCGGGTCCTTCCAGCGATGGCTTCTCGACGGCGCGCTTGCTCTTGATGTAGTAGTTCTCGAGGAAATGGCGACTGTTCTGCGAGAAGTACGAAAGGGTCGATAGCAGAGCGCTTTCTTCGTAGTTGTTGTTGTCACGCTGCGACCAGTTCACCACCGGGAGCGGCGGATTCTGACGGTACCAGGTGCGCGAGTAATCTTCGGGGCGGAGGATGCGCTTCTCGGTGTCGGCGCCTCCGTTACCGAAGGTCTCATAGAGGCGGCTGATGCCGTTGTGCATGCCAGCTAGGAACATCAGATATCCGGGACTCCAGGTGTCGAAGTCTCCGTGGGTGAAGACTCCTGGCATGCCGAAGCTCTTCATCTGGGCAACGTTGTTCCAGCCCAGTTCCGCCCACTCATCCGCGAGCGTGGGATCGACCCACGCGTCGTAGGGCCCGTCACCCACGGTGTTGTCATAGAGAAACGGAACCGACTCGTGCAGGTCGTGCAACACCTGCGCATGCCAGGTGAGATAGGTGTCGAGAACGTTCCGGGTGAGATCGAGAGTCATGGCCATAGCGTCACGGTTGTTGTCGTGGGCGACGTAGTGGCCCCAGTAAAGCAGGCGCGGCCAATCCTGGCCGGGATGAGCTTTATGCCACTTGTAGATATCGACCATGCGGTCGCGGCCGTCGACTTCAACGACCGGAGTGATGAGCACGATCATGTGAGACCGGATGTACTTGATATAGGGCGCATCGTCGACGGCGAGACGATAGGCGAGTTCCATCAAGGCTGTGGGGGCGCCGGTTTCGGGAGAGTGAATGGTGCCGGTGATGTAGTAAACGGGCCAGGATTGGTCGACGAGTTGCCGCGCCTTGGCGTCATCGAGGTTGATGGTGCGCGGGTCGGCGAGCTCGGCCAGACGCGCGTCATTTTCTTTCGCGCCGGCGAGAAGCTTAGGGTCGGCGATGGCGGCAGCAATCATCTCGCGCCCTTCCTCGGAGTGGCCGATGGTGAAGACCTTCACCCGCGGACTGCTCGCCTCGAGAAGACGAAAGTATTTGTACACATCTTCGGCATAGGGAAGCATGTCGGGCGCGCCGGATACGTCGTCGAGGACCTTGATGGGTGTGGGCACCGTTTTTGAGGCCGGAAGGTAGTCCACCAGGGGAGAGATGAAGGAGGGGTCGGTGGTGTATTTGTGAATCTGATCGGTGTAGTGCTGATCGATAGGCTGCCGGGGGTCGCGAGAAAAGTTTGAGTTCAGTTGCTGGGCGAGCAGAGGCGCACTGGCGAAGAACAAGATGGAAGAGATGGTGAGTAATCCCAGTTTGGATCGGATCATTTTCCCTCGTTGTCGATTCGATTACTTGGGGTCC
>DATDGW010000295.1:0-14438 GCA_036521895.1 Candidatus Sulfotelmatobacter sp. | reverse complement strand
GGATGACGATTACGTCTTCCCGAGCTTCCGGCTCAAAGGCAAGAAGCCATTATCGGCTTCCATCATGGTGCAAAAGTATCTGCGCCCTGCTGCCATCAAGGCCGGCGTTATCAAAGAAGACGAGCGAGTCCGCTTCGGCTTCCACAACTTCCGGCATTCTCTGGCTTCTTCGCTAGTGAAGCTGAAGTGTGATCCGAAGACGGTACAGGGCATTCTGCGTCACGAGGATGTCAGGACGACAATGCAACTGTATGCGCAGTCCGATCAAGAATCGAGGCTCGAAGCACAGGGCAAGTTCTTGGAAGTTCTGCTCGGAGACAAGGCCCACCTGCTCACGGAGACGATCCAGTGACGTATCTTGGGCTGAACCTTGGGCCGGAGAAAGTGGGCGAAAACGCCCAAGTCCTTTGGAATGATGGTGGCCAGGGACGGAATTGAACCGCCGACGCCAGCCTTTTCAGGGCTGCGCTCTACCCCTGAGCTACCTGGCCACGTTTCGGAACCTGCTGCCACAGGCTGCGAGGACTGTTCGCTTCACGCTGATTGTGGCGGGATTCGCAACCGAACGAAACTGCTCCAATGCCGGAAGCGTGCGGAACGTTCTCGATTATAACAACCGCGCGGATTTCCCTCAATGTTCGCCGCGCGTTTTTCTTTGCGGCAAGCATTACAAACCGCCACGGGATTTCCCGGATAAACCCCAGGGAATATCCGTGCAGATCCGTGGCTGAGGGCTTATCCCGCGAAACTCTTCGCGAACTCCACCAGACTGCGCAAGGCAATGCCGGACGGGCCTTTCGCGATCCACGGCTTCGGTTCTTCCGTCCAAGCGGTACCGGCAATGTCGAGGTGAATCCACGGCGTTTCTTCTGCGAATTCTTTCAGGAACATCGCTGCCGTGATGGCCCCGCCCCAGCGTCCGCCGGAATTGACGATGTCGGCGATGCCCGAGCGGATTTGCTCTTTGTATTCGTCATCGAGCGGCATGCGCCACATCTTCTCGCCGGCTTTCGCGTTCGCGGTGTGGAAGCGGTTGTACATCTCGTCATCGTTCGCGAAAATTCCAGCGTTGTTGTAGCCGAGCGCGACCACAACCGCACCGGTCAGGGTGGCAGCATCCACCAGATGGGTGCATCCCAGTTGGCGCGCGTAAAATAGGCCGTCAGCGAGCACAAGGCGACCCTCGGCGTCGGTATTGATGATCTCAATCGACTTGCCCGACATCGCGATCTGCACATCGCCAGGCTTTTGGGCTTTACCGGAAGGCATATTTTCCGTTGCGCAGACGATGCCGATGACTTTGACTTTCGGCTTCAGAAGAGCAATTGCGCGCATTGCGCCAATCATGGTTGCGCCGCCGGCCATGTCGTATTTCATCTTTTCCATACCGTCCGCGGGCTTGATCGAAATGCCCCCGGAGTCGAAGGTAATTCCCTTCCCCACCAGACCCAGCACAGGCTTCTCAGGCGCGCCCGCGGGTTCGTAGCGCATGACAATCAAAGCGGGCGGTTCGTCCGAGCCCTGAGCCACGCTCCAGAATGCGCCCATCTTTAATTCTTTGATCTTGTCAGCCCCGTAGACTTCGCATTTCAAAGCGACTTCCTCCGACATCTTCTTGGCACGATCGGCGAGGATCGTAGGCGTCATGCGATTGGAGGGTTCATTCACCAGATCGCGCGTAAAGTTCTGCGACTCACCGATGACTTGCGCTTCGTTGGCCGCCTTTTCCAGGGCAGACTTGTCGCCGCTCGCCACAATCGTGAGCGCATCAATCTTCTGATTCTTGCGGTCGCTGCGGTAGTAGTCGGGATCGAAGTTCCCGACATGCGCACCTTCGACGATGGCGCGAACAGCCTCTTCCTCGGGAATGCCCTGCGGGGCAATGAAGGCAAAGCTGCGGATCCCCCGTGCCTTGAGCGCGCGGACGGCCGTGCCTGCGATTCGCCGCAAGTCATAACTCGCGAACTTTTTCGCGCTGCCACCCGAAACCAGCAGCAGGCGCTTCGCCATTAGAGTGACGGGCTTGTGCAGCAGGTTCGTCTCAAACGGCTTGCCGGCCACTTCGCCGCTTGCCAGTAGATCGGCCGCGACCGACTGCACCGCCGGATCGCTGGTGGCAACTTTCAGTTGCGGCTTCTTGTCCTTCTCGTTGGGAGCGGGCTCTGCCTGGTCGAGCACCACGGCTACCAGGGATTCGGTTTCCAGTTCAGCGGGCGTGGAGAGAGAAATTGTCGTTTTCATAGTTTGAAGATTGGATATTAAGGTTGCGGTCCTACCATCCAGTATCGTCGGCGAATGGGGAAAAGTGCAAGCCGACAAGGCCCATGAGGCAGCCATTGAACCGCGACGACCTCAGAGGGTCGCTCGCCGTTACTTCTTGGGATGCGAAACGGCGAGGACTGAGGATGCGACGAGGAACTTGCCTTGGTCGCTGTTCACCAGATCCAAATCGAAGGAGTAATCGTCCTCCCCCGGAAAGACTCGTGCGCGGAAATAGTAAGTCTTGCCCTCTTCCGCCGTGAAGTTGGCCATGGCAAAGGCTCGGGACCGCACAACAAAAACCGATTGCCAGTTGAGACAGAGATGGTGTTCGCCAGGGTCTGCGCGAAGAACAGATAGGAGTTGCCGTGGTTGGCGCCCATCCAGTTGCCGTCCATGCCGACCTACTGCTAGACGTCTAGGGGGTAAGTCGCGGAGATGGCGGCATCCGAGCGCCTGCGATATCATTCAAAGCCGCAGCCCATACAGGTGAGGTTCTTCATGCAGATTCGCTGGAAGATTGTCTTCTTCGTCGCCGCGTTATCGCTAGGATTCGCCGCACTCATAAGCCGGAAGACAGCGACCGCGGCCACGCCGCAAGCAGCGGCTCCGGCCGTCAAGATCGCGCCTCCGGCAAAGAGTGCCAAGGATCCGGCACCCGGAGGAGTTTCTATCCCCGACACCACGCTGGCCATCAATTCCGACAAGCCCATGTCGGAGCGCATCGTGCACTATGAAATCGATGCCAAGTACAACGCGGACCAACACATCGTCGACGCGACCGAGGTGCTCACCTATCACAACCTGACCGGGCAGGCGCTCGACCACTTCCCCTTCCATCTTTATCAAAACGCGTTCCAGCCCAAGGCCACGTTCGTCAAGGACTCCAAACTCATGGGCAGCCGTGACACTTCCTATGCGACATGGGAGGATAAATTTTACGGCTCGGAGGACATCAAGAGCCTTGAGGTGGTGGGCCAGGGAGATCTGATTTCACAACTGCAGTACAGCGCGCCTGACGATGGCAACAGAGATGACAAGACCGTAGTTGATCTTAAGATGGCCAAGTCCATAGCACCGGGCGCGTATGTGCAATTCAAGATCGCATTTCAAACCAAGTTTCCCGAGACCCAGGCACGTTCCGGATGGAAGCGTGATTTCGTGCTTGGCGGCCAGTGGTTCCCCAAAGTCGGCGTGTGGTGGCACGGAGCCTGGAATTGCCACCAGTATCACAACACGACCGAGTTCTTCGCCGACTTCGGAGTGTATGACGTGAAGCTCACTGTGCCCCAATACGAGGTCGTAGGCGCCAGCGGAGTGCAGGTGGACGAAAAGAGCAACTCCGACAATACCAAGACCGTCACGTATCACGGCGACGACATCCACGACTTCGCTTGGACCGCCAGCCCGCGCTACAAAGTGCGCGAGAGCACGTATCAGGCGCAAATGGGGCCAATCGAGCTGCGCTTTCTCATGCAGCCCGCGCACTGGAGCCAGGCGGACCGTCACGAGAAGATCACGCGCGACACGCTCGACCACTTTGAGAAATTCTACGGACCGTATCCGTATAAGACCCTGACCGTGGTCGATCCCGAGCCCGACTCGGCAGCGGGAGGCATGGAGTATCCAACATTCATTACTGGCGACTCGAGCTGGTTTATGCCCGACGGCTTTTACCTGGTGGAGTTGGTGGTGGAGCACGAATTCGGGCACCAGTACTGGTACGGCATGGTGGCCACCAACGAATTTGAAGACGCCTGGATGGACGAAGGCATTAACAGCTACACCGAAGTGAAGGTTATGGATTCGATCCTGGGCAAGAACACATCCATCCTAAACATGGCCGATGCCACGGCTAGCGAGCGCGAGGCTCAGAGGCTCGGCTACATCGGCGTGGCCGATCGCGACCCCATAGCGCAAAAGGCCTACGAGTATTCAAGTTCCAACTCTTACGGGGGCGTCACCTACGGCAAGACTGCCAGCGTGTTGCTCACCCTCGAAGGCATCATTGGCCAAGACACCATGGCGAAGGCGATGCATGCATATTTCATGAAGTACCGCTTCACCCATCCAGTGAAGGAAGACTTCCTTAAGACCATCGAGGAAGTGTCCGGCAAAGATCTGCGCTGGTACTTCGACCAGGCCGTCTACGGGTCGCAGGTGATGGATTACGAAGTGCTCAGCGTCAACTCCTTCCCGGTGAACTGGTACGAAGAAAAGAAAGACAAAAAGGATACGAAGAAAGGCGCGCAGGGCGACGCCCTTTACCAGTCGTACGTGACGTTGCATCGCAAAGATGACTTCGTGATGCCGGTCGAAGTAGAAATCACGTTCGATAACGGTGAGAAGGTCCGCGAGCACTGGGATGGCAAGAGCCGCTGGACGCGATTCGCCTATCAGAAGAAGGCGAAGGTCGTGTCGGCAGAACTTGACCCCGACCATACCGTGCAGATTGACCGCAACGATTTCAACAACAGCTTCGTTGTCGAAGCCAATACGAAGCCGACGAACAAACTGTCAACCTATTGGCTTTTCGTGACACAGTGGGTCGGCCAAGCACTAGCCTGGTGGGCAGTCTAGGGAACTCGCCATTGAGCGCTTGAAGACCGACAGACTCGGATCGAGGACAGAATCGAATGAGCGAACACAAAGGCTTGTTGAGCAGCGGATTGGGAATGGTGCTCCGGAACAAACGTTATATCTTCTGGTTTTGGCTGTTGAACCTGACGCTGGGTGAATTTGGTACGTCTGCCTTTCGCGAGAGTGCCCACCCCATCCTCGACCACAGCTTGGCCAGCAACCGCCTGACCCACGGCTTCGACGTGGCGGTGATGTTTGACCTGTTTGCTCGGCCGGAGTTTGGATTCATGCAGGCGATGGCTTTCCCAGCACTGTATTTCGGATTTCTGTTCTTGCTGGCGACGGCACTGTTTCTCCCCGGAGTCTTTCAGGGATATGCGTCGACCTACAGGCTGCCTCGTGAGGATTTCTTCCGTGCCTGTGGTCGGAATCTCTGGCGGTATATCCGGCTCATGTTTATCGCTGCCATTGTGATGGGAATCGCGACCGGCGCGCTGTTCGCTCTGCATGGCGTGCTGGAGCGCAAAGCCGCGGAGAGCACCAAGGAACTGCTGTTGCCTGAAGTGCGCTTCATCGGCCTGTTCGTAATTTTCCTGATCATGACTGTTTTCCGCATCTGGTTCGATCTAGCTGAGGCGGACATCGTGCTGAGTGATCAGCGCGCGGTGCGCAAATCTATCGGAGCAGGCTTCCGGCATACGTTCCGCGGCCTGGGACGTCTGCTCACGAGCTACGTGGTCGCTACGATTATTGCTGCGATTATCCTGGTGGGCTGCCTCTGGATGTGGATGAAGATCGTTGCTCCAGAAAGTGTAGTCAGAGCGTTCATCGTCGCCCAGATCATGTTGCTCTTGCTGTTGATCCCGCGCTTCTGGCAGCGCGGAGTCGCGGTGTCTTACTGGCAGCAGCGAATGCTCGCGCCCGTCGCCGTGGTTGAGCCCGTGCTTCCACAGCCGGTGCCAGTGGCGGCCGCCGCCCCAATTACACCGTCACCTGTGCCCGAGGGAGCGTAGACCCCAACCGTCAGTGGGATTTCGCAGACACCGGGGTCGCTTCGCGGATGGCCTCCGCCTTCTGGCCGAGATCTAGACCGAATTTCGGCTCCGAACGTGTCCCGGTCACCTTGAACGGCAGTTCCGTCCCCGCACCGTGCTTGCTGAAGAACGGGTCCACCGGCTTTAGCAATACGGATTTCCATCCCGTCATCATCTGCGAGAGTTTCGCCTCGATCTTCACGGTGCCGTGAAAATCGAAAACGTCGCCGTTCAGACTGTATTTGCCGGCGACGTCGGCATGAGTCCCTGGCACAGCAAAGTGCAGCAGCGAAAATGTGAATAGCTCCTCGTCGAGCCGGAACACACCACCGAGTTCTGATGGTACGCCCACTTCGGCGTGCTCCTTTGCCTGTCTGGGCTCGCCCCGGCTGCGCAGGCTCAGCGAGTCGATCCGCTGCTGAATCTCATTCGAAAACAATCCCGCGGCGATTTTGAAGGTGCCGTCAAGCTTCAAACGGTTGGCCACATCCGCCGCTCCGGGAACGATGCTCATCTTCGCTCGCATCTCGACCGGTCCGCTCATGATCGGAGGATCGGTCTTGACGCCCAATTGCAGAAGGTCCTCGACACGCCCGTGATCCATCATCACGCTAAGTTCGATGTCGTGGCCCGCCGGATTCCGCGTGCGAATCACTTTGCCCCGGGCCGTGAACGACGAATGCAGAAACCGCGCCCTGACGGGCTCGAGATAAGTGTCGCCATCCGTGCCGTCGACAATCGCGTGAAACTCGGTGTGCAGCGCCACCGGATGCCCACTTATGGCGAGGCGGAAATCGGGCGTATCGGTCGCACCGGAAACTTCGATCTTCCCCAGCGTCCCACCATAGTTTCCGGTCGACGAGAGTATGCCGCTAATGCCCGAAAGAGTCCCGAGATCGGCTTGCGTGAAAGAGTAGTCACCAGCCACCGCGGTTTCGCGTGGAGCATCTTCCCGGAACGGACCAAACGATCCCGCCGACGTGATGTTCCCTGTCGGCTTGGGATTTACCAGCGTGGCATCAAAACGCAACGGCTGACCCGGTCCGATCTCTTTCATATCCAGATGGCTGATCTGGAAGACGATCGGTTCCTTGCCCGGCTTGTACGTATTGATGACGAGCCGCGTGTCTTCGCAAACAAACTTATCCACGAAGATCGTCATCTTCATTTTGTTGATCTTCTTGCCCGAGTTGTCGCGCATTTCACCCAACTGCTCCCGGTCTTCCCGGGGAGGAATGTTCAGTTCCATCCCTTTCACGTACACCGTCTCTACGTGCATCGGCGAATGGAACAGGTTGGCCAGCCCGGTGCGGAAGCGAAATTCCTGAATGCTGAGCAGCGCCTGCACGCCCGGTTCTGTCGGGTTGGGATCGGTGGGACCGAAAATGTATAGCCCTTTCCCTGAAACGTTCAGTCCGTTCGAGAGCCACACGTCGAGATCGGCCAGTTCGACTGTCGTCTTAAATCGCGCCGAGAGAGTTTCAATGACTCGGGCGCGCAGGATGGGTCGAGCATGCATCAGGAAATGACGAGCTTCCCATCGCATGGCTACCGCCACGAGCACCAAGAATCCAGCAACCCATGGCCAGGGACGTCGCCGCTTCCTGCCCGGCATAACAACGACATCTCCGCGAGAGGTGGGTCGATCCGGTCGATTCGAGGCAGGCGCGGCCATCTCCTCTATAGGGCTTCAACCGGGGCTGGTGGGTCAATCAGGTCATCCCTGTAAGGTTCCATCCGCGAACCGATCCCACATTCCTCGAGTCGCGAAGAAACGCGATCGAGCGTGTCTCATAGCAGGACGATCGTGATGCCCAGGTTGCGTCGCCCCAGGTCGGGATCACTCTTCAACTCAGACTGCGTCTGTATCACACGCCAGGTGGCCTCATCCGCCTTCGACCAGTTCTCTCCGAAAATGCAGCCGCGAATCTGTCCGCCTGCACTCAGTTCGTGCAAACGCTTCTCGACAGCGATTCGGATATCTCCACCAGCGCCGGTCGATCCGTACCCGTGGATGATCTTGAGCAGCGCCACTCTTCCGTTCCGGGCGAGCACAATCTCGCGCTCCAGCCGTTGCAACGCTTCCTGAACCGACGGCATATCAGACTTAAGATCCACGGTCTTGATGGCGGGCCCCTCGAATTAGGGCTGACTATTTTCTGTTTCTTCCGCGCGCCACCGCTTCCCGGGCTTCCTTGTCTGCGGTGCGACGCCGTTCCGTCTCGCGCTTGTCCCACAGCTGTTTACCCTTGGCCAGCGCCAACTCCACTTTCACCCTGCCGTTCTTGAAGTACATCCGGGTTGGGATCAGGGTTAAGCCCTTCTGTTGCGTCTTCCCGATCAGTTTTCGGATCTCTTCGCGATGCATCAGCAGCTTACGGGTACGCAAGGGGGCATGGTTAAAGATGTTGCCGTGCTCGTAAGGGCCGATATGCGCGTTCAGGAGCCAGACGGCGTCGTCCTTCACTAAGCCGTAGGAATCCTTGAGGTTGGCGAGGCCACCCCGGACTGACTTGACCTCGGTTCCCGTCAGAACCACCCCAGCCTCAAATTTTTCCAGCAAGAAGTAGTTATGTGAAGCGATCCTATTAACGGCGGCGTCCCGGTCCCCGGAGGCGGTCGGATCGCGGCGCGGGGCTTTCTCCGGGTTAGGCTTGGTCTGGTGGGTGGACTGGCGCGCCATGGGGTTAGGGAGTAATTATCTTAGCGCATGATTCGCCTTCCGGACTTCGGGCGGCCCGGCATCGGCGTTTGAAACGGTCCGTCCCCGAAGCGGAGGGTGACGGGACCCGGCAACCGGCCAGCACCCATTAGGCCTACGACCAAAGAGTGTAACTCCCGCGTGCACAAGCACTTCGGGAGCCGGAAATGGCGATGCTATAATCGCCTCACCGGAAGCGTTTTTGTGTCATGGAGTGGATTTTCCGCGCAAAAATCCAACGCGAATACGCCGAAGCGTGGGAAAGCTGCTTGCCCGGCGAACACTGTAATCAAAGAGGATCTTCTCGTGAGGAATATCGAATGAGACGCCTGATGCGCCCGGCACTACTGCTGTTGCTGGTCGCGGTTGCCACGCTCCCCGCCATCGCCGACAAGACTAAAGATCTCTATGCCAAGGGTCAGGATGCCGAGGCTCGCCAGCAGTATGAAGCGGCCTACAATTTCTTCAAGCAGTGCTACGACCTCAAGCCCAAAGATCTACGCTACCGGGCCGCCTACGAACGCCTCCGTTTCGAAGCTGCCGCCGCGATTGTTCACAACGGTCAGAAGCTGCGCGACGACGGGAAATTCGACGAGGCCGTAGCCGAGTTCCAAAAGGCGCTGAGCATCGATCCGGCGTTGTTTATCGCCAAGCAGGAACTCAACCGCACGCTCAAGATAATCAACGACCTGCGCAATCCTCAGCCGCAGGCCGCCGGGCCACCGGCTACCTTGGAGCGCAAGGTTCACGACATTCCTGGTCCGGTCGAATTGGCCCCCATCTCGAATATCCCCATCACCGTCAAGCTGACCGACAAATCCGACACCGTCTACCGAACGATCGGCCAACTGGCCGGCATCAATGTGCTGTTCGATCCCGACTACACCCCCAAGCAGATCAAGGTTGAACTGAACGGAGTCACGCTGGAAGAAGCGCTGGAGATCACCGCGTTGGAGTCGAAGACCTTCTGGCGGCCGGTCACGCTGAATACGATCTTCGTCGCGACCGACAATCCGGCCAAGCGCAAGGAACTGGAACAGAGCGTCCTCAAGACTTTTTATCTTACGAACCTCTCGGCTCCCACCGAACTGCAGGATGTGGTGAATGCAATTCGCGCCGTGCTGGATGTGCAGCGCGTGCAGCAGTTGCTCTCCCAGAATGCCCTGGTTGTGCGTGGCACCCCCGATCAGATCGCGCTGGCAGAAAAGCTGGTGGAAGATCTCGACAAGGCGCGTCCGGAAGTGATCGTCGACATCGCGGTCATGCAAGTCAGCAAAGACAGGTCGCGTACGCTGGGGATCAATCCGCCGACCAGCGCTACCGTCACGCTACAGTCGAATATCAATAACACGACCACGACGACCGGCACTACGAATTCGGGGACCGGTGGAACGGTAACCTCAAGCACGGGACAGCAGGGGATCAATCTGAATAGTCTGGCCAACCTGAACGCCACCAACTTCCAGGTCGTCATTCCCTCTGCGAATTTGTCGGCGGTGATGAACAACAGCGACACCAAACTCATTCAGAATCCGCAGATCCGCGCTCTGGATGGACAGAAGGCCTCGCTCAAGATTGGCGACCGCGTGCCGGTGGCAACCGGATCATTCCAGCCAGGCATCGGCGGCGTCGGCATCAACCCGCTGGTCAACACGCAGTTCCAGTATCTCGATGTGGGCGTGAATATCGAAATTACGCCGCATGTGCACTCCAATGGCGAAGTCACGCTGAAGATCACCATGGACGTTTCGGCAGTGACGGGTCAGTCCAATATTGGCGGCATCAGCCAGCCCATCATCGGACAGCGCAAGATCGAACACGAAATTCGCCTCCGCGACGGCGAAGCCAATTTGCTGGGCGGAATCATGGAAGACCAGCAGACGAAGTCGCTAGCCGGAATTCCAGGATTAGCCCAGATTCCGATCCTCAAGTACCTCTTCGGCCAGACCACCCAGGATCACTCGGAAAACGAAATCATTTTCGCCATCGTCCCTCACATTATCCGTGCCACCGACGTGAGCGAGATCAACCAGCGCGCCATCGATATCGGCACCGCGAACGCGATCGAACTGCGTCATGCGAGCAGGCCGCAGGCTGCTCCGGCGCAAGCGCCAACGCAACCGGCCACGCCTTCGATTCAGCCGCAGGGAAATCCAGCGCCGCCCTCGCAGCCGCCCGCTTCGAACCCGGCTCCGACCGGCACTGCCAGCTTCCTCTTCGATCCGCCAACCATTCAGGCGACCAAGGGCGGAACATTCATGGTGAACCTGTTGCTCTCCGGCGCCCAGAACGTGCATTCCGTGCCGGTACAGTTGAACTACAACCCGCAAATGCTGCAACTGGTCAACGTCTCCAACGGCGGCTTCCTCTCGCAGGACGGCCAGATCGTCACTCTGGCTCATCGCGAAGATGAAGTTGTGGGTCAGTCGCAGATTACGGCCTCGCGGCCACCCGGCGTGGGAGGAGTTTCCGGGCAGGGCGCGGTGGTAACACTCACTTTCCAGGCTAAAACAGATGGGCAGACTCCCCTGACCATTACTCGAGGCGGAGCACGCGACCCGGGCTTGCAGGCCATCACGGTCAACGGGGCGCAGGCGTCGGTCACGATCCAGTAGCGATGGACGCGCAGTCTCCCTGTTCGAGTATTAAAGAGGACGAGACCATGACGGTTCATCGATTCCATCCCGGGCCGAACGCGAAGCCTGAGCGGGGTTTTACGCTCATGGAGCTGATCATCGCGACGACCATTATGTCGATTCTCACGCTGATGGCTCTGCCGCTGGCACGAGTCACCATTCAGCGCGAGAAGGAAAAAGAACTTCGCAAGGCTCTCTGGGAGATGCGCGACGCCATCGACCGCTACAAAGATGCCGCCGACCTGAACATGTTCCAGACCAAGGTCGACGCCCAGCACTATCCCCCTACGCTGGAGGAACTGACCAAGGGAATTGAAGCGCAGGGTGGCAAGAAGATCCGCTTCCTGCGTTCTATCCCTGTAGACCCCATGACCAAGAGCAAGGAATGGGGTATGCGCTCGATGCAGGACGATCCTGACTCCGATTCCTGGGGCGGACAGAGCGTGTTCGACGTCTACACCAAATCGGAAGGCACGGCACTCGACGGAACGAAATACAAGGACTGGTAAATGCTAGGGGGCGTGAACAACTTAGGGGATGGCACGAGGGGATTGAGCGGTCGCGCGTCCCTGCGCAGGTTTGCCCGCCGCCGAAAGCTGAGCAACGCCAGCGGATTCACGCTGCTTGAAATGATGATTGTCATCAGCATCATCATCATCTTGATGGCGGTCGCGATCCCGAACTACAACCGCACGGTCATCCAGTCACGCGAGTCGGTTCTGCGATCCAATTTGAACACCTTACGGAGTGTCATCTCGCAGTACACCCTCGACAAGCAGAAAGCTCCCCAGTCGCTCGATGATCTCGTCCAGGCGGGGTATCTACGGCAAATTCCAGTGGATCCCATGACCAAAGAGACCAACTGGGAAGTGGTTCAGGAAGATGTGATGATGGCAGTCGACCAGCAGGAACCCGGCATCACCGACGTGCACTCAGCCTCGTCTGGAACGTCCACCGACGGAACAGCCTACAGCACCTGGTGATATTCCCCTGCTGAGCTCTCCTGTTGGAACTTTCAGTACACCTCAGAAAGACAACCTCGCACTCAACTGAATCTCTCTGCCCGGAGTCGTCGCTTCGGTGATGGTACCGAACTGCGGAGTGTTTACGAAGCGGTCCGGTGTGCCCAGGTTGGTGTGGTTGAGGGCGTTGAAGAACTCTCCGCGGAACTGGAATTTCGCTCGTTCCGTGAGGTTGAAGTCGCGGACCAGCGCCAGATCGAGCGTCTGCAGCCCCGGTCCATAGACTGAATTCCGGCCCGCATCGCCGAAGGTGTAGGCCGGAGGCGCGGCAAATGCGGCGATGTTGAACCAACTCGCGGCCGTGTGTGTCCCCGAAGTGAACCGTGGCTTACCGGTAACGTTCGCGCGGATCGGATTTTCTCCCAGCACCGTACCCGAGTTCGCCGTGTCACCGAAGACTGAAATTGTGAACGGGAATCCCGTTTGGACCTGGTAAACGGTTGACAGGTGCCAGTCTTTGCTCACCGCCCGCACCACACTCGAACGATCCCACGCAGGAATGTCGTAGACCGCGCTGAGCGCAAAGCGATGACGAATGTCGCAGGCCGGACCACGTTCCGCTGCGAGATCATTGTTGTTCTGCGGGATCGACGCTTCGAACATGGGCGACCGGAAATCGGGCGCATCGCTGAGATCCTTCGCCCAAGTGTAATTCGCGAGAAAAGTCAGACCGTGAGAGTAGCGGCGGCGGACATTGACGTATCCCGCGTCATACCAACTCTGCGCCTTGTTCTCCAGTAGGTTGATGGTGCTGACGGGAAAGCATATCTGATTGTTCGCACAGCCCGTCGCCGGAGGCGTATAGGTTACGCCGGAAGGCAGCACCGAACCAGCCACAAAGCTGATTTTCGGATACGGACGCCGCGGCCCAATGGCTCCCGGTCCGGGAGGCGCGTTGTTGATCAAGTGTGCGCGTTGCAGGTGCACTCCGTGCGAGCCGAGATATCCGATTTCGAGCGTGGTCTGATGACCGAGGCTTTTCTCAACCGACATGCTCCACTGCTCGATGTACTGCGAAGGCGCGTGCGGATCCATGGCGGTGAAACTCACCGTAGTCTGGCCCAACACGGCGGGGCCGAAATTGAGTTGATTGGTGAGGATCGAGGCGGATGGCGTGAAATTGTCGCTCTGTTGGGTTTCCGGGAACACGTACGGAACGTTGTGGCGTTGATTGCACCACGTGTTCATGTCCACCGGCGTGAAGAAGATCCCGTAGGCGCCGTGCAGCACAATGCCCTGCTGTGGGAAGGCCTTCGAAATTCCGAAGCGAGGTGCGAAGTTGTGCGGGTTGGGATACTTCAGCCCCTTGGGAAATCCGTTCTGTCCTCCGATGAACGCCGTCGGGACGCCGTTTTCAAACGTAAGATTTGAGTTGGTATAACTGATGTCGACCAGTGGCTCCATGAACTCGTAACGCAGCCCCATCTCGAGGGTGGTAGTTGCCGTCACGCGAAAGCTGTCTTGCACAAAGCCGTCGACGTACCACTGGCGGAGTTGCATCTGCGGAATGCCCGCCTGCCGTTGCTTCACGGCCGGCAGCCCCAGCAGAAAACTGGCGAGGCCGGAACCCGTACCGTCGTTCGTGCCGTTGTCCGTCGTGAATCCGTTGGTGAACTGGTAGTAGCCGCGGTTCTGGAAGAATCCCCACATCGGCCAGATGTACTTCCGATAGCTTCCACCGAACTGCAGCGCGTGCCGCCCATGTTGCCAGCTCAGAGAGTCGCGGCCCTCGGCAATCGTGTCCCAAGCTTTCATGGGAGTTGCGGAGTAGTTGTCACCCATGGGCGAGTAGCCTTGCACATTGAAGAACGGCGCGCCAAAGGCTCCGGGGCCACCAAAGCCGACCCCTTGAATCTCTAACTGCGTGACGATGTCATTCGTGTAGGCATTTTGGTTATAGCGGTGCATCGCCAGACGGGAGACCGTGATCGCAGCAGTGTTCACCAGGTTGGACCTCAGGACGCGGATCCATGCGACGTTGCCTTGCTGTGCGAAGTTGTCGTTAAACGAACCAAAGCCCGGCAATAGGGTCCCAACGCCACCGGGCGGCATCTCTCCGGGCATGAATCCGGTCTCGGAACTCAGCGAGTAACGCCCTGTAAGCGTGTCGCCGTGGGAAAGATTCTGATCGATCCGGATTGTGCCCTGGTGATTGACTTGAAGTTCGTTGCGCACATCCATGTAGTTATTGCAGTCGACGCCTGCT
>DATDGW010000294.1:0-2560 GCA_036521895.1 Candidatus Sulfotelmatobacter sp. | reverse complement strand
GTGATATGCCATGTTTGCGACGGATGTCGTCAAAGACCTCTTTGGCAGGCCGGGTGCGTCCGTGGGCCACGTCATCGAGCCCCTGGCGGATTCCTTCTTCCGAATCCGCGCGGGCGGCGATGTCGAGCAGGCGCTGGTACGCCTCGGCATCCTGCACGATGGCCGCAGCCTTTCCCTTTACAGTGAGCACCACGGGGCGCTTGCTTTTCTTCAGCTGCTTCATGAAGTCGCCGGAACGGCGCCGGAAGGTCGTCAGCGACTGGATGTCCTTGGTAATGTCAAGCATACGCCATCTCCTATGAAGCACCTTTTTAGGTGCCACCAGAATACACCATCCCTGTCTGCGCCTTATTCGCGAGTTCTAAAATGCGAACGCGGTCGAGCGCACGCTCGGGATTTCCCGCGTGCTCAAGCTCGCGCAGCGAGGCCAGAAGCGTTTTGCTCCTCTTGCCGCCACTCCGGGGGACTTGGCTTCCCAAAATTCCTTGGTGATTTTTCCGTCCAGCCGGTCAACGTAGGCCTGATCGAGCCGCTTGCGGATGTTGGGCTAATCGTTGACTGAATCGTTCGGCCACGACGTTACCAAACGACGGGTCCCCGGCGACCTCCGCGGTCAGCTTCTTGACCCCGTTGCCGTCCTTCGATGCTCGGCGGGTCCAGAGGAGTACGCTGCTACTCTGAGGGTCCCCGGATGCTACGCCTTCCGGATAGAGGTCCCGACGCTCGCGCCGCGAGACTTTGGAGCGGGCCGCAGTTGGCCGGCCCCAGGCTGCCGCCGCTCCGAGTGCAACGGCCATCTCCATGAACGACCGCCGGGTAATGGTCATATTACTTTCCTCTCGAATCAGCCGTGCGACGACCTCGATTCCCTTTTCGCCCGCAGGCAACTAGAACTGCCGATCAGTATTCTCACTAAAGATGAACTACCTTGCTTTTACTGTCTTGAATAGGTTTGACATGCGGGCTGACAGCAAGATTCCTTGCCCGTGCTGATGTTTTCGACACAGCATTCCGAGAGATGTCCGCAACAACCAATAACTCGTGCTTCCGCCACATCACGCCCGGAATAGATACGTTACGGTGCAACTTCAGCTTGCCGTGGCATCGCCATTTGCGCGCATATGCTACGGTCGTGCTGGCGGGAAGCTATGAGGAATCGGGACACGTCGGCCGCATACGAGCAACCATAGGGGATGTGCTGATCCATCCCGCACTCGACGCCCACGCGAATCGGATCATCTCTGCGGGCCTCAAGCTGATAAGGCTGGATTGGCTGGATTCGAGCGGCATTGGTGGGCTCTATCATTTGGACGACGTGGACGAACTAGCTAGAACTGCTGAAAAGGATGTCACCCAAGCGACGCATCTACTAGAATGCGTTCTCCGAAAAAAATGCTTGCCTTCCCCTGGGCAAAGGAATGATTGGCCCGACATGTTGCTGGCTGACATAGCCAATAATGCTTCGACCGAGATTGGGGTATGGGCGGAAATGAATGGCCTGGCGCGGGAAACAGTATCCCGGGGATTCGCGGCAGCTTACGGAATCACTCCTTCGGTGCTGCGCGCCGAGCTGCGGGCACGCACGGCGTGGCTGCGCATTACGCGAGGATCAGACTGTCTGTGCAGAATTGCAGTAGAGACAGGCTTTGCCGACCAAGCCCACATGACGAGATGGATTCGCCGGATGACGGGAGCCCCGCCTGCGGCTTGGCGCCGGAACGCTGGTATCGCATCGTTAGCTCTTTAGCTTCAGTGAAAGTTCACGCCAGGCGCTCCGTAGGTGAAGCGAAGCACATTCACATCGATGCGCAAGGATTTGCAACCGTACCTAGAGCGCCTTGTTAGGCCATCGACGCTGCGATGCTCGCGACATAGCAGGCCAATGAAATACTGATGCCGAGTGGACGCATCACCACGCTCGGATGGTCAGGACCAGGTCCGCACCCCAATAATCCCCCAATAGGCCAAATACGCCGCTGCGATCACCAGGGCAAGCGCTACGATCAGCGAGAACCGCCGAACGCCGCGCCGCACTCCTTCTTCGGGACGGCGCAAGGCAACGAAGAAACTCGCCAGCGCCGCGAGTGCGAAAACCAGAGTCACCGCCCACAAAGACGCCGACCAGACGGTCAGATTCCCCAATCGGTCGATCAGATCGCTGCTTGCCGTGATGAAGATGACGACAAATGCCATCAGACTGAGAACCGCGAGCAGCGGGAAGAAGCGCATGGCGCGCTCCGCGGGACGCCGGCGGCTCTTGATCAAGCCTCCAAAAAGCCAGAACGGCGCATAGACCACGATCGCGAGGAGGGAGAGGATAACGAAGAGAACGCAGAGAATCTCTCCGATCGCAAACCACGCGGGAATCTTCTTCATGGTTCCCTGCTCCGCATGGATAAAGCGACCCTCGCTGTTCACACTGAGCAGTTCGAGGGTGGGCACGGGAGGCGGGGGGTCTTTCTCGGGTACGCGTCTGAACTGTCTTGCTGTCACCGGCAGAAAATGCTCCTTTCGCCCGCCCACAGCGGAGGACAGGATGAGTTGGCCATCTTGGAACTTA
>DATDGW010000293.1:0-3053 GCA_036521895.1 Candidatus Sulfotelmatobacter sp. | reverse complement strand
CGATCAACAAAGAGAAACGACTGTCATGATTTGTTTGGGCTGGTCATCCTGCCCAACAAATATGAGATTCAAAAACGCCCGCTTGATCAGCTAGGCTCACAGCTAAGATTTCAAGGCAAAAGGATTGTCTGGGATGACGTTTGGCGAAGAAACTTGTGCGTGAGGGTAAAGGCCCTGGGCCCTCCTGAGGTGACGCAATTGCCTCGCTGCTTTTACTGCGAAAAACGCGCGGCCAAAAAATGATTTTGGCTAAGGGGACATCCATGATAGGTAAGTGTCAAGGGAAAACGGAGATTTCCCTGGACTTTGCGGGAAAGGTCCCCCAAGCAGGGACCGGTTTCTGATGGTGGGTGCGAACTGCCGTCGATCTTGTTCAACGACCAACGCAAAGGCAGCGTGGCCAGACATCCATTTGCGGGAACAGACGGGGACCGCTGTCCGCGAAGATTGAGTTAGGGTAAACCGGCCGGCCTGGAAACAGACGGTGAGGTGCATCCCGAGCCCTAGCTCGGTTGCACAGTCCCCTTTTGCGCGAGGACCGGCCGGTGAATCGCTGGCAGTACGAACACAAGATCTTTGGTAGCCTGATGGAGTCGAGGAAGCGGAAGCAGGCTCTGCTGGAGAGCAACCTGCCAGGAATACTCGACCCGACTCATCCCACCGATGTGTCACGACGGGAATCTTCTCATGGAGATTCCCGTTCTTGCTGGTACAGGCCGAGTGACCATCGGGAGATAGATCGGCATGCCTAAGAAAACTCACGCCGCCGGCGCCGTGGCTGCCTCCTGGCCCACCGGGGACATGCGCAACTGAAAGCGCTGACCGCTTTTGTCCACGGCCAGCAGATACGCGACCAGCTTGCGTGCCACCTGCAGCGTGGCCCGATTGCGGTGTCCGTGTTCCAGGGCGCGAGCGTGCACGGCCGCTAACTGCGGGTTCCAGCGTGGAGCGAGCTTGGCCGCTTCGATCAGCGCAGTTTGCAACCAGGCATTGCGTTGTTTGGAGATGGGGCAGCGTTGTTGTTTGCCGGCCGAGGAGCGCAAGGCCGAGGTCAGGCCGCAGTAGCTCATGGCATCGCCGTTGGAGGAGAAGTGGTGTGGATCGGCTATTTCCAACGCCCAGGTCAAGGCCGTGATCGGGCCTACCCCAGGAATGCTGGCCAGTCGCTCGACTCGTGGCCCCAGGTTGGGATCGGCCAGCAGACCTCGCACCAGCCGTTTCTGCGTGCTCTGGAACATCTCCATCGCGCCCCGACTCATCTGCAGCAGGTCTTGGACGGACTCGGGTACCTCCTCGAGGGTCTGGAGCAGATGGGCAAAATACTTCTTGCCGTGCAGTTTTTCTTTGACAAAGGGCGTGCCGGTTTCCATCAGTAGACCGGCGATCCTGTTCTGCATGCGCACCGACTCCTGCACCACGAGGTTGCGATAGCGCAGCAGGCGTCGTAGATCGCGCATCTCCGGCGACAACACATAGCAGGCAGGCAGTAGATTGCACCGCAGCAGGTCGGCGATGGTTCGTGCGTCGAGGCGATCGCTCTTCTTCTTCCCGGCAGTAATCGCTTTCATCCTGGCGGGGTGTCCCATCAGCAGTTTCTCGGCGTGGGGTTGCTATGTGTCGTAGATCCAAGCGCTGAACAGGGTCGCCTCCATGGCCCCCTGCCACGGGCACGGTCGTGCCGCTGCCCATTCTCTTAACCGCACACGCAACGCAGGCAGCTTGCCTTCCTCGACAATCTGCCCATCGGCGGTCTTCACGCAGTAGTTGACAGTTTTCTTGTGGACGTCGAATCCGATATAGTGAGGGATGTTCATGGGGTTCTCCTGTTTGAGGTTTCTGTGCCAGCCCTGACTGGCTGGTCTCAGCAATTTTGCCTCTTGGAGAACCCTTTCTCATCATCCCTATACATTCAAACAGCCTGAGAGCCTGTCGGAGAGAAAGCCTTTCCAACGAAGAGTCAATAAGTTACGAGCCGAACAATCCCTTGAAGTGATTGATTCTACGTTCCGGGTCTCTATTTCCGACAGGCTCCTGAATTGCGCAGTTATTTCAGTTATCGCGGATGCGTGAATCCGCACTTCTTCCATAATCTTTCCCAAACCCAGATCCCATAGGCGGCCTTGGTCGGCAGCGGGAATCCGAGCTGATGGGCCAGCATACACACCTGGCCGCGATGATGCGCGTCGTGCGCAAGCATGTAGGCCAGCATGGCTGGGCCGGCGGGCCACGGTTTCGCCCAACCGTCGCGGCGAAACGTTTCCACCCGGCTCGGCGGCCGGGACAGAGCGCCGGCCAGCATCTCGGAGCAGCGCGCGGCGCTTTCCAGCAGAGCGGCCCGGGCCTGCTTCTGCGTGCAGCTAGCGCGGTTGAGCGGAGCCGGGAGCTTTAGATGCGGGGCGGATAGCCTTAGCCATTTGCGACGGATGTTGTGGACGTGCGCGACGATGGCGGCGATCGTTCGTCCCGTTCGTCCCTTACTGCCGGGCAGCTTAGCGCGCCAGGCCGCGGGATCGAGATGCTCGAGGACGATCTGATTCATCCGCTCGTTTACGGCGTAACTCTCCACCAGCACCTGGCCAAGGTCGGCGCCAAAGTCAGCCTGTGAGTGGGTCATAAGTGCTTTCATGGCTGTTTCTCCTTCCACGAACCCATTCCGAGCACGAGCCGGGAACCGGCGTTGACAGCTTCGCCGGATGTCCATTGTTTTCAATATCGGTCAGAAAAAAGAGAAACAAATCCTACCGCGGATTACGCGGATTACGCGGATCTGGTCATTGCCTATGAATGGCCGCACCCTTGCCGCGCAGCACATATTTCTGAATCTTGCCGGTGGCGGTTTTGGGAAGCTCCGGCAAAAAGACGAAGTTGTGCGGCACCTTGAAGTGGGCCATGTTCGAGCGGGCGAACTCGCGGAGTTCATCTTCCGTAGCCGCGGCCCCGGCCTTCAGCACCACAAAGGCGCGGACGGCTTCTCCCCAACGCTCGTGGGCAATCCCTACCACGGCGGCTTCCTGCACGGCGGGATGGCGCAGCAGGATGCCCTCGACCTCGAC
>DATDGW010000292.1:0-3772 GCA_036521895.1 Candidatus Sulfotelmatobacter sp. | reverse complement strand
ATCGAGGCGGTATTCGCCTTCTTCCAAGGAGGGCAATGCCGGCTGAACCGCCAGCTCAAAATCCTCGTCGTTGGTCTCCGAAGGCACTTTCTCTCGCAGGGGCTTTCGGTGAGCGGAATAGTGGCCGCGCGCGCACACCTTCCACAGGGCCGTCCAATGCTTCCAAAGTGCATCGTTCAGCTTCTCGATATTCGGGAATTTTTCTTCATCGAGAAGTCGATAGAGATTGCGGACGGCGAGTATCGGTTTTCGCCGCTTTTGAGCCGGGTTCTTGAGCATCTGAATGGTGCGCGTCACCACCCGGCGAACGTCTTCGTTTCCAACATCATTAGCTTCCTTTGCTTCCGCCTGTTTGTCCCCTGGAAGAGTCATCAGGTATACAAAGTCCAGTTGGGAATTCTTCGATTTGCGGGCGATGACGTAAGCCGCAAGGAATGCCTCTAGGATCTCAGCCAGTGACTCGTAGGAAATCTGGCCTTGTGCGGTATTGGTAAAGGACTCTGCACCCAGCGCACAGTAGTGGGCCACCAGAGTCCATTCCGACTGCGAAAGCGAGAGTCCTGAGTCCGTCTTCCCACGAATTCTCAGCAGGGATTTCGTTGGCTCCGTAAGCAGGTCCACCAACTCAAGACGGTCGTCTCGGGCAGACTCAAGAAGTTGCTTTGCCGCCTCCGATGTCGAGACCGTTTGGCCGCTCTTGAGGAACATGATTTTCTTCAGAGTTTCAAGCCTTAAACGCAGCGCCTCGGAAATGCGAATCGAGATCACTGGCTGCTGCGGTGTCGCGGCGTTCTCGGCCATGCGGCTCTCCTGATGATTACAACCGTTAATAATGTAACGTTACGTCTTGACTGTACGTGCACCAATAGGCTATTGTCAAGGATGAGGTCGCAGTTGAGGTGCACAGGTGCACGAAGCGAAGCCCCCGGCATTTGCATCCGATCCCATCGAACCCTTACTCGACGTGAGCCGAGCTGCCCATTTGCTGGGCATTTCGGTCAAGACCTTGCGTGACTGGATTCAGGGTCGTAGGATCGACCACGTGAAAGTAGGCACCAGAGTCATGATTCGGCCGGAAACCATCCGTCAGTTCGTGACAAGCAATACCCGACGCGCGGCAGGCTGATGAAAGTATTCAAACGCTCTGGAAGTTCGTACTACGCCTACAAGTTCCAGTACCGAGGCAAGGAATACTACCGCTCGACTGGGACCGAAAATCGGCGCGAAGCGGAGGCTATCGCCGGTGCGGCGCGAACTCGCATTGTTCGCCAGGCGGCGGGTCTCGAAGAGCCCGGGCCCCAGCGGAAGTCTCCCGCAAGTGGTGAAAAGCCCAAGAGCATTCCTACGCTGAGACAGTTCCAAACAACTTTCGACGAGTGGGTTGCTACAGCCAAAGCGGAACAAAATGGCACCATCAAGTTTTATCAGGAGAGCTATCGGAAGCTCCTCAGTTACGGTCCTTGGGCTGATCTCCCCCTCGACCGGATCGACGAAGCTCACATCGAAGCGTTCAAAGCTTGGGCTTTGAAGCAAGCTGGACGACGGCGTGACGGAAAACCTACGCCAGTGGGCAAAACCACGGTTAATCGGTATTTGGCCACTTTCCGCAAGGCTCTACGCTATGCGCATCTCAAGCTTAAGTTGATTGCGAAAGTGCCGACGGTCGAGCAGTACACGAAGGATGAAGGAGCAGAGCGTGAAACGGACTACATCTTCAGTGCGGCGGAGTATGCGCAATGGACTTCTCGTGCCGCCGAACCTCTGCGATCCGCTTCCATTCTGGCGCGCCACTCTGGTATCTGTCGCAACGAGATGCTAAAGCTGATGAAAGACTGCGTTCGCCTCCATTCGGAGCAGGGCGCGGAGGGAAAACTTTGCGGGGAGCTCGCTATCAAGCGCGGTCTGAAACGGCGAGCGCGAAAGCGCAAGCTGGTGATCGATCACGAAATGAAGGAAGTATTCGAGCGGCTTCTGAAAGATTCGAAGTGCGACTACGTCTTCACGAGCCCGCAAGATCCGACAAAGCCTCTCGGGCCTTGGATACTGGAGGAGCAGATGGGCCAGATTCGGAAAAAGATCAAGACTCATCCCGATGCCGGCTTGCACGCTCTGCGTCATACTTTTCTTACTGAGGCCGGAGAGTACACCGACCCCTTTACGTTGCAGTATGTCGCTGGACACGATAACATTAAGACCACGATGCGCTACGTACACCCGCGGGAGGCTTTGGTCCACAAGTTGTTTGCGCGGCTGGCGGACTTGCAGCGACCGGAGGAGCGCATCGCGTGCAAGCAGTCGGTGCAAAATCCGGTGCAGCTGGAAATGCCCTCACGGGACGAACTCGCTAAGCTATTGAGTACAGGTAATTTACACCGTGCGGAAGTGGTGGAACTGGCAGACACACCATCTTGAGGGGGTGGCGCCGAAAGGCGTGGGGGTTCAAATCCCCCCTTCCGCACCAGAAACTCATTTAGAATAAATTATTTAGAAGCTAGTATATCGATTCCTAAATAACATATCAACATGATCGGTCATGGCGATGCGACCGATTCTGTGGCCAGCGCCTCCAGTTTGTATTTCCACTTGAAGACCGTTGGCTCTTCGTTCACTTCCTTCAAATACAACTCAATCCGAGTCCGTAACTCCTGCTTCGAGGTCACTCGGATGCCGCGCAGCAGAGTCCGGGCCAATTTCCCGAAGAACGACTCCACCAGATTGAGCCACGACCCATGCTTGGGGGTGAACACGAACTCGAATCGATTGGGCACGCTCGTCAGGTACGCTCGCGTCTCCCGGGAGATATGCGCCGAGTGATTGTCCAACACCACGCGAATGCGAGCGCCCGCGGGATAGTACTGGTTGGCCAAGCTGAGAAATTCCACAAATTCGCGGCTGCGATGCCGGTCCCGTACCAGACCCAGCACTTCCCCGCTCCGCAGATCGATGCCGGCCAATAGCGACAGGGTACCGTAGCGCTGGTATTCGTGATCCCGTCCCAGGGTGGCGTGGCGGCCCGGGACTGGGGGCAAATCCGCAGCCGTGTTACCGATGGCCTGAATCCCAGGTTTCTCGTCATAGCTCAGCACCCCCACCACCTCCCCGGGAAGGCCCGTCTTGCGCCACACGGCTACCTCCCGGTACACATGTAAGACTTCAATCATCTTGGCTTCGAACTCCGGGTCGCGGCGCTCCAGATAGTACTCGATTTTGTGCGGCCGGACCGGGTGGGCGGCCAGAATCTTCGACACCGTCCCTCGTCCTAGTTTGGCTAAGTTTCCGTGGCCAGCGGGCCGACAATGTTTCCGCACGTGGTGGGCTAGCAACCGTGTCGTCCATAACTCCTGGGCATAGCCCAGATCCTTGGGTTTCTGGCAGGCCAGGTTGACCACCCAGGTCTTGTCTTCCTCGCTGAGGCGCGCCCGCCGACCTCGACCCGGCAAATCTTGCAAGGCCGCCCGCACCCCCAATTGCAGGGCTTTGGAAATGCACCGTTCGACTTTGGGACGATTGGTGTCCAGAGCCGCCGCGATCGCCGACACCGTTTCACCCTGGGCCTAGCCGAGCAGAATCTGGGCTCGTTGAACGCGCGCCACCGACTCCGATCGGGACTGGGATCGCTGGCGGAGCCAAGCCGCATCTTCTCGGGCGAGACTCAGTTTGGCACGAGTGCTGACAAAGGGCATCGACAGTCCCCCGACAGGTGGGATATCGATAAGCCTATACCACAATAAGTGGTATTGCAATGTTATTTAGAAATCAGACTACTAGTTGC
>DATDGW010000291.1:0-3112 GCA_036521895.1 Candidatus Sulfotelmatobacter sp. | reverse complement strand
ATCGCGCCGGAGCCTTGAATGAATGATGTAGCGACTTTGCGTTCGAGGAGAGCGGCCTCGCTCTCGGTGGTGCGGCGCGCGCTCTCGTCGAGATTCAGTTCGCGCTGCAGGCCCGTCTCCTGTATGAGCATGGCTTGGCCGGGCTGCTTGGCGGCGAGGGAGTCCCACAGGATCTGATCGTTGAGCCACCAGGAGTGGTTGGTGGTGAAGTCGACGGACGCGCCCCAGAAGGCGGGCGAGAGGCGGTCTTGGATGCCTCCTTCGTCCTGGCCGACCGTGACGAGTTGCTGGGAGCCGGCGGCGCGGATCGTGTTGTGCATGGTGCGAGCCCAGTGAGCGAAGGACTCCTGCGCGAAGAGAAAATAGTCGTTCAGGCGGAGCGAGTTGGTCCCGGTATACATGCCGCGCGGGGAGAACTCTTCTTCAACGGGCAGCGAGATCGTGCCAGCGACGGAGCCGGGCGGAACATTCCAAAACGCGGCTAGTTTCGCGCGCTCGGGATAGCGCTCGGTCAGCCATTGATTCCAAGCCGCAAGTTCGACGGGGTCGCCGTTCGGGCGCGTCCGCCAGAGGTGCTGCGAGAAGCTGGGCTCGTTGATGAGATCCCAGGCGAGGTAAGGCACGTCGTGGAAGCGAGCGACGACCGCGGAGATCAGAGCCTGCTGGCGGCGGAGGGCCTGGGGATCGAGGAAGGCGTTGGCACCGCCGAGGACGTCGGGCAGGAAGGCGAAGAAGTTGAATTGCACGGGCAGGCGGTATGTGCGCGCGGTCATCAAATAGGCTTCGAGCGTGCGCAAGGTACGTTCGTAGGGTTGCCCGTTTTCGTCGCAGAACTTGTCCCAGCCGGTCCACCAGCCGGTGCGGATCATGTTGAGTCCGGCGTCGTGAATCTGGGAGAGATCCTGGTTCCAGACGTAGACGTTGGAATGCTCGAAGTAGAGGCGCTGGACTTCGCTCGACATGTAGGTGGTGCCGACGACTGCCAGGGGATGGCCGTCGAGTTCGAAATAGTCGTGGTTGACCCCAAGATGCGGGCCGGAGCGGAGGTAGGATTCGTCGCGGATCCAGAAGGCGGAGTGATAGAGGGCGCCGACCTGGTCGCCTTCGAGAAGTTGCGCTTCGATGATGTAGAGGCCCTTGCCTTCGGGAGAGGGCAGCACGATGGGATCGGTGGGTGCTGCCGAGATCGTCGAACGACTTGAGGGCTGTGATTCGGGAAATGTCGTGATCTTCACAGAAACGGGCGCATTCGGTTGCAGCGTGGCGTGCCATTGCACTTGCAGTTCTATGGGCTCGCCAGGGAGGTAGAGCGGCAACGCGGGCCGGACCGTAAATTCCTCGGCGCCTTGCAGGGCGCAATCGACGAGGGATTGCACGAGGCTGGCGTTGTCGAAGAAGTCGCGCGAAAGCTCGGCGTTGACGAAAATCCAGCGGCCGCCATCAAATCCGTTGCGATAGTGATCGACCTGCAGGACTGGGGCCGAGAGCTTGCGGCCGTCCTTGATGCCCCAGGCGAGAGTGTCGAGGCGGGCGTCGAGGGAGCCGGCGGCGCCTCCGCGGTGGTACAGATCGACAGCGCTGAGACGGATCACGGGGCTGAAGGCTCTCTTCCACGCGAACGCTGGAAGCTGCAGGGGGATTTCGGGATTGGGCTGGAATTGCAGGCCGTCGGAGCCAGGAGTGTCCTGATACTGATCGATCATGAGCGGGCGGATGCAACGCACGCTGTAGTTGCGAAGGTGCCAGCCGCCGCGGTCGCGGTAGGCGGCGCGAGTGAAGGGCATGCCGCCGAGGACTAGGAGGTTGCCTCCGCGATCGAGGAATTGTTTGATGGCGGGCCAGACTTCTTCGGGAAAGGAGGAGCCGTCGGGAAGGATCAGGAGTCGCGTGCTGGGCGCGGCGAGGGCATCGCGAAGGTGTTCGGCGCTAGCCGGTTGTGCTCCGGGGAACAAGGCGGCGAGCTGTTGGGGAGTAGGAGCGGCGGAGTCGGCTGCGGGAAACCCGAGTTCGGAGAACACGACCACGGACGAGGTGGCGGTTTGCGCAAGGAGTGTGAGTGGAATGAGCAGGAAGAAGACGGCGAGGACTGCGAAGAATAAAAGTTTGCGCATGAGTATGGCCTGATGAGCAGATTCGACAAGCGGAAACGATTGCAGTCTCCGGCAAGGGCTGTGGAATGTCAAGCTAGAGAAACGATTTTGTAGAGTACCAATTCGATATGGGCATGAAGAAAAATGCGTAAATCGGCGCTCGGGCGATGCTATGATGGCCGCGTTCGTTGATTCGCAAAACCGGTTGCAATCATCTTTGGAGGGTGGATACAGCACTCATGGCAATCGCGGCCCCCAACACTTCTACGACGACTGCGGCGTCGGGCACAGGACAAAACTACAGTGCCCCGCTGGCTACGGTAACGACGCTCTTCTTCATGTGGGGATTTCTGACCTGCCTGAATGACATTCTGGTGCCGCATTTGAAGTCGATTTTCGATTTGAATTACGCGGAAGCGATGCTGATCCAGTTCGCGTTTTTCGGGGCCTACTTCGTGTTTTCCATACCCTCTGCGAAGCTGATTGATTGGATTGGCTATCAGCGATCGATGGTGGCGGGGTTGCTCACCATGGGCGCAGGCGCTTTCCTATTTGTTCCCGCTGCCAGCGTTCCTTCGTACCCCCTATTCCTGGGAGCACTGATTGTGCTGGCTGCGGGGATCACGTGCTTGCAGGTGGCTGCGAATCCTTATGTCACGGTGTTGGGGAAGCCGGAGACGGCATCGAGTCGGCTGAATCTGACGCAGGCTTTCAACTCGCTGGGTACATTTCTTGCGCCGTTTTTCGGGGGCTTGCTCATTCTGACTACGGCAACCATGTCGATCACCGAGATCCGGGCCTTGGCACCGGATGCGTTGCAGGCCTACCGCGTGACCGAAGCGGCGACAGTGAAGATGCCGTACGTGGGTTTGGGCATAACGCTCGTACTGCTGGCGATCGCGATCGGCAGCTTCAGGCTGCCGAAGATCGAGCACGCACAGCATAGAGTCGGCGAGAAAGTGAATGACTCGATCTGGAGTCATCCGAACTTGATTTTTGGAGCGATTGCCATCTTTGTATAT
>DATDGW010000290.1:0-10732 GCA_036521895.1 Candidatus Sulfotelmatobacter sp. | reverse complement strand
AACCGTGACCGTTCCTGTAGCCGCGCCGGCAGGCACTGTCGCGGTGAGATAAGTGTCGGAGACGACCTTGAAACTTGCGGAGGCTCCGTGGAAGGAAACCTTGGTCGTTCCGGTGAAGCCCTGGCCGAGAATCTCGACGGTACTTCCGACGGTGCCGCTCCACAAGACCAGCCGGGCAAACGGAGCCAAGCCCAAATCGAGGCTGTAAAAAACGCTGCCGCCCAGAGAATTTCCGTTGGTATTTCCGAAGAACCTGCCGTCGCTGTGCTGCACAAGCGGCGTCGCCGGATAGATTCCGTCGGTGCAGCCAACTACGGAGCAGGAGTTGTAGAGAATGGTCTCTTTGCCCGCGGTTGTCATCTCGAAGATGGTTCCGTAGCCAAACTTCCCGCCTTCGGCAGTTACTCCGTAGAGATTGCCATCGGTCCCCAGAATCAAGCCGGCTTCGGGATAAACTCCGTCGCCAACAAAGCTCTCGAAGCTGTAGATAATCGTAATGACGCCCGCCGGAGTGATCTTGAATACGCATCCATAGTTGTGGGCGCCCCCCTGGTAGGTGGTTCCGTAGAAATTACCGTCGTTGCCCTGAACCAGCACTCCCGTCGGCAGAGATCCGTCGCTGGGATACCCTTTGAAGTTGTGAAGCACCGCGATCTTTCCGCCGGTGGTCGCCTTGTACACCACGCCGCATTTGCAAGTTGGATCCCCGCCCAAGCGCGCGGTTCCGTAAAAGTTGAAGTCGGTGCCCTGGGTCGGAAGGTTAGGGAATGCGCCATCGGTGAAGGTGAAGGGGAAAGCTGTGAGTGCGCCTTTTGGCGTCATCTTGTAGAAGATGCCGTAGTCGGTGCTGTAGACGCCATGATCGACTCCGTAGTAATTACCGTCCTGACCCAGAATCGGCGGGTAGTAAGGGAGGCCTTCGTCCTTCAGATGCTTAGCTGTGAGCCCCTCAGTAAAGTCCCACAGCTTGGTCCACGTCCCGGTGTCAGTCATCTTAAAAATCGTGCCCGAATCGTAGAGGCCGCCCACGTAGGTTGTTCCGTAGAGATCGCCGTCGTTTCCCAGGGTGACACCGCCATACGGGTTGGAGCCATCGGCACACGAAGTCTGCGAGCAGAAACTAAGGAGCGGGGTGTACAGCCCCCCGGTCGTGAGCTTGTACACACTCCCGTTGTTGTGAGTTCCGTCCGATACATCTGTGCTGTATAGCTGACCGTCCGGGCCCTGCGAAATCAAGCCGGGCCAGGTGATACCGCTGGTGTTGTTAGTCGTGCCGGGATAGGTGAATAGCCGGGTATAGGTCTGAGCGGTCGCCGAAGTGGTTGTCATCACCACCGCGAACGCGATCATCGGAAGCAGCGTGCTCACGCATTTCATTTGGAATCCTCCTCGGACTGACGTTTCCCGGTTCACCCAATGCGCCCCCGGGAACCATAGGTCATAATTTCTGTGCTCGGGTGGCCGGTTCGTGGCAAAATGATCGCGCTTGCCAAGGGCCGTTGGGACGACAGTCGCACCCTCCCCTGCCGCGCGTCCTGATGGAGTTGTTAAGAACTCTAAAGAAAGCTAAGTGAATGATTCAAAACGGCTCCCAGGTCAGTTCCCAGGAATCTTGCGGACGCCTCTGGCGCTTTGCGGACTGCGAATTTGACGAACTCAGCCTGCAGTTGCGGGTTCAGGGGCAGGTTGTCGATCTGGAGTTGAAGCCTCTGGAAGTTCTCCTGCAGCTTCTGGTGCATGCCGGCGAAGTGCTCACCAAGGACGAATTGCTGGACTCCGTGTGGCCAGGGCTGACCGTCGTAGATGGCTCGCTTGCCACCGCGATGTCGAAGTTGCGCCGGGCGCTGGGCGACGAGAATTCGACCGTCGTTCTTACCGTGCCGCGAGTGGGATACCGTCTGACGGTGCCGGTGCACAGCAAGCCCGTGGGCACATTGAACCCGTGGGCTGAGCTGGGTCTCGATGAGGGTGATTCGGTGCCCGGTCGCGAGCAGTGGCATCTGGTGCGACGAATGGATGTTTCCGCAAGCAGCGAGGTGTGGCTGGCGGAGCATCCCAAGACTCACGAGCTGCGAGTCTTCAAGTTCGCTTCGAACCTGGTGCGGCTGAAAGGCTTGAAACGCGAGGTAACCGTGGCGCGGTTCCTGCGGGAATCGCTGGGTGAGCGGGCGGAATTTGTTCGTCTTCTGGAATGGAATTTCGATACGCAACCGCACTTTCTTGAAAGTGAATATGGAGGCCCCAACCTCGCGGAGTGGGCAAAGAGCCAGGGAAGTCTGCTTGAAACTTCGCTCGAAACCAGGATTCATCTGATCGCCGAGGTCGCGAACGCGGTGGCCGCAGCACACGAGGTTGGTGTGCTGCACAAGGACCTTAAGCCGGCCAACATTCTGGTGACGACCGGCGCCAACGCTCAGTGGCAGATCAAAGTCGCGGATTTTGGCAGCGCATCGCTGGTCGAGCCATCACGGCTGAAGGCGTTGGGAATTACGAATCTGGGCCTCACGCAAACCGGTGGGCCGCAGACTTTATCCCTGACTGGCACGCTGATGTATCTGGCTCCGGAAGTGCTATCCGGACAGTCTCCCTCCGCGCCCGCGGATATTTATTCTTTGGGCGTGATGCTCTACCAGGTGGTGATCGGCGATTTTCGCAAGCCCCTCGCTCCGGGATGGGAAGCCGAAATCGAAGACTCGCTGATTCGGCAAGACATCGCGGATGCGGCCTGCGGCGACCCGGCTCGCCGCATCCGTAGTGCGGCGGAGTTGGCAGAGCGCCTGCTGAACCTCGACCGCCGCCGCAAAGAGCGCGACGCGCTCGAAGAAGCGGCAAAGCGCGCGCAGATGCTCGAGCGCAAGCGGGTGGAAGCGCGGGCCCGGCGTCCGTGGATCCTGGCGGCCTCGTTGGCTGTGCTCGTCGGGGTACTGGTGAGTCTGGGCCTCTTTCGAAAAGCGCCAGGGCCCAGCTCAGGCGTGAGGACGGTAGCGGTTCTGCCTTTTCAAAACGTGGGGTCCGATCACAGCCTCGACTTCCTTCAACTTGCTCTGCCGGATGAAGTCGCGACCGCGCTGAGCCACACGCGATCCATCTCGATCCGCCCTTTTGCCGCGACTCGCAATTATACCGACCCGGTTCTTGACCCGCAGAAGACGGGACACGAGATGCAAGCGAACACCATCGTCACCGGGCATTTCTTGCGGGCGGGAGAGCAACTGCAGATCACGCTGGAGGCGATCGACGTCGAGAAGAACCGCTCGCTTTGGCGGAACACGCTCACTGTTCCGGCGCAGAACCTGATTGCGATGCAGGGACAGATTGCAAACCAGACGCAGGTGGGTTTGGCCTCGGCGTTGGGGGCATCGGCACTCACGGCGGATGCGGCTACCCGCCCGACGAATGAAGAGGCGTACGACCTATACTTGCGCAGCGCTGCTGTACCCGACGGCCCCGACTCGGACAAGCAAGCGATCGCAATGTTGGAGAAGTCCGTGGGGTTGGATCCGAATTATGCACCGGC
Organism: Candidatus Sulfotelmatobacter sp.; assembly: GCA_036521895.1. Classification (GTDB taxonomy): domain Bacteria; phylum Acidobacteriota; class Terriglobia; order Terriglobales; family Acidobacteriaceae; genus Sulfotelmatobacter. Next base: position 7,215 of record DATDGW010000290.1, on the reverse strand, counting down.
CTGGATTTCTCTGGCACGCAGGTATTACACCGAGGCCCGCTTCGAGAGCCAAACCGGAGACGAAGCGATGATGGAGCGCTTCCAGGTCGCCACCGAGCGGGCCTTGGCGCTGGATCCCAATTCAATCGCCGCGGGCGCCGGCCTGGCTCTCCGGAGCACCGAACAGGGACAGTTGGCCAAGGGTTATCAACAAGCGGCGGAACTGGTTCACCGGCGGCCCGACAGCGCGGATGCTCACTTCATGCTGAGTTACGTGTTGCGCTATGCGGGATTGTCGGAGGAAGCCGCAAAGCAGTGTGAGATCGCGTACTCGCTCGATCCCCACGCGCAGACGAACCTGCTGCGTTCCTGTGCCGTGGTTTTTTTAGCGCTTGGAGACTATCCGCACGCGGTGGAATATCTCAACATCGATCCGACTTCAGAATTGTCGAAGGCAATGACGATCCACATGCTGGTTCGTCAGGGCAAAGAGAAAGAAGCGCTGCGGGTAGGAGCGTCGCAGTTGCCGCACTGGGGCAGCTCCAACCTGCTGCTGGCTTGTGTCGGCCATGAGCCGTCGTCTGAAATTGGCCGCCTGTCGAACGAGGTGCAGGCTTCCGCTGATCCTGAGGTGAACTATTTTGCGGCTGCCCATCTCGCCTATTGCGGCCACAGCAGCACCGCCTTGCAGATGCTGAAACGAGCGATACAAGGTAGCTATTGTTCCTACCCTGCGCTGGATTCGGATCCGTTCTTCGCGAACCTGCGGGCCAACCCTGAGTTCGGGGGGATTCGATCGTCTGCGATCGCGTGCCAGAACAACTTCCTGGCACAGCGCGTCCTGCCGCAGTGAATGCTCAGAGTCAAAAGACGAAAACAAAGTCAAAAATCAAACATAAAGGGCCCCACCCTATCTCGCCAAAATCGCGAGATAGGGATGGGGCACCCGAATGTGTCGCGCCAGATGAAGGAAATTGCATATTTATGCGGGGGAGGGGCCGGCGCGGCGGGCCTCGGCTTCGGCCAGCCAGCCGCGGCGTAACTGCTCGGCCGGGATGCTGGAAAGGTAGGGCTTGAGATCGAGGATCGGGGTGCCATCGAGCATATCGACGCCGCGGACGTGGAGAGAATTGCCTTCACGGCGGAGGAGTTCGACGACGGTGAGTCCGATGGGGTTGGGGCGACGCGGAGAACGGGTAGAGAAGACACCGTGCGGGCGGTCGTCGACAGGAGGAGTGCCGAGCAATTCGTAATCTTCGGAGCGGTCGAAGACCCAGAGAACGAAGAGGTGAGAGAAGCCTTCGATGTCGGTGAGGCCGAGGGCGAATTGCGGCAGGATTTCGAGGACGCCTTCGGCATCGTGTTTGGCGCCTGGGCCTTTGGGGATCTGCTTGGTGCTGGTGTACGGACTTTTGATGTGTCCGATGGGTTGAGGGGAAAACATGGGCTTGGTCCGTCCTTCATTATGTGGGTTCGTTCGTCGCAGTTCTCTCATTGAGTTTCTCACTCTTCTCGCGTGCTTGGTACGCCGAGAATCCGGTTACACAATTTTCCAAAAGTTTACGCGTGATTACAAAACTCTAGATTTCGAAATGCAACGCCGCCGGAGAGCGCGGGCATCCCAAAAATTTCAATCGAGTTGTTGTGATTGATCGTGGCGCCGAATTGTCTCGAGCCACGATTTGGGAGTGGTCTGCAATGAACAACTACAACTAAGGGAGGTTCATTTTATGCGGCGGATGTGCATTCTTCTAGGAAGTATGGTTCTTCTCACAGTGGCGGCGACGGCGCAAGAGAGCCGGTCGGAGATCAGTTTGCAGGGAGCAGGTTTCTTCACGCAAAGTTCGAGCGGGAATGGGACGGCGTACAGCACGACCGAGACGGGCGGGTTTCTGACCACGTACCGGTATCATTTGAATCATTGGGCAGCGGCGGAAGCAGCGTACGGGTACGATTCCAACTCGCAGAAATATCTTGTGCCGGCAGGGCCGTTCAGGATTCAGTCGGGGATTCATCAGGTGACGGGAAGCCTGGTGCTGAATCTTCCGTATCACACGAGTTCCAGGTTCAATCCCTATCTATTGGCCGGAGGCGGGGCGCTGATGTTTGAGCCGAGCGGAAATCAGTTCAACACCTTGTCGGGAGCGCAGTCCGAGGCCAAGGGCGTGTTCGTGTATGGGGTGGGTGTGAACTATGCGATCCGCAAGCGGATTTCGTTGCGAGCGGAATATCGAGGGCTGGTGTACGGCTCGCCGGATTTCGGGTTTGGAGCGTTGAGCACGAATTCGGCGACGCATACGGCGGTGCCTTCGGTGGGGGTGACGTATCGGTTTTAGAGTTGTGCGTGATGGGGGGCCGCTTTCGATTTGCGGAAGCGGCCCGCAGGGGCTAAAGTCCGAGTCATTCCGACGTCCTCGCCGGCCCGAAAGGGCCGCTCTTCCACTTCTCGGGAGGTGAGCGCGGGCCGGGCGCCCGCGCCACATGGGTCCTTATTTTCTCTCGATCTTTTCTAGAACCGGTCGCATGCCGGCTGATTGTCGCTGTTCGCTTCTGGACAGAGATATCCATAGGTGGACAGAACGGTTCACCTTATACCCGGGTTTGCCTTCGACTGTCCTTTCACAATCAACAGGTTACCCCTGAATTAGCATTGGTCGAAGGTTTGCTTCCCCAGGTTCGCTTGACCATCGCGTCACCGTGGGAGCTAGAGGCAAGATATGGAGACTCTGTTGCAGGATCTGCGGTATGGCTTGCGTGTGCTGGCGAGGAGTCGCGGCTTTACGGTGGTCGCAGTTGCGACTCTGGCGCTCGGCATCGGTGCGAATACAGCGCTGTTCTCCGTGATCAACGGGGTATTGCTAAGCCCGCTGCCATTCCCGCAACCGGATCAGTTGGTGACGCTACATGAGAACAAGCCAAACTTCGAGGGCGGGTCAGTCTCCTATCCTAACTTTCATGATTGGCAAAAAGACAACCACACATTCTGTTCTGTAGCCCTGGCTCGACCATCCCAATTCATCTTGACCGGCGTCGGCGAGGCCGAACAGGTGAGCGGAGAGTTTGTGTCCTCAGACTTCTTCACGGTGCTGGGGGTGAAGCCCGTAATCGGACGCACTTTTGCCGAGGATGAGGAGCGGGTTGGCGCTGGCGCCGTGGCGCTCATCAGCGCAGGTTTGTGGCGACGCAAGTTCAGTTCGGCGCCCGACATTCTGGGGAAGAACATCACGCTCGACGCAAGAGACTACAGCATCGTGGGAGTGATTCCGGCAGACTTTCACCTGGTTATTCCGGGCTTCCGCGACAGTCAGGTCTACACGCCTATCGGTCAGTGGAGTAACCCGCTGCTGCTGAAACGCGGTGCTGGGCTGGGATTCCATGGGATCGGGCGGCTCAAGCCCGGCGCGACCATCGAGCAAGCGCGCGCGGACATGGAAGGAGTCACACGCAGTCTCGCGGAAGCCTTTCCGGATACGGATAAGGGGATCAGTGCCAAGCTGACGCCGCTCAAGGAACAGATGATTGGTCACGTCCGGCCGCTGCTGCTCGTGCTTCTCGCCGCGGTTGGATTTGTGCTTCTGATTGCGTGCGTGAACGTCGCCAATTTGCTGCTAGCTCGCGCAGCCAGCCGGACGCGCGAATTTGCAGTCCGCGCCGCGCTGGGCGCGAGCCAGGCGAGAGTCATTCGCCAATTGCTTACGGAGAGCATTCTGCTGGCGCTGGCCGGTGGGGGATTGGGTTTGTATCTGGCGTCGTGGGGAACACGGGCTGCGCTGGGAGTGCTGCCCGCGGCGCTGCCGCGCGGCGAGCAAGTCGGAGTTGACGGCCACGTGCTGATCTTTACGGTCGCTATTTCGTTGCTGGCGGGAACTTTCTTTGGCTTGACGCCTGCGCTCAAATCATCGCAGCCGGATCTGCACGAAACGCTCAAGCAAGGTGGCCGGGGAACCAGCCGAACCCGCCAGCGCATGCAAAGTGTGTTCGTGGTAGCCGAGATCGCACTCGCTCTCGTGCTGCTAATCGGCGCGGGATTAACCATCCGGAGTCTGGCGAAGCTGTGGGGCGTTGATCCCGGTTTCAATCCGCACAATGTGCTCACGTTTGGGCTTTCGCTTCCGCCCACAATGATGCATGCAAAACCGGACGCCATCCGCGCCGCGTTTCGGGAGTTCGATGAGAAGTTCGCCTCCGTTCCGGGCATCCAGGCGGTTTCGCAGACCTGGGGCGCAATTCCGTTCAGCGGCGATGACGAGCAACTTTTCTGGCTCGAGGGGAAGCCCAAGCCCGCCAACGAAAACGACATGAACTGGGCCATCGACTACATCGTAGAACCCAACTACCTGAAGGCAATGGGCATTCCACTGCGGCGGGGCCGGTTCTTTACCGTCCACGACGATGAACACGCTCCGCGGGTGGTCGTGGTCGATGAGGTCTTCGCCCAGAAGTATTTCCCCAACCAGAATCCCATCGGCAAGCGCGTCAACCTGGCGGTTTCCGCGCAACTCGCGGAGATCGTCGGCGTGGTTGGGCACGTCAATCAGTGGGGCTTGGCCAGCGATGACCAGCAATCGCTCCGATCGGGCCTTTACATTCCTTGCATGCAGATGCCCGACAATTTTATTGCGATGACTCCTTCGGGTTCGGCCGTAGTGTTGCGATCCGAAGGAAACTCGGCCGGCCTGCTCGATTCCCTGCGACAGATCAACGCGCAGATGAGCAACCAGCAAGTTATCTTCGCCGCGCAAACGATGGACTCACTGATTTCCGATTCTGTGGCCACGCGGCGGTTCTCGATGATCCTGCTCGCAGTGTTTGCCGTGTTGGCACTCTTGCTTGCAAGCGGGGGAATTTATGGCGTCGTTTCTTATGTGGCTGGACAGCGCACGAACGAGATCGGCATCCGCATCGCGCTGGGAGCACACCCGGGGGACATTTTGCTTCTGATTCTGGGCAGTGGCGGGAAACTTGTCGGGCTCGGGGTTGCCATTGGTCTGGCTGCTGCCTTGGGCCTTACCAGGGTGATGGCGAGTCTGCTGTATGGAGTCGCAGCTACCGACCCACCGACGTTTGCCGGAGTCGCGGTGCTGCTGACCGTGGTCGCGCTCGCCGCCTGCTACGTCCCGGCCCGCCGTGCCGGCAAAGTCGATCCCATGGTGGCGTTGCGCTACGAGTAGTGCAGCTTCATCATTGCCTCAGCAAGATCTGTAGGCAACCGAGAGGCACCACGCCGAAGAGGTTGCCGGCGTGGTGTTCCACCCCGGACCCACAGAATTCCGTTCAGCAGCGCTCGCATCTCCTGCCACCAGCGACCTCTTCTAGTCTTCCTTCTTTTCTGGCTCCCTCGTGATCGGTTTTTCGATGGGTTTGCGGGGGAGCATTTGGTCGCGCATGGCGGCGTCGTAGACGAAGCTGGCGACGATGACGGAGATCTGTTTTAGATCTTCTGGTTGGAGGCGGTCGTAGACGTCCATGTTGGAGTGGTGGGTGCGGCTCTCGTATTCGATGGGGTCCTGAATAAATTGGAATCCGGGGATGCCGACGGCGTCGAAGGAGAGATGGTCGGTGCCGCCGGTGTTGCGCATGGTGAGCGTGGTCATGCCGAGATCTTTGAAGGGCTCCATCCACGCCTTGAAGATCGGGGCGACGGCTTCGTTTTCCTGCAGGTACACGCCACGAATTTTTCCGGTGCCGTTGTCGACGTTGAAGTAGGCTGAAACTTTTGCCTGCTCGGGCTTCACCGTGACCGGGCCCGCTTCGCGGCGGAGAAGGGTCGGCATGTCTTTCATGTTGGGATCGTCCAGGCGCGGACGCGATCCGAAATGCTGTTCGACGTAGCCTTGTGAGCCGAGGAGGCCTTCTTCCTCGCCGCTCCACAGGCCGATGCGGATGGTCCGGCGGGGCGTGATGCCGATGGCTTTGAGGATGCGGACGGCTTCCATCATGACGATGGTGCCGGCCCCGTTGTCGGTGGCGCCCGTACCGGCATGCCAGGAGTCGAGGTGAGCGCCGAGCATGACGACTTCATCTTTCTTGTCGGTGCCGGGGATTTCGGCGATGGTGTCGTACTGCATGAGGTCATCGTCGTAGAAGGTGTTGACGACGTTCAACTCGAGCGTGACATCTTTTTTCTGCTGGAGGAGGCGGGCGATGCGGGTCCAGTGCTCGGAGGCCAAGGTGAGCTGGGGAACGGTGGTGGTCTCGCCGGGCTTGTAGGATCCGCCGGACTGGACGAAGACGGTGCCACCGCCGGCAGTGCCGCGGCTGTGGTCGATGACGGCGAGAACTTTTTCGTCGGCGTAGAACTGGTTGAGATCCTTCTGGAACTGGCGGCGGCGCGCGAACTCGGCCATGCGGAAGGGCGGGCGCTCGCCGGGGATTTCATATTCGCTGGTTTTGGCAAGGTCGTCGTCGCTGTAGCGTTTGTAGGGAGCTTCACTGATGGGCTTCACTTCCGCGTCGGCTCCGGTGATTACAATCATTCCGGCGAGCTTGCCGCGATACTTGTCGAAGTCTTCTTTCTTTTCGATGGTGACGCGAATGCACTTGCCAGTGACGACGCCGTTGGTGCCGGGGGTCCACGCTTTGGCGTAGACGATGAGAGGGACGATGTCGGGCGAGGTCATGCGGGCGTTGACGGATTGATTGGCCCATCCGCGGCCGAAGGGGCCCCAGGACTCGAGGTGGGCGTTGCTCAGGCCCGCCGCGGTGAGCTGGTCGCGGGTCCATTCGTTGGCGCGCTTCAGGTTGGGAGATCCGGTGAGGCGTTCGCCGATGGCATCCATGAGACCGGTGGCGTATTCCATGACTTTGGAATTGTGGAAGCCTTCATAGCGAATGCGGGAGATGGCTTCGAGATCGACTTTTTCCTGGGACCAGAGGGCGGGAACGAACAGCAAAATGACGACGAGTGAACAGACGAGTCGCGTAGACTTCTTCATGGTGGAGCGCTCCTGAGTGGGAATCAACCGGGGATTATACAGCCGGGGGGAGCGTGGAACGGGGAGCGGAATTGTAAAGTTATTTCAAGATGCGGCGGTGATGCGTCAACCACCAAGGACACGAAGGTGCGCGAAGGAAAAGTAAGTGTCAGAGCAAACACATGGTTGACAGATTGAATCCGCCGCCAGCGTGACTTCGGAACTTGATCAGCAAATTCTCAGGCGGCCAGTCTTCGTCCCTTCGTTCAGGGCGGATTACTGCCGGTTAGCGTGTTCGCGGTGCTAATCGCGCTCGGGATCG
>DATDGW010000289.1:0-2468 GCA_036521895.1 Candidatus Sulfotelmatobacter sp. | reverse complement strand
TGAGCACCCAAAACGGCAAGGTGCTAGCGGACCTGCCGATCGACGCGGGCGTCGACGCCGTTAAGCTCGACCGTGGCCAAGCATTCGCCAGCACGGCCGGCTCCCAACTCTTCATCGCCGGTGAAACGTCTCCCGGTAAATTTGAGATTGTGCAGACGGTGAAAACGGGGGATGGTGCGAGAACGATGGGCCTGGATCCTACAACCCACAGGATCTATCTACCTGCTTCAGAATTTGAGACTGGAGCGAACGGCCGGCGGACGGCGAAGGCTGGCACGTTTATGATTCTCGTGGTCGCACGTCAGGCCCTGAAATAGAAGCCGATTATAGCCCTCTCATCGCTCTAAGGCGCGGCCCATCAATAAAGTATCAGCCAGCAGGCGGAGTGGAATCATAACGCTCCCATCCGGCTGCTGAGCCGATCCCCGAAGGGCTGGAAATTCTCTTGCATAGGGCGTATCGGGCCACTCCGCCTCGCGGCGGCCGGTGCGCGCGGAATATGCTATAGTTCTTCCTGTTGGAATAGTCCATCAGGAGGAACTATAGCATTATGCGCCCGACTGTCTTCTCCGCCAACCTGCTGCTGCGATTTCTGCGCGAGAAGCGCATCGCTACCTTGCCGCAATTGAAGCAACTATTAGGCACAGAAGCTGATATCACCGTTTTCCGCAAGCTCAAGGAACTGTCATACCGTACCAGTTATTCCCATCGCGGTTCCTTCTATACACTCGATGAAATTGCTGCTTTCGATGAGCGCGGTTTATGGTCGTTCGACTCGGTTTGGTTTTCACGTCACGGTACCCTGGTGGCCACCGCGGAAGTCTGCGTCACTCAAGCCCCGGCTGGCTATTTCGCCTCCGAATTGGAAGACCTCCTCCACGTACCGGTGAAGGAACCCCTACTGCGGTTGACCGAGCAAGACAGGATCGTCCGCCAAACTGTCTCCGGCTTATATTTGTACTGCACCAGCAACCCTCGAACGCGGCAACAACAGTGGCAGGCGCGGCAAGTGCTGAGTCAGCCGCCGCCGCCGAATCCGCTGACCTAGGCTCCGACGAACTGCGAGCGGCGATTGTCCTGTTTGCCAGCCTACTTGACGAACAACAACGGCGTTTATACGCTGGCCTGGAATCGCTCCAGTTGGGTGGAGATCGCCAGATCGCTGACCTTCTCCATCTGGACCCGCACACGGTGGCCAAAGGAAGACGGCAACTGTTGGCCCATGATGTGAAAGTGGGCCGGGTGCGGGGAGTGGGTGGAGGACGCAAACCAACGGAAAAAAAACGCCCGGGGTGATCGATGCCATTCACAAGCTGATGGAAAGAGAAACCGCTGGGGACCCCATCAGTGGGCTGAAGTGGACTCGAAAAACCACCGACAAGATCGCTCGACAGCTCCAGCGGCTGGGGATTGCAGTCGGCCGTAACACGGTGGGGCGGCTGTTGCGGCAGATGAAGTATTCGCTACGCACCAATCGCAAGAACATTTCCGCCGGTTCTACTTCCGACCGCGACCGCCAGTTCCGCTATCTGTGCCGGCAGCGGGATCAGTTCGAAAAACGCGGCGATCCGGTCCTCAGCGTGGATGCCAAAAAGAGAGAGTTGATCGGTAACTTCAAGAACCCCGGAGTGAAGTGGGAGCAATCCTCCACCGACGTCAACGACCATGACTTCCGGTCCGCTGCCAAGGGTATCGGCATTCCGTATGGCATCTACGACACCCAGGCCAACCGCGGCCGTGTGTTCCTGGGAACTTCCCACGAAACCTCAGCCTTCGCCGTCTCCTGCCTTCGCAGGTGGTGGCAGATCGAAGGACACAAGCGCTATCCGCAATCCCGCCATATCCTCATCCTGGCCGACACCGGCGGTAGCAATGGAGCCCAGCGCGGCGCCTGGAAGCAAGAACTTCAGCGACAACTATGCGATGGCCTGGGACTGCGCGTCACCGTTTCTCACTACCCATCCGGCGCCTCCAAATGGAATCCCATCGAGCATCGCTTATTCAGCCAGATCAGCAGAAACTGGGAAGCCGAGCCGCTGGACAGTTATGAAAAGGCCCTGAAGTTTATCCGCACCACCACAACTACAACCGGCTTGAAGGTGACCGCACGTCTCGACACCACCTATTACCCAACTGGCGTCAAGGTCTCGAAACGCGATCTCGCGCAACTCTCCATCCGGCAGAAGCGTGTCCTGCCAAAATGGAACTACACTATCTCACCCCAGATGTGAAGTAGTTCTTGGGCAGTTGCTTAGTCAGGAAGAATGGAGGCGCGTCGAGGAGGTCTACCACGAGGCACTGGAGCACCGGCCGGAATCCAGGGCCGCTTTTGTTGCTGCAGCTTGCGGCAGCGACTCGTCCCTGCGGCGCGAAGTGGAATCGCTGCTGGCCGCGGACGGCGCCAATGCCCTGGTCGACCAGCCGGCAATGGACATCGCCGCGGAACTGCTTGACGACGGCGCTCCTCT
>DATDGW010000288.1:0-12908 GCA_036521895.1 Candidatus Sulfotelmatobacter sp. | reverse complement strand
ATGGCCCGATTCATCGCGAAAATGCGCCCTTCCCATTCCTGATGAAAAACCGGCTCGTTCTTTTCCTCCACTATCGGGCCCATACCGTGCATGCCGCCCCTGTCATGTACGCCGTTCATGCCGCACTTCGCACTTTCGACGTTGAAACCTTCGCGACACCGACCATCGAGTCGCCTGTCACAAGCACCGCTAGCGCTTCTTCGCTCATCCCTTCCGTCCCCGGCGGCCGCTCCGGTAACACCAGGTAACGCAACTCCGCAGTGCTATCCCCAACGCGCACATCCACGTCTTGCGGTAATTCGAGTCCAAATTCACGTAGCACGCCACGCGGATCAATGACTGCGCGCGAGCGGTAGGGCGATGATTTGTACCACACCGGCGGTAGGCCCAGCACCGGCCACGGGTAGCACGAACATAGCGTGCACACCACCAAGTTGTGCACCTTCGCCGTATTCTCCACAACCACCATGTGTTCGCCTTGCAACCCGCCATAGCCCATTTCTGCAATCGTGGCATCGGCATCGCTTAGCAACCGTTGCTTATACGCAGGATCTGACCACGCCCGCGCCACCACTCGAGCGCCATTCCGCGGACCAATCTTGTGTTCGTCAGTGTCAACCAAGGGTCCAACGCGACCCGATCCACCAGTCCTTTTTCCACCAGCAAAGATTCCAAGGCCTTTACGCGCAACGCAGGGTCGGAAGGAACTGCTTGGTGGTCGTGGTCGTGCTCATGCTCGTGCTCATGAGCCTCACCGACATCCGGGGTCACCGCCACTCCCGCAGTGACTGCCGCTGCAGTCAGGAAATCCCGACGAGTTGTAGTCATGAAGCTTAGGCTCCTCTCGAGGAGTGAGGTGATCGTTACGGAAAGCACAGCCCCCGGGCTTGCTCTGAATTATTGTTGCGCCCGCCCGGCAGTGTCAACTGGGGAACTGCTCGACGACCGCTCTAGCGTCTGGATCGTCAAACCGGAAGTAATCCGATCAAGCCACGACCTCGCGGGGCACAAGATCAAACTACGAGATCCGGAGACGGCTTCGAAACACCGAACCATTCCAAGCTTCCTCGAAAGGTGGCCTTGACCGATACGAGGGGCGGATGTCAAACTGTTGCTGGCAGAATTGAGAGGAAAGCGCTACGGCGCGGTTTTCCCTTCTGCGCGCGTTCGCCGTACAATAACCGTACAATGGCAGCGGGACTGTGGGGCATTGGGGCCTTTAGGTCGGATGCAGAATCAGTAAGTTACGTGTTATCAACGTGATGGAGTAGCTCAAATCCCCCTTCCGCACCATTTATCAATCACTTGCCACCGGCTGCAGTCCAGTACCAGGCCGATTCAGCATCGCCACAACCGTGGCATTCGCAGCGCGGTTCGCCGATTCAACTCCCCGTAAGCCACCGTTTGCGAAATGTTAGCGTCGCGCATGAGTTCCTTCATCACCGACAAGCTAGCCCCGCCTTCATGCGGCCAGGTCCGGTAGCATGGCGCAAAGCGTGCCAGCCTAATGGACCCAGCCCCGCCCTGATGCGCAGCAGGCCGGAGTTTGTCGCGCTGTGCGGAATTACCGCTGAGTGGGTTCCTCCCGCGCAGAAACATGCTGGCAAATACGTAGTCATCCGGGCCACGACAGGGCGCTATCGCTTTCCAGTCCTGCAACGCAGAGACGACCACTGGGTCGAGCGGCAGCCGTGCTCTGGATGCTTCTGACTTTGTGTCGCCCTCGTGACCTTCCACGACAGCCCGCTCAATCGAAACCACCGCGCGCTGCCAGTCGAAGTTCCGCCAGCGTAGGACCAAACCGCTTCTTGCATTCCCCTTCCTACCGTGAGGCTCGTCAAACGAGGGCAGTAGCGTCGACCCTACTCCCCTCGGGGACGGGGGAGCATCTGCTAGAAGTGGAACCCGAGCTGAGCCGTCAGCGCGCGCGGCGTCACATAGTGCGTCCCACTGAAGGTTGAGAGAAAGTTATACAACGCGTACTTATTGGTGATGTTGATAGCCGTCATTTGCAAGCTGACCTTGTACTTGTCGCCGTGGAACACGTTATCGTGACCGACGCTGATGTCAAACAGACTTCTAGACGCGATACGCTGTGGTTTGTGGTCATCATTCTCGCTGTTCGGTGCCGGCACCGAAATAAGCGCGGAGTCGAACTGTGAGGCCAGGCAAGGACTCGGCAGCGCATGCGTTGGCGTTGCTCGTTGGCCGTTGCACGTGAACCCAGCCTGAAACTCCTGATCGGCGGTCAAGGGCAGACCACTGATAGTGTTGATCAGATTGATTGCAGGTTGGCCACCCAACGTAGTGGATGCCCCCGCGCAAGTTGCCGTGAGCGGGTTGTAACAAGGGGTCGCCCCAGCCACCAGTCCGCTGTCATAGCGCCAGTTGAAGCCAACCCACGGCCCTCGCTTCCAGGGCTGGTATTCCAAATGAGTCGTCTGGTTGAAAAGCTCGTCGTGATCGATGCGGAACACGCCAGTCGACGGTGGGATAATCGGCAGCCCGGCGACCTGCGGCAGGAAGAATCGCGCCGCGACGCTAGACATCGTCACCAGCGCCGAGAATCCGTGGTAATTCGGCATGCTCACACGGATCGCATATCCCGGAATCTTGGAGTTGTGCCATTCAATCGGGAAGTAGATCGGAGTCGCGCCCACATCCCCGAAATCGTAGCCATTGTGCGTATATTTCCAAATGTAATCCCCGCTCACCACCAGATATCGCCCAAATGCCTGCTGCAGGCCGGCGTGGAACTCATTGCGATAGCCCGGCCTGATTGCTCCCGTGTTGCAGGAGACGCCAGGCGGCGGCACCAGCGTGGCCAGGAAAGGAATGTTGCATCCCGTGCTGGCAATGACCAGGTTTTCGTTGAACGGACTTTCCATCGTTCGCGCATATGAAACCCGTAGAACCGTGTTCGTGTGCTTGATGTTGTATGCCACGCCCATGCGAGGTTCTGCTTGCCGGTCGACGACCAGTGCGTTGTAGAAGTCACCGCGCAATCCCACGTTGAACGACCAGTTTCCCTTTGTGATCGCGTCTTGAAGATAGAGCGCCAACTCCTTCACATCGGTGTGGCCGATGAACGAAAACAGGCTGCCTTTGGCATAGAGTCCGCCTCCGCCCGTTGAGTCGTACGGCGCTAGAACTGCGCAGGCAGTGCCCGCAACAGGCTGACCCCCACTCAGGCAAGACGGTGCGACCCCAGGGACCAGCGTCGGATCCACGATGCCAATCTTGTCAGTTTCGTCGAGAAACGTCTGCTCATATACCGCTCCCAGCTTGATATTGTGGATACCCTTCACGTACGAGAGCGTCGAGCGAAGGCCGGTATTCGTCAACTTCCGGTTCTGAGCGACACTCTCGCTTTGCAAATCGGGAGACCAATCATTGAAGAGGTTAGCGCTGGGATAGTAGTTGTACTGATCCCTTCGCACGTAGCCGCCAAAGGCAAACACCGTGGATGTGCCGATCAAGTGCGTCCACATGGGAGCAATGTTAAACGTCTTGATCTGCGAAACCTGATCCGCCAAGCCCAGTGGATTGCCGGACGGGTCGGTCAGCTCCCCGGCTCCGTTGACATTATGGAACTGCTGGTCAAACGAATTGGGATTTTGAAACCATGAACGGGTGTACCCGAAATTCACCAGAAGCGAGTCCGCATTTGAGAGTTTATAGTCAACCCGGTCGAAAAGGTTCTCCTCGTTCCCTCTGTCATGCATAACAGCGAACTCCGGCGGATCGAGGAACCGGCCACTGTTCAGCCCGTTCGCACTGATGAAGTTTCCCCATTTCGCGTTGCCGTAGCCCAGATTGAATCCTGCGTTGGATGTTCCAAAAGCACCGTAAGAGGCAGTCACGTCGCCATGAGGCGTCGTCATGCCCTGACCTGAGCGCGTCGTCACGTTGATGATTAAGCTCGTCTTTCCGCCGTATTCCGCAGGTGGAGCGCCCTGAATCACCTCCAGCGATTGGACCGAATCCAGAGGAACCTGGTTGGAGAAAACTTTGCTTTGCTGGTCGGTGATGGGCTGGCCATCGAGCGAAAACGAGTTTTCCGCGTGGTCGCCCATGCCGTGGAACAGGCCGTTCGAATCGGCGGCAACTCCCGCCGTGGCCAGCGTAACCAGCGAACTGAGCGACGAAGACTGACTCTCCAGGGGCATCTTGTCGAACAAGTTCTTGTCCACGTCAGTGTGAGAAATCGGATCGTTCTCAACTAGATCGGCACCCGCCTCGACCGTTACCGTCGTCGCCGATCCCGCGACTTGCAACTTGATCGGAATATCGCTGGGAATGGAGGAGCGCACCTCCACATCCTGCGCGAAGGGAGCAAATCCGGACGCGGTGACCTGCAAGTGGTAAGGGTTGAACGGGACGTTCGTAAAACTGAACTTTCCAGTAGCATCCGTGCGGGTAGAACGATCGTATCGGCTGACGGGGTTGTGGATCTCAACCGTGGCACTCGCGACTACCGCGCCCGTGGGATCCAGCACCGTTCCAGTGATGGACTGGGCGTGTCCGACTGTGAGAGCCAGAAAGATGGTGACCACGACAATGGCAGCCGAGCGCCACTGATAGGAAATAAACATTGCATCCTCCAAGAGAAATAGGGATAAGCCGGGCTATGAGGAGCCGGAGCATCAAAATTGACATCAATCCCTAGATAGCAGGAGGTGGGCGAACGGAGAGCGCGAAGGCTATAAGACGCTGCTTGGCGGAAACCGGCTTTGGCCGAAAGGTGCATACGGCAACGAACAGTACCTTTGGCAGGATTACAGTGGCTTTGGGGGAGGTTGAATGGGCGGCGATACAGACCGTACAAGTTGCCGACTCAGTCGCATTCGAATGTTGATGAGCGGCGAATGCCATTGCCGACCAGAAAGTCAGCAACACGCACAAACACGCTATCTTCTTCGATATCGACCGCATGACAGTTACCCCACGGAAGCTTCATTTGAATCTATACCAGAATTGGAAACGAACGCAATGAAAGATTACCTAGCCGGGTATGTATATCGGCACAGGAAGAGGCATTGTCCCGACAGTTATGGCGAAGGCTATGCGCCGCCCCATGATGAACTCGCACAGAGAATGGCTCATGATACATACCCCCATAGGTATAGGCGCAAGGCTCTCGGCATGATAAGATTCGTTCGCGAATGAGTCATACGATCAAGAACAAACAGAAGCTGATTCTCCGTAGCAAACGCATCCGCGGGCAATTTGAGGCTCTTGAACGAGTTCTCGATGAGGGACGCGATTGCTCCGAGGTGTTGCAGATCATCAGCGCTGCAAGAGGTGCAGTCAACAGCCTGATGACTGAGCTCCTGGAAGGCCACGTCCGGCACCATGTGCTTGACCCCAAGCGAAGACCGAATTCGGAGCAGACACTCGCGGCCGATGAGGTGATCGATATGGTGAAAACCTACCTGAGATAGCTGGGCCACCCATGACCAAGCTTGTTTTCAGGTTAGTGGCCTTGACCGATGGGAGTGGTGGGTGTCAAACTGTTGTTGCAGCATTGAGAGAACGCGCTTCGGCGCGGTTTTCTCTGGTGGGCGTTCGCCGGACAATAAACGTACAATGGAAGCGGGATTGTGGGACATTGGGGCCTTTAGGCTGGATGCAAAATCAATAAGTTACGTGTTATCAACGTGATGGAGTAATTTAAAAGCCCCTTCCGCACCATAATTTTTGTGCTCGTGAAGGTTGGAACTTCACCGTTTGTGGTTCTAGCCAGAACATCGCCTGAGCGTTAGGAAAAGTCCCAAACTTTATGATTTACCTCATCACTACGATCCACATCCTGGTCTGTTTCTTCATCATCATTGTGGTGCTGCTGCAGAGCGGCAAGAGCGGCGACATTTCCGCGGCTTTCGGCGGACAGGGCAGCCAGACGGCGTTCGGTCCGCGCGGCGCGGCTAGCGCGCTTTCCAAAGCCACCACCTGGTCGGCTGTGGCGTTCATGATCACGTCCATCGCGTTGTCGGTGTACGCAGCACGCCGCGGCGGACCGACCTCCGTGTTGGGAGACATTAAGACGCAACCGGTCAAGACTCAACCTGCCCCAGCACAGAAGCCAGTTACACCACCTACGCAGCAGAAGTAGCTTCAGGCAGCAACTCGGTTTTGCCATTCAGTGCGGCGATTCGTGCATCGAACTCGCCGCACGAGCCCCCGTAAAGTCCCGCCCAGTCTACAGATTCTCCGGTAATTGTATTTGCCGGACAGAGGATGTAACATCCGAATGAGGCAATCTTCATCGGAGGTATCGCTTATGTCGGATCGTGACAGCAATAGTTTCGTTTGGTTCCTGGCAGGACTGGGTTTGGGAGCGCTGGCGGGAGTGCTGTATGCACCGCGTTCGGGGACTGAGACGCGCGAAGTGCTGCGTGCGCGCGCCGAGGAAGGCCGCGAGTACGTGCGCAATCGTGCCCGGGAAGCGCGTGAACAGGCCGCGCAGTGGGCCGATAAGGGCCGCGATGTAGTCAACACCCAGAAAGAGCAGTTCCGCGCCGCCTACGAAGCGGGTCGTCAAGCGTATCACGAAGCCACGACCGAGACGAGCGCGCCCAAGGGTTTATAGGCACTGCCGCGCCGGCTTTTCCTTCCGAGCAGGCGCTCGATGGTACCTGCCGGAGCACGCTTATGGACAATCTGACTCCTGTGTTTATCGCCCTGACGGGGATCGCGATCCTGTTACAGGCGGGCATCCTGGTAGCGATGTACGTGGCCATCCGCAAGAGCAGTGCGCGCATCGAGGCCCTGGCGGCGGAACTGAAGGCCAAAGTCGTGCCCACGGTCGAGCAGGCAGAGGCCATGCTGACGGAATTCCGTCCCAGACTTCAGGTAATCGCCGACAACCTGCAGCAATCCACCACGATCCTGCGCGATCAGGTACAACGCGCGGATGCAACCGTGAAAGATGCGGTGGACCGCGGCCGATTGCAGATCATCCGCGCCGACGAGTTGCTCACTCGAACGCTCGATCGCGTGGAACAGACTACCGACATGGTCCATACCACTGTCGTTTCGCCGATTCGCCAGCTTTCCGGGATCATGCAGGGGATCAGCGTAGGCCTGGAGTTCCTGTTTGGCGGACGCGCGCGCCGAAACGGTGGAAGCCGCGAAGAGCGTCGTCCGGTGCCGCAAGATGAGATGTTCATCTAGGTCGGGCTTCGCCGAGTTCAGCCTGATTCTCTCACCGTAGGTTAAGCATGCCAATGCTGCGTCTTCTCTCCGTGCCACGTCGTGGTGTCATTCCGAGCATTCTTCTGGGCGGCGCTCTGATTCTTCTCTCAGTCTCTGTCCTGGCTCAGGACAAGGTGGTATGGAGCGATCAGGAGAAGCCCATCGTCGAGCAGATCCGTACCCTGCGCAAGCTCGATGATGCGGTGCGAATCCGCACAACTAAGGACCTGGCGCTGCAGATCCGGGCCCTGCCGGTGGTTCCCCACAAGCTGAAGCTAGCCGGTGCGCTGGCAAATTTGTCGACCGAGGGCGACTTTGGGCACGACACGCTGCAAGAAGTGACCACCACTTTGGCGGCGGCCTTACGCGAGCAGCCTGCGCCGGGAAAGCTCGGCCAGCCTAATTTTCTGTATGTGGAACTGGCCTCTCTGGTGCGCTACGAACACATGCAGGCAACTTCGGACAACCCGCAGTTTGCCGAAGCGATGGCGAAGCTAGAGTCGGACGATGCCCAACGGCAGCGCGCGGATTTCACGCTCTCCGATTTAGAGGGCAAGGCGTGGCATCTGCAGGAACTGCGGGGCAAGGTGGTGCTGGTGAATTTCTGGGCGACCTGGTGTCCGCCATGCCGCAAGGAAATGCCTGACTTGGACGCGCTGTACAACAAATTCAAGGATCAGGGCTTTGTCGTACTGGCGATTTCCGACGAGGAGGCGGCGAAGGTTTCGCCATACCTCGCGGAGCACAAGGTTAGCTATCCAGTGCTACTCGATCCCGGGCGGAAGGTAAACGATCTTTTCATCGTGGAAGGGATCCCGAAGAGCTTCGTGTACGATCGGAGCGGGAAGATGGTGGCGCAGTCGATCGACATGCGCACGCGAAATCAGTTTCTGGAAATGCTGGCGCAGGCAGGGCTGCAGTAGATCGTCTCTGGGCGGAGGCAGCAGCCTGCCCTGAGCGCAGTCGAAGGGTCCGCCCCGCGATGTTTTTGAAAAAATACCCCGGACGAATGCGTCCGGGGCTACGTGTTCTGAGGTCGAAATATCATGCGTTATCTGGTTCGAGCCCGCGTGAAGCCCGGTCGTCAAGCGGATCTGCTCAAGGCCATCGAGCAGGAGAACTTGGGGCGGGGGTCGGTTGCCGAGGGCGAGTATCTGCGCAACATGCAGGAGGCACGCCTTTGTGAGGATCAGACTGCGCGCTGGGTGGAGGTCTGCTACTGCCCAACGCCGTTGCAGGAAGAGCAACCGTATTGGGAGCAGTACTTCGAGTTGACGCGTGTGCAGGATGCGCACGATCGCCGCAAGTGCCGCGACGAGAACGGGACCGAGCCCTGGGCCTGCGCTGAGTGCGCCTGCAGCGCGCGACTGGAAGAAAAACTGAAATCATCCGGCAAGCCGTTCCTTGTCGAACTTCGAAATCAGGCGTGTTCAGGCAAGTTCGCGCAGCGTTGAGGCCAGCTGTTTCAAGTCCTGCGCCACTTCCCTCAAATTAAAAACCAACGCCCAGAAGGGCAACATGCGATCGAGCGCAAATGGAGCGGTGGCGCGCCGCTCGCGGAGTTTGGCCAGGTCCGTGTCGAGTGCGGTAATTGCTGCGTCGAGCTCGGCTGAGTTCACAGACGACTCGGGTTTTCGCACCTCTTCCCCCAGGAACGCGAAGGTCTGCGCGGTTTTCTCGACCAGCACGGGCAGCGAAGGCATCAGGTCGGGCTGCAGTTGCACCCGCACGTAGAGAGAGCTGTCTTCGGCCATTGCGGTCAGGCGCCGCCGGACCTGATCCGCTTCGTCTACGAAGGACTGGAACGCGCCCTGATTGAATCGTGAAAACGCGAGTTCGCTCTTGGCTTCATCCATCTGCTGAGTGATGCCGCGGCGCAAGTCGTGCAACTGGCGGTCGCGTTCGCGGACCTGCTGCTCGTTGTCGATTCCTTGGAGAGCAGCGGCGGTGACCGCGCGGTAGAGAGCGCCGGCGCCGTCGAGGATGCTCGCGATCTTGTAGCGCAATCCGACGCGAGCGTGAACCGGCCAGATTAGTGCGCCTACACCGAATGCAACAACTGCTCCCAGGATCGTATAGAGGACGCGCAGCCACGCCATGTGCCAGGGCTCTCCCTGGCCGCCGAAGACGAGGATCAACGCCGCGGTAAATCCGGCAGCAGTGAAGGCCGGATGTAGCGAGGTCAGGTATCCAAACAATGTCGCCAGGAGAAAAAGCACAATGCCCACACCGATCAGTCCGTCACCGAGCATCGGGATGAGTAGCGCCGCGGCGACCGCTCCGCAGGTCGAACCGATGGTGCGGTACAACGCTGCCTTCCACGATGCGCCGAGATTGGCCTGCGTCACGACCAGCGCGGCGAAGACCGCCCAGTAGCCCTGCGGCAGGTCGAAGCCGGCGTAGATGGCGTAGGTGATGGTGCCGGCAAGGCCGGTCTTGATTCCCTGCTTGAGCGGGCTGGATTGGCGGTTGCAGAAAGATGGAGGACTGGCTGGGACGGAGTTCGGAGAAACTGCTGAGGCGTTCGCCAAGGCCATTGTCGGATTATATTTCGGGTCAGTGGATCAGGGATTTTCAGCCAGCACGCTTCGGATCACCAGTGCGATGTCCAAGAGCTTAGGACTCTCGGTGTTGTCGAGAAGGACAATCAACTCCTTGTGCTGAATAATCCTCACGATCACCGACTGAAATCCAAAAAGTGGCGCCTCCGTGCGTGGGAATGGATTCTCCCGCATACGGCGAACCGGTACTGGGAATGAGCAGCCTGCAACCGTCGCCATCGTTGTCCAAATTGGGCGTGAAGAGCAGTTCGCGCAGTTTCGCGGGCAATCGACGCTCCCCATCGAGCGCCTGATCCCAGAGATAGAGATCTCCGATCCGTCGAGTAGAGCGCGCCGGCAGCGTAAGGAATAGACATGTCGCAGTAGCGAGCGTTTTGCAGGCCGGACGGGTGCGTTCGTGTCCCGACGCGCCATGGGCGTTGATTGCTTCGGAGTGCGTGTCGCCCGAATCCTTCATTCCCAAGGGCCCGACGATGCGCTCCTGCAGCAGGCTTTCGTAGGATTGGCCGGAAACTTGTCCGAGAATTGCTCCCAGCAAAAAGTAGCCAGAATTGCTGTATCGGAACTTACTTCCCGGTGTGAAGTGCAGGTCGCCGCTGCAGTACCTTTGAACAAAATCCCGCACGCCGTAGTGTGCCCGGCTGGCGGGGCCGTCCAGAAAACCAGGCGTATCCGTGAAATTCGGGATGTCCGAAGTATGCCCAAGAAGTTCGCTGATGGTGATGCGTTGGCCTGTGTCCTGACGATAGTAGGGCTGTGGGAACGAGCCCATCGAGCCGGAGGCTTTCCCTGGTTCACAAACTGCAGGACAAGCATCGCGGTGAACGGTTTCGTCATCGTTCCGATTTCAAATTTGGTCAGCACCCGCGCGCGCCACCAACACGGTTCCGCTGAAGTCCCCACTGGCCTGGCGGGTTTGCATGATCTGGTTGACTCTTGAAGCCACTCTCGCGTCGGAACTTGTTTGCTGTCCGCGGGACAGGTGAGGAAAGATCAAGCACGCAGCGAAAAAACATGCGATGAAGGTTCTCATAGAGGTAGTCGTGGCAGCGGGGCCGGACGTAAGCCGGAGTAATGCCACACGTACAACAGGACCTTGTCAGCGCACTAAGCGATCCAGCCGCCGCCAACTACAAGATCGCCATCGTAGAAAACTGCGGCTTGTCCCGGCGTGATGGCACGCTGGGGCTCGTCGAAGGTGACGAGGATTTCGTCGTCGCTCATTCTCTCCATCATGGCGCTCGCAGGCTCGTGGCGATGGCGAATCTTCACGGTTACGCGCATCGGCTCGAGCAGATCATCGACGGAAATCAGGTTCACACGGCGGGCGCGCAGGGTGCGCGAGAACAGGTGCTCTTCCCCGCCCACGATGACCTGCTTGTTCGCGCCGCTGATCCGGATGACGTAGAGCGGCGAACCGGTGGCCACGCCCAGCCCCTTGCGCTGGCCAACGGTAAAGTTGTGAATGCCGGCGTGCTCGCCGATGACCTCGCCGTTCGCGGTCACGAGATCGCCTGCGGCGTCGGCTAAGGCCTCGCCTTGCTCGGCGAGGTAGGCGTCGATAAAGCGCTTATAGTCGCCGCCGGGGACAAAGCAAATCTCCTGCGAATCGGGCTTCTCTGCGAGCGCGAGTCCGTGATGGCGAGCGAGTTCGCGAACTTCGGGCTTGGTCATGTCGCCCAGCGGGAAGATGGTGCGGCTCAGTTGTTCCTGGGTCAGGCCGAAAAGAAAGTAAGTCTGATCCTTACTTGCATCGGCAGGACGCTTGAGCAGCCAGCGGCTCCGGGCCTCGTCGAAGGTCACGCGAGCGTAATGACCGGTCGCAACTCGCTCGGCGCCAATCTGCTGGGCCACAATCAGTAATTGGTCGAACTTCAAGTGATTGTTGCAGAGGCTGCAAGGAATCGGCGTGCGTCCGGAAACGTACTCCTGCACAAACGGACGAATCACGTCGCGCTCGAAACGCTCCTCGTGATTGACCACGTAATAAGGAATGCCGATGTGCTGAGCCACGCGGCGGGCGTCGTAGACGTCATCGAGCGAGCAGCAGCGTCCCTGCACGGACTCGGGCATGCCCTCCTTGCCAGCGAGGCGTCGCTGGTTCCAGAGCTGCATGGTCAGGCCGATGACGTTGTGCCCCTCGGCGCGGAGCATGGCCGCGACGGTGGAAGAGTCCACCCCGCCCGACATAGCTACGGCAATGGTATCGGCGTTCGGCATTATTTCGACTGCTCTATCTCTATCGTACTCATGATCTTTTCATAAAGGTCCAACAATTGGTAGTGACCTGAATCATCGGCAAAACTCCCCCCACCGGAGGGTTCAAAGGTCAGATCATATTTGGCTGTTCGAATTGCAACTGCCTGAACGTACCGCTCACAGATGCCCTCACTGACGACCTCGTTTTCGAGCACACACTCTGTTGCAGAAGATCCCGAAATCCGATAGCGGGGCGGGAAACACGTCCGTCCTTCTTCTTCGCTGCTGGAGACAAGATCGCCCGAATGTCGTGGTTCCACCGTGATCCGGAACTCGCCCGGCGCGAAGTTGTCCGCACCAAAAAGTAGATATTTGTACTGGGTGCGGCGGTTCGAAGGGCTGTCGTCCCTCACATGCCAATGAGGCGGATATCGGACCTGCAAGCCCACTTCAGAATTTGAGTAGGTTCTCCAGTCGTCACTCCCCATTGCAATTGGGCTCGGCGAAGTTTTCGGCGGATTCGGCGGCAAGGGGCCGGAAATGGTAATTCCCAACCCGATTTCGTTTCCAGCGCCCATTGAATAGTATCGACTCACCACAATTATCTTGTTTCCTTTTGTGAAGTAGTCGATCGTTGGCGTCCCGGAATCATCGGCCGACCTGCACTTGCTCCAGCCCGCGGACGACAACATCTTGGCAGGCTGGGCCTACGGCGTGTCGACGTCTCCCGGCTCTTCACCGATGCCGCTTCCCTCAATCGAGATCCACCGATACAGCGAAGGCTTCTTCTGGCACGGATCCTCGCAACCTGCATAACTCCGGCCGATGAGAAATTTCTCCTTCGAAAATCCGTCGGGCGCGATCGCTCGAAGCCACGCGTACGCTTCCGGTATTTTTGTCTTCAATAAAGGGGGATCGGTCGATTGAAGCCGGGCGATCCGTGCCTTGTAG
>DATDGW010000287.1:0-4639 GCA_036521895.1 Candidatus Sulfotelmatobacter sp. | reverse complement strand
TACCGTGAGGGACCCAGCGAAGCGTAGATAGAGGATAGGCGGGGTGGGCTATTGAGCCGCGAAAACATACAACCCGGACGCCGACGCGGTTAATATGCGCGGAAGGCAACATGGACGAGAGCGATAGCGCGAGTTCCCGTTCGGTCCGGCGTGGTCGAAGACCCCACGGCACGTCTAGAAACTTCATGCACGAGAACCGGGAGACCTCGGAGACACCTGCTGCTCAACCAGACAGCAGGTCGGCGGGCGAAGGCCCAGGCCAAACGGCCCGCGTGTTCGTCTCCGAGGAGTCACACTGCGGCCTAGCTAGTACCGATGAAGCATTCGAACAAAGACGGAACATGGTCCGCGGAGAGTGCGGAGGGAAGGCTGCGGCTCAAGGAGAACACTTTCCTAGTTGACACGTACCCGACTCAGTGCGGGACCGCGCGTGTTCCACGGGTAAGCGAGTGCGCGGCCAGGCTGTGTTTGGCTGCTCTTTATCCAAGAGAAGAACCGGATGCGCTAAGGAGCGCCCGTCCGGATCTGTGCGGGGGTTGTGTCAAGAAGACGCGAAAGCGTGATGCTGTACGAAAGATGAAGGTAGGTCCTTCGGAGCCGCCTTGTAGGAGGAGGCTTCAAACTGCCCTAAGCTGCTTCGGTTCTAAAGGCCGCGGTGGTGAACGTTAGGGTTAAAAGCAGTAACCGCGGCTCGCCGGGGTCACTGGTGCCAGAAACTTGTCACGAGACTTGAGTTTTGCCAAAGTGGTCAGGGATCAAGTTCGGCAAGCTAAGGCCGACACGCCCCTGGCGCATCTTTGCCCGGTTAAAAGCATGGCTCCGGTACTGGCGATCGCTGGTATGGTGGCAAATGCGGTCTTCCGATCGCCTCTTTGACCCCGTTGGGGAGATTCTTAAACCTTTCGTCACCGGGCCGAACTCGATCCTAATTCCGATCGAGGAGAAGAGTATGTCAGCCGAGAAGCCGTTGCGGAACCGAAAAGAGCGCAAAGAATTAGCCCGCCGATTGCAGTCCGAGAACCCAGGGTTGGATGTAGTTCATCCCGATGCTGCAGGGATCGATGTCGGCAACGAAGCCCACTACGTTGCGGTTCGGCCAGACCGGGACGCGGAACCGGTGCGGAGATTTGAGTGCTTTACTGCCGACCTGTATCGTCTGGCTGCGTGGTTGAAGCAATGCAAAGTGAAGACCGTGGTCATGCAGTCGACTGGCGTGTACTGGATTCCGCTCTTCGACATTATGGAAGAACAGGGGTTTGAGGTGTATCTGGTGAATGCGCGGCACACCAAGAGTCTGCCGGGACGCAAGAGCGATGTGCAGGAAAGTCAGTGGTTGCTAAAGTTGCACACGTACGGGCTGCTGAGCAACTCCTTTCAGCCGCCATCGGAGATTCGCACGCTGCGCACGTACTGGCGACAACGAGCCGAACACGTGGCCGGAGCATCGACTTGCATTCAGCGTATGCAGAAAGCGCTGACGCAGATGAATCTGCAATTGGCGAACGTGATCAGCGATCTGAGCGGGACCACGGGACAGAAGATCCTGCGGGCCATTGTCGCGGGTGAACGGAACTCGCTGCAGCTGGCGGAGCTCCGAGACTGCCGTATCAAGGCGAGCCAGGAAGAGATTGCCAAGAGCCTAGAGGGCAACTGGCGTCCGGAACTAATCTTCGTATTACAGCAGCAGATCGACATGTACGACGCTTATCAGCGAAGGATCGCGGAATGCGACCAGCAATTGCAAAAGCATTTGGCCGAGTTTGCTGATCACTGCAACGGCATCTTGACCCCGTCTCCTACTGGGCAAGGCAATAAGAAAAAGACGGCCGCCAGGCACACTCCCAAGTTTGCTCTGGGCGATGAACTCCAGCGCATCATGGGTGTGGACCTAACACGCATTGATGGTATCGATGTAATGGTCAGCCAGACCCTTCTGAGTGAAGTAGGACTCGACATGAGCCGGTGGAAAACCGAGGCCCATTTCGCTTCCTGGCTAGGACTCTGTCCGGACAACCGCACGAGCGGCGACAGAGTACTGCGTCGAGGCACTCGGCATGTGGTCAATCGTGCCGCTCTCGCCCTCCGCATCGCGGCCCATAGCCTGCTGCGAAGCCAGAGCTATCTTGGAGCCCAGTACCGACGTTTACGCACCAAACTAGGCGCTCCCAAGGCAATCACTGCCATGGCCCATCGACTGGCCCGGCTTGTCTATCGCATGCTGAAATACGGTCAGCAATTCGTCGATAAGGGCATGGAATATTACGAGCAGAGATACCGCAATCAACAGGTTCACTTACTCCAGAAAAGAGCGGCGAAGCTCGGACTCCAACTTGTGGCAGTCGAAACATAGATCAGTTTCTGGGGAGGCGTGGCACAAGATCACGTCATGTAGGGATAAGAGAGATGAGTGCGGAGCAGCCGACAAGGCTGAGAATCTAGCGAGGTGCAAGTCCTCGTATTGTCAATTGCCTGTATTCGGACAATTAGCAGATCCGGTGCGTGCGGAGGCAACGAAGCACGTTCGGCCCGGATGTCAAAGCCTCGGCCGCCCTGCGGCAGTATGCAGCGGTGGGAACGACCTGGGGGGCGAGCAAAATCGGAGGCCTGAACATAAAGGAATACCTGCAGCCGCGAAAACTCTCTCCACGAAAAGTCGTGTTCGTGGGTAGTAGCGGGAAGCCGACCTGTTGCATTCATGGGGAAGGCCGATGACTCGGGGGAAGAAACAGGCACATGCACTCCGAGGGACCGCCGTGGTATGGGGTCGGGCATCCGAGGAAAGATTCTCAGACATAACGTCGGGAAGGTCCCGCTGACAGCCGTGGCTGGTAGCAAGCGGCAAAGACTCCTCGAACGAGACTACGGTCGAAGGAGAGGAGAGTCAGAAGGGATCGGCGCATGAGTCCGTACGAGCTAAGAAGAGAGGGTAATGCCTCTCGAGGAAGTGGCTCACACTTCCCTGCGGCTGCTAATACCGGTCGCAGGCAAAGGGACTCTGGATCTTGGCGGTTCCACCATTCAGCGCGGTGAGCGGACACTGTGCCGCTCGTTAAGCCGTTCGCATGAGGTGGGGCGAGCCTTTGGGCAAACCGTGGAAGTTAGGGTGTATATACGGACCAGCGCTTAAGCCCTCGCCTACACAGGGAAGGCCCAAAGAGGAAAGGCCAAGGTTCCGAACCGGACCTTGAGAAACTCGGCCGTCCGGGATTATTGGGGGGCCTCGGGAAACGTGGTCATGGCGGGAATGTGAACCCACCTTGCAACCGAAAGGGTGAGGCTGGTAACCCCCCGCCTACAACTGGCGCGCCCGAGTTCTATCCCAACAAACGATCCGCTGAGGAAGCGTCGAAACAGATCTATGACGACACCAAAACCAGGGTCTCCCCCGTGTCCTGGGAGCAGCATGGAAGATACCTACGTACTGGCCATGCGGGGTCCGGCGTTCAGGCGGCATGACTCTTATCTGGGCTTTCGTACGGAACTTGAGAACCGGGTCGGTGATGCTAAAGGAAAAGGCGCAAGTGGACGACCCACGAGGCCGAAAGTACGGATGCACCGATCAGGGGCGCACTGCCTCGTAAGAGCGATGAAGCGGGGTAATGCCCGCGGAGCAAAGGGGGCAGGTCATCCACGTCAAGATGGAGTCAACGGGCAACCGGAGGCTGTGTCAAGAAGACGCGTGAGCGTCATGCTGTGCGAAAGATGAAGGTAGGTCCTTCGGAGCCGCTCTGCAGAGGGAGGCTTCAAACAGCCATAAGCTGCTTCAGTCAAAAGCTGCGGTGGTTAACGTTATGGTCAAAAAGGCGTGGTTAAACCGCGTCATGTATGAATGAGAGAGACGAACGCAAGTGAACCCTCCGATGAAGCATCGTTATCCCGATAATGACATCAAAACCGAAGTTTCCTCCGGGTTTCGGGAAAAGCGCAGAGACCATCTGCTTATCGACTGCGCGGTGTCCGGTGTATAGGGGGCGTGACTCTTATTCTGGCTTTCGTATGGAACTTGAGAACCTGACTGGGGATGCGAAGGGAAAAGGTCCAAGTGCGAGAACGCGAGGCCGAAAGTACCAATGCTCCAGTCAGGGGCGGACCGCCCCGTATTAGCGATGAAGCAGTGCAATGACTGCGGAGCGAAGGGGGCGGGTCACCGACGTCAGATTGAGCTAACTGGAAACAGGAGAAACTCGATGTCTTGACGGAAGACGGCAGTCTTCAGGCGGTGGCACGAGCCGTGTAAGTCGAGAGATTTATGCACGGTTCTGTGAGCGGCTCGGGGTGCAAGTCCCCGGGCCGACTCGGCAACTCCTGTCATGGCGGAAGCCCGGCAGGGCTTCCTTGGGGTGGCACGAGCCGGATGAGGCGAGAGTTTCATGTCCGGATCTGTGAGGGGCTCGGGGTGAAATTCCCCGGGCCTACTCGGCGCGCCGGGCAATCGGTGTCCCTACCGCGATCGACAGTCAGGTTGCGACGTGCGAAGAGAAATGCGAATGGTTTGGTTTGAAAACGCAGAAAACGTCTTACCAAGACGCGGTATGTGCCGCTAAGTAGTTATCCCGCTGCGGTCTTTTTTAGCGCACTGGTGCTTATCCGGGACAAAAGCATCCTTTTGTTTCGCGTTCAGAAATCGGCCATTGAACTT
>DATDGW010000286.1:0-13565 GCA_036521895.1 Candidatus Sulfotelmatobacter sp. | reverse complement strand
ATTAGTGTCTAGTCAGACTAGTCAGATTTTACGGACGGATGGCAAAATCCACAAACAAGCCCAATCGCGGAAGTTCCCCTGCTCCGGCTGCCAGCCTGAAGGCCGCGGGAGAATCCTGGCAGATTCAGAGCGCGAAAGCCCGGTTCAGTGGAGTGTTCCGGCGTGCCCGAAGCGAGGGGCCGCAGCGCATCCTACGGCAAGGAAGGCGTCGTGATGGTGGCGGAGGAGCAGCACGACCGGCCTGTAGGCAAGGCTCATCACCTGAAAAATCTCGTGCAGTTTTTCCGTCAGTCTCCGTTGCTAGGCGTCGAGTTGGGCCTGGAGCGAGACCGCGACCCGGGACGCGACGTTGAGCTATGAGCGGATTCCTGCTCGATACGAACTGCATCTCTGAAATGGTGCGCAGCAAGCCCGAAGCGCGCGTGCTGAGATGGATGGAAGCAGCGGACGAAAGCGCGCTCTACCTAAGCGTCCGCACGCTGTGGGAGATTCGGAAAAGTGTGGCTGGGCGGCCGCAAGGCAAGCGCCGCACGCAGTTGGAGACCTGGCTGGAACTCGATTTGCAAACCCGTTTCTCGGGCAGGATTCTCTCGATGGATGTGCTCACCGCCGACCGATGGGCCTGCTTGCCGCGGAAGCAAAGCGGAAGGGAAGAGCGCTATCGGCGGTCGATGGTGTGCTGGCAGCGAGGGCGCTCCAACACAATCTGACGATCGTGTCGCGCAACGTCAGCGACTTCGCGCATGCGCATGCGATGGTTCTCAATCCTGGGGAAAGTTGAGCCTGCGCTAACCTCTGGATTCGGCCCATTTCACGCGGCATCGGCCACCTTTGCGGCTTCGTCACGGATCCGCTTCCACGCATTTTCCACGTGCCGGGCCTGGGTGTAAGTTTGTCCAACGCTGAGACGCAACGTTAGCTTGCCGTGCAGCTTGGTGTGGGTGAGGAACAGGTCGCCGCTGCGGTTCAGGCGATCCATGATGGTCTGATTGGCGGCGTCCCCACTCTTGTGCCGGAAGCAAACCAGATTCAGCGGCGCGGGGGCGGCCAGTTCGAAGCGGTCGTCGGTCAGCACCCAGTCTGCGAACTGCTGCGCCAGTTTCACATGCTGGCGAATATGGTGCTGCAGGCCTTCGACGCCATAGTGGCGGATGACGAACCAGAGCTTCAGCGAACGGAAGCGGCGTCCGAGCTGGATGTGCCAGTCGCGGTAGTCGATGACTGCGCCCGACTCCGTCGCCTGATTGCGCAGGTATTCGGGCAGGATGCTCAGGGTCTGAATCAGCGCCTTGCGGTCGGCGACCCAGAAGCAGTTGCAATCAAAGTTGGTGAACATCCACTTATGAGGATTGAAGTTGTAGCTATCGGCGAACTCGACTCCGCTCTGCAGGTGTCGGAATTCTGGGCAGAGCATGGCGGTGCCTGACATGGCGGCGTCGACGTGCAGCCACAGATTGTGCTGCTGGCAGACTTCGGCAATTGACGCGATCGGGTCCATGGCGTTAGAGGAGGTCGTGCCGATCGTTGCGCACACGAAAAACGGAGTCAGGCCGGCGCGGCGGTCGGCTTCAATTTGTTTTGCTAGCGCGTCTGGCCGAAGTGCGAGATTCTGGTCGACGTCGATCAGGCGCAGATGGTCGACGCCGATGCCGGCGATCATGGCAGCTTTCTGCAGCGAGGAATGAGTCTGCGTCGAGACGTAAGCGACGAGGCGACCGTCGCATCCTTTTTTGTTGCTGATGTAGTTCGTGGCGCGTTCGCGTGCGGCCAGCAGGGCGCAGAGTGCGGCGCTCGAAGCCGTGTCCTGAATGACGCCGCCACCCGTGTTCGACGACGCAAACTTATCGGGCAGGCCGAGCATTCCGACCAGCCAATCCATCACGTGGGTTTCGAGTTCGGTGCAAGCAGGGCTGGTAGACCAGAGCATTCCTTGCACGCCTAGACCGGAAGAAAGAAGATCGCCGAGGATCCCCGGGCCTGATGCGTTACACGGGAAGTACGCGAAGAAGTTGGGTGACTGCCAGTGCGTGATGCCGGGAAGAATCAGCTGCTCGACATCTTTCAGCAGTGCGTCGAACGGTTCTCCGTGTGCTGGAGGATTCGCGGGAAGCGCTGCGCGGATCTCGCCCGGCTTTACTTGTGAGAGCACAGGGAATGATTCGCTACGCGCCTGGTAGTCGGCGATCCAGTCGATCACGGCATAGCCGTGGCGGCGGAATTCGTCGGGTGTCATGTGAAAGGATTTTTCGTCGGACAATCTGCGTCTCCTGGGATCGGCTACCTCAATCGTCCAAAGTACACTCGCGTTTTATAGTCGAAGGTCGCGCGTCCAGCGACGGCGTGCGTGTCGAAAATCCGCCGCAACTGGCGCAGCATCGGCGCGTAATTCGGATGCTCCGGCCCGGGCGCATACGACGACGACAGCAGGCGGCCTTCGACTCCGGCGTAGTCGAACTCCTGCCGCATCTCGAAGACGCGCGCTTGGAACGGCGCCGGATCGAAGAATTCATTGACCGCGTCGGTGGTCTTCTCGTGCCGCACGTCTTCGTAGTCGGTGCCGAAGGTCAGCAGGAGTTGCTCGTAGTCGCGCAGGAACGGAGTCGAGTCGGTGAGGCGCTCGTTCCACAGGAGCACGAGCCATCCACCGGGCTTCAGAATCCCCGCAAACTCGCGGCGGGAGCGCTGGCGGTCGAACCAGTGCGCGGCCTGTGCCGCGGTGACGAAATCAAGGCTCGCATCGGCTAGCGTGGTTGCTTCGGCGGTTCCCGCGACGCTCGTGAACTTCGGAAACGACGCCAGCAGGCGCTCGCCCGCGTGGCGCATGTCAGGGTTGGGTTCCACTGCAAAGACGTGGTTGCCATTTTCCAGGAGCATGCGAGTCCAGATCCCGGTGCCTGAAGCGATATCGGCAACGACGTGCTGCGGCGCCAGACCGCACTCATCGCGCAGGACGTGCAGAACTCCCGGAGGATAACCTGGCCGGTAACGAATGTAGTTTTCGACGCGATCGGAGAATCGGCTGGTGGCGTTAAATGCAGGCATAAGAATCAAAATTCCTAAGATCCGTGTTATGAAGATCGGTGTGTTATTCGGAACCGCACTTCGTGGGCTGGAAAGACATGTAGACAACCGTCTTTGTGCCCACCTCTAGTTTATCGTCCGACAGCTTCGCGTCTCGCTCGGTTACGCTGCGCAATTGAATGGAGATTCTCTCTGTCTCCACACGCCACATTTTGACGGGGGATGTGGCGCTGGCCGCGAAGGCCCATTTGCCATAGCGCGCATCGATCGCGGCCTTCAAGTCGTCCAGCGATACAGATTTGTCGTATTGCGCCGTCACCTCGAGGGAGCAAGGCGTATGGTCAGGGAGTTCGACCGTCACGTCTTTCGGATAGATATCATTGGTGTCGGGAGCCTTGTCTTGCCACAACTGGGAACACTCCAACGACACACATCGGATGAGCTTAGAGTTCGGCAAAATCACGCGTTTGGTTTGTCCATAAGATGTGAGACATGTCAGAGCAATGATCGCGGCGAGAATTGTCTTCATGTGGACCTCGGCGAGCAGCTGCAGGATTTGCGTGAGACCACGCTCTCGATGCCCGCGATGTGGCAAGATTTTTCGCCTTGCCAGAAAGTCATTCTAACGGCAGGATAGAGGTGTTGTCCCTCCCCGGTGGGTCGGTGGAATCCTCCTGCAGGGTGCTCCAGGCTGGAGTCCTCGGCAGCGAAGGAAAAGTGAATCGCCCGGCTGCAGCCCACAAAATTATGAGAGTGGTCATCAAAGTCGGCACCAGCCTTATCGCTCCCGGCGGGCAGATTGACATCAACCTGCTGCGCGCGATGGTCGATCAGTTCGATCTCTCGAAGAACGAATATCTGATCGTCACATCGGGCGCGATTGCGGCGGGTATGTCGGGCCTGGATCTCGATCAGCGGCCCAGCGACGTGCCGCGCATGCAGGCCTGCGCCGCGGTTGGGCAGAGCAAGCTGATGCATACCTACGAGCGACTGTTTTTCGGCAAGAAGGTGGTTGCACAGTTGCTGCTATCGAGCGACGACTTCACTTCGCCGGTGCGCTACCGCAACCTGAAAAATGCCCTCGCCGAGTTGCTTGAGTTGGGTGTCGTTCCGATCGTGAACGAGAACGACAGCGTTTCTGTGCGCGAGTTGGAAGGGGCTTTCGGCGACAATGACGAGTTGAGTTCGCTGCTGGCCACGGCGGTGAAAGCCGACTGGCTGCTGCTGCTGACCAACGTGGACGGATTTCTGGTTCCGAACGGGCGTAAGAAACCGCGCCTGCAGCGGGTGATTCGCAACCTCACGCCCGCGATTGAAGCGCAATGCAGCGGCAAAAGTTCGCTCGGGCGCGGGGGCATGATTTCCAAACTGCGCGCCGCGAAATTGGCCAGCGAGGGCGGAGTCCACGTGGCGATCGTGAATGGAAGGCATCCCAAGGCGATCACGCTGGGCTTGGAACGAAAAATCGGGACGTATTTCCCGCCACAGAAAGACAGATAATAAAGCGCAATGCCCGCCACTTTTACTACCGCCGCTTCGACCCAGGAGAAGTTGCTGCGCGCTCGCCGCTCCTCGGCCAGACTCGGGCTGCTCTCGACCGAAGAAAAGAACACGCTGCTGCTCGCGATTGCAGGCGCGATCGAAGCAAGCGAAAAGGGCATTCTGGCCGCGAACCGCGAAGACGTAGAGAGTTCCGGACTCGAAGGCGCAATGCGCGACCGCCTGCTTCTGACCCCGTCGCGAATCAAGGATGTGGCACGCGGCGTGCGCGAGGTTGCGGCTCTGCCGGATCCCATCGGCGAGACCTTGGCGGAGTGGACCAAGGCGAATGGTCTTCGCATCCGCAAGGTGCGCGTGCCGCTGGGAGTCGTGGGAATTATTTACGAGTCGCGTCCGAACGTGACCGTCGATACCGCGGTGCTGGCGCTGAAGACGGGCAACGCCATCGTCCTCCGTGGCGGCAAAGAAGCGGCGCACAGCAACCAACGACTCGTCGAGATCATGACTGCGGTTTCGGGCGTGCCTGAGGGCGCGATCGAGTTGCTCGATTCCAGCACGCGGCAGTCGGTCGAGGAGCTGATTAAGGCACGGGGTCTGGTCGACGTCATCATTCCACGCGGCGGCGCCGGGCTTATCACGTTTGTCACTGAGAATTCCGCGGTGCCGGTGATCGAGACGGGAGCGGGGAACTGCCACATCTTCGTCGACGAGGCCGCTGATTTCGAGATGGCGGACAGCATCGTGATTAATGCCAAGACGCAGCGTCCGTCCGTGTGCAACGCCGCGGAGAAGTTGCTGGTGCACGAGCGCATTGCGCCAGAGTATGTGCCGCGCATCGTGAAGAAGTTAATCGCTGCCGGCGTCGAAGTGCGTGGCGATGGCAAGGCACGGTCCCTCGCTGCCGGATTGCACGTCGGTCCTGCGGCCGAGCAAGACTGGTACGAAGAGTATTTGCGGTTATGTATGGCCGTCGCTGTAGTTGCCAGCGTCGATGACGCCATCGCGCACATCAACCTCTATTCGACCAAGCACAGCGATTCCATCGTGACCCACGATGAACGGAACGCCCGCAAGTTTCT
Source organism: Candidatus Sulfotelmatobacter sp. (assembly GCA_036521895.1). Taxonomy (GTDB): domain Bacteria; phylum Acidobacteriota; class Terriglobia; order Terriglobales; family Acidobacteriaceae; genus Sulfotelmatobacter. The sequence continues at coordinate 7,965 of DATDGW010000286.1, read as the reverse complement.
GCGCGGTGTGGACTCGGCTGCGGTCTACTGGAACGCCTCGACCCGTTTCACCGACGGCGCGGAATTCGGCTTCGGTGCTGAGATGGGGATCAGCACGCAGAAGCTACACTGCCGCGGGCCGTTCGCGCTGACGGAGCTGACTTCTTCGAAGTACGAGGTTATCGGGACCGGGCAGGTGCGGCCCTAGCGAGATGTCGTAAGACTGTGTTGCATGGTCCTTCCTGCGGAGCCGTAAAGGTCTATGCTACCTTACTACCTTTCACCTTGGAGCCCATGAAACTCCTCTCAGCAGCGCTGCTTTCGTACGCCATTTTGTTCTCTGGTTCATCGACGCCGTCCGCAGGGGATGCGGCGGCATCCACCAGTTCGTCCCCGGCCATCTTCGGTTTTCGCGACGCTGGCGCCGAGTCGGCTGCGGAGACGCGATTCCTGGCTGCGCCCGATCCTAAACTCGCGGAAGAGCACTTGCGCATTCTCACGCAGGCTCCGCACATGGCGGGCACCATCGAGGACAAAGCTACCGCAGACTACGTTGCGCAGAAATTCCGCGACGCCGGGCTCGATACCGAGATCGTCGAGTACAAAGTCTGGATGAACTATCCCGCAGAAATCAGCGTCGATCTGACCGCACCCGCCGGAGTGGCAATGCACGGGCCCACGCGCGAGCACGTTGACAATGATCCGTTTCAAGATGATCCACGCGTGGTGATGCCCTTCAACGGTATGTCGCCGTCCGGTGACGTGGAGGCCGACGTGGTCTATGCCAACTACGGAACTCCGGAAGACTTCGAGAAGCTCGACAAGCTGAAGGTCGACGTACGCGGCAAGATCGTGCTCGTGCGCTACGGGCAGAATTTTCGGGGAGTGAAAGTCTTTGTTGCCCAGGAACACGGCGCGGCGGGCGTGATCATCTACTCCGATCCCGCGGATGATGGATGGAAGCGTGGCGACAAGTACCCGGACGGGCCGTGGCGGCCGGATACGGGCGTGCAGCGCGGGTCGGTGGGGTACATGTTCGAGTTCCCCGGAGATCCGACCACACCTGGGGTTGCGTCGGTGCCGACGCTGCCCGAGTCGCAGCGCGTTTCTCCGGAGCAATCGGCGCAGATGCCGAAGGTTCCGGTGACTCCGCTGTCGTATCACGATGTTTGGCCCGTGCTGCAAAACCTCGGCGGACCGGACTCGCCGCGGGAGTGGCAAGGAGCGCTGCCGTTTACCTATCACGTCGGTCCGGGGCCGGCGAAGTTAAAGATGCACCTCAAGCAGGACTATCAGTTCCGCGCACTCTGGGATGTCGTTGGCCGGGTTCGAGGCGGGTCGTTGCCGGACGAGTGGGTGGTTGCGGGGAATCATCGCGATGCGTGGGTGTATGGCGCGGTCGATCCCAACAGCGGCACGGCGGCGATGCTCGAAGCCGTGCATGGGGTCGGCGAGTTGTTGAAGTCGGGCTGGAAGCCGAAGCGCACGCTGGTGTTCTGCAGTTGGGATGGCGAAGAAGAAGGCCTGATGGGTTCGACCGAGTGGGTGGAACAGCATGAGGCCGAACTGGCGGATGCGGCAGCTTATTTCAATATGGACGTGGCTGTTTCCGGGCAGAAGTTCGGTGCGTCCGCGGTGCCGAGTCTGAAGCAATTTCTGCGCGATGTGACCAAGGTGGTGCCAAGTCCGAAAGGTGGAACCGTCTACGAGGTCTGGCAGAAGGCTGCGCAGCCGGACGCGACTTCCGCGCAGTCTCCTACCGAAGCGATTGGGGATAGCCGCCGCACTCCGGCGGCGCAGGTGAAAGGCGACGTTCCGGTCGGGGATTTGGGCAGCGGCTCCGATTACACAGCATTCCTGCAGCATTCCGGAGTGCCTTCGAGCGACGTGAGTTCCAGCGGTGCGTATGGCGTCTACCATTCGGCGTTCGACAATTTCGCGTGGTTCAAGAAATTCGCCGATCCAGACTTTGTGTATGAGCAACAAATGGCGCGCGTGTTTGGGCTCGAGGCCGTGCGCATGGCGGGCGTCGACGTTCTGCCCTACGACTACGAGCAATACGCGAAAGAGATTGCCGTTTATCTCGATGCGGCTCACCGGCGCGCGGAAGACAAGTTCGGCAAGGGAGTGCTCAATTTCGATGCGGTGAACAACGCGGCTCATCACTTCGCGGCGGCGGGCGCGAGGATTCTCGCGAAGCAGAAGAATCCGCCGCAGGACGCCATACGTCTAAACCAGGCCCTGCGAGGGGCGGAGCGGGCGCTGCTGCTGCCGCAAGGACTCCCGCACCGTCCGTGGTTTCGGCATGTGATTTATGCGCCCGGAGAATATACGGGGTACGCGGCGGTGGTGATTCCGGGAGTGAACGAGGCGCTCGACAAGGGCGATAGCGAGCGGGCGCGGCAGCAGTTGGCGGCGCTCACCGCGGCGCTGGAGCGCGCGGCGAAAACCCTGGAGGGATACCGGTAGGGTTATGACTTCCGCTCACGCCCTTGGACAGTTCCTGCGCACGCTGCCTGATTCGGCGGTGGCGACGTTCCTGGCGCTGTTTCCGATTGTCGATCCCTTCGGCGGCATTCCGATCTTCTTCACCATGACTTCCAGTTGGAGCGCGCAGGAGCGGCGTCGCACGGCGGTCAAGACCGGGATTTGGGTGTTCGTCATCCTGGTGACGTTCCTTTTCTTTGGACGGTTCGTGCTGCATTTTTTCGGCATCTCGCTGCCGGTGATCAAGATCGCCGGGGGACTGATCGTGGCCAACACCGCGTGGGGCATGGTCACTTCGCACGCACGAATCACGCCGGAAGAGAGCCACGAAGCCGAGGACAAAGAGGATATTTCGCTGGCTCCGCTGGCGATGCCACTGATGTCGGGGCCGGGCGCCATCGGAGTCGTCATGGCGCTTGCGGCTCATGCGGACAAGGCGGCGGCGTATCTGGGGATGATCATCGGAATTGCTGCGGTTGCGCTTAGCGTCACGCTCTTTTTCGTTCTCGGGGGGCCGCTGGTAAGGCGTCTAGGGCCGAGTGCGGTGGGTGCGATCAACAAGATCTTCGGCTTTCTGATCCTAGCGATTGCCGTGCAACTGGTGTGGAACGGCGTGGCCGACTTCCAGAACTGAGTCTCGCCTGACAATTCCTGGAACTTCCCTGGTTTGGTCCGCGTAACAGAGACAGGCGCTCTTGCGCCCGAGAGGTGCTTCATGCCTGCAAGGTCTCTTGTCCGTTGGAACCCCTTGTGCAAAACAGTTTTGACCTGTCTGGTCCTGGTGTTGTTCAATGCAGTACCGTCTTTCGCGAACCGCGATTGGGACTATGAAGATACGCGCAGTGATGCGCGCGAATTTGCCGCTGGAGGGTTCGTGCACGTGCGCCTGTCCGTGGGGGACATGCACATCAAGCGCGGGGACACAAACAAGATCAGCCTGCGCTACACGGTCAAGTCGCGCCATGAAAGGAACGTGAAAGAAGCGAGTGTCGATTTCGACGTCCGCGGCAACAATGCGACGATTGAGTTTCACGCGCCTTCTGGCGGCAACACGCAGTTTGACGTGGAACTGGAAGTGCCGCAGACAACGAACATCGATGTGCATGCCAAAGTTGGCGACGTCACGGTGGAAGATGTTGAAGGGGACAAGGATTTGAGCTTGGGCGTTGGCGACATCCGCGTTTCGAACGGGCGCGCTGGATATCGAGTCGTGAATGTCAGTACTGGCATTGGCGATGTGAACGGCGACGGCTATGGCGAAACCAGTGGCTGGCTGGGCAAGACGCTGAAGTATCACGGCGACGGGAAGTACGAACTGCGGGCGCACGTCGGAGTGGGAGATATTCATCTGGAAGGGAAGTAGGACTTCGCGCCAGTGCGGTTCGCGAGCGTCAGATTGTTTCCGAATTGGCCTCAGGGGCTGAAGCCCACGCTAAAGTTCCACGTAGTTTACGCGACCCTGGAAGGGCCGCTCTTTCCACGCTCGTGCACAAGTTTGTTGTTTTTCCGCAACCATTGAAGTCGCGCCCCTCCCCCATCGCTATGGACTAACTTAGGGCGCAGCGCGCCAGGCGGGAAACGATCGCGATGATGTCTTTTTGGCTGTGGCCGGCGCCGGCCAACGCATCGTATGTGGTGAAACCGGTAAGCATGCTGAGCACGTTCGAGGTGGCTTTGAGTTGCTGCTCGGTGAATGTTTTCTTTCCACCTGCCGCCATGCGTTTCAATATCTCTCCGGCAATATGGCCGCGGCGGGCGTCTCGTGCGTGGATACCCTCGGCAATCTCAGGATCCAGCACGGCCATGGCGCGCAGTCGCCGCAGCGCCACCGGATCGGAGGACCAGAATCCGACGAAGACGCTTACCAGTTTGTCGATCGCCGCGGCGGGGTCGGGCTCGAGGAACACCTCGGGCATGCGCCCCATGTTGCCCCGATTGGCGAGGTAGTCGTAAATGGCTTCCAGCAGTCCCGTACGGGAGTTGAACTGATAGTAGAGGGTGAGCCGGGAGACGTCGGCCCGGCGCGCGATCGCCTCCATGGATAGGTTACTTTCGGATTCCGAGGAGAGCAACTGTCGAGCCGCCTCGAGAATGCGCGTGCGCGTCTCGCTCGCGGCCGCCTGCCGTTTTTTCATGTTGTAGGAGCGTGGCGACATCGTCCTGAATTCTCTCAGATTTCGGCTTGACTATTAAACATACAGTCTGTATAAATAAATTGCAAACCACTTTTGCTTGTAGAGGGATTGAGAAATGAATCCGTCAACTGAGAAAACGAAAGCGAACGAGCACAAGGGACCGAATCCAGGTCCGCTGGCGGTCGTCTTTACGATTCTGTTCAACGCCGGGCTTTACTTCGTCGTATCGTTCTCAGCCGACCGTCCGCACTTCCCCGGCCCGTGGGATTCCGCACAAGCCATCACCACATACTTTCAAGGCCATCCAAACGAGGTGCGGATGTGCGCGTTTCTCCATTTTGGCTCGGCCATCCCTCTAGGACTCTTCACAGCGGCCGTAGTAAGCCGCCTAAGATTTCTGGGCATTCGGGCCGCAGGCGCTTACATTGCGCTTTTTGGCGGCTTCATGTTGGCCTTCGATCAGGGCATATCATCGCTTGTGCTTTGGGTGATGGCCTTTCCGGGAATCGCGCAGGATGCCTCGCTCACCCGCGCGTTGTACTACGTGGTGTATGCCGTGGGCGGCGTTGGCTATTCCGTGCCCTTGGGTCTGTTGATGGCGGGTGTCTCCATTTCAGCCGGACTGATGAAACTATTGCCAAAGTGGGTCGCGGTGCTGGGCGTTGTGCTCGCCATTTGCGGCGAAGCGAGTTGGTTCAGCCTGCTCTCGGTGAAGCTTCTTTTCCTCATTCCGCTCACCCGGTTCCCCGGCTTCATCTGGCTGATCGCCACCGGAGTCTTGCTGCCTAAAGCGGTCCGACAGGATGTTCCGGTGGGTGCATAAGAGCTCGGGCAGTAACGTTCCCGGCGAGTCGCACAGGCTCCATCTCCTGGCCCTGATGCGGCCCTGAAGGCCGCTCTTCGACGCTGTTGACTACTTCAGTGTGACCAGTCTCTCCACCAATTCTGAATAATCTTTCTTCTCGATGCCGTGGACTTGCTTGTTGTATTCGTCCACCTTCGACGAGTAGTTCATCGAGCAGAATTTGGGACCGCACATGGAGCAGAAGGCGGCTTCTTTGTAGAAGTCGTCGGGGAGGGTTTCGTCGTGCATGGAGCGGGCGGTTTCGGGGTCGAGCGAGAGGGCAAACTGTTTTTCCCAGTCGAATTTGTAGCGGGCGTAGCTAAGGGCGTCGTCGCGGTCGCGGGCGCCGGGGCGTCCGCGGGCGATGTCGGCGGCGTGAGCGGAAATCTTGTAGGCGATGATGCCGTCTTTCACGTCTTTCTCGTTCGGCAGACCGAGGTGCTCTTTGGGCGTGACGTAGCAGAGCATGGCGGCGCCGTACCATCCGATCATGGCTGCGCCGATGGCGGAGGTGATGTGGTCATACCCGGGAGCGATGTCGGTGACCAGCGGGCCCAGCGTGTAGAACGGGGCTTCGTAGCAGAGCTCGACTTCCTTCTCAACCTGCTCCTTAATCTTGTCCATGGAGACGTGGCCGGGGCCTTCGATCATGACTTGCACGTCTTCTTGCCAAGCTTTCTTGGTGAGTTCGCCTAGAGTCTTGAGCTCGGCAAACTGGGCTTCGTCGCTGGCGTCGGCGACGCAGCCGGGGCGGAGGCCGTCGCCCAGCGAGAAGCTGACGTCGTACTTCTTGAAAATCTTGACGATGTCGTCGAAGCGCTCGTAGAGGAAGTTCTGTTTGTGGTTGTAGGCCATCCACTGGGCAAGGATGGCGCCGCCGCGGCTGACGATGCCGGTGATGCGCTTGGAAATCAGCGGCAGATATTGGATCAGCACACCGGCGTGGATGGTCATGTAGTCGACGCCCTGGGCGGCTTGTTCTTCGATGACTTCGAGCATGACTTCGGCGTTGAGGTCTTCGACGCGTTTTACGCGGGCGATGGCTTCGTAGATTGGCACGGTGCCGATGGGGACCGGCGAGTGGCGCAGGATGGCTTCGCGAATCTCGTGGATGTTGCCGCCAGTGGAGAGGTCCATGACGGTGTCGGCGCCGTAGTGGACGGCGGTGTGCAGCTTCTTCAATTCTTCATTGACTTCCGAAGTAACGGCCGAGTTGCCGATGTTGGCGTTGATCTTGCAGAGGGACGCCACGCCGATCGCCATGGGCTCGAGCTCGGGGTGGTTGATATTGGCGGGAATGATCATGCGTCCACGGGCGACTTCGTCGCGCACCAGCTCGGGCGCCAGCTTTTCTTTGTGGGCGATGAACGCCATTTCTTCGGTGATGACTCCCTGGCGCGCGTAGTGCATCTGGGAGAAATTGCCGTTGGTGTTTTCTTGCTTGCGGCGGGCCAGCCACTCTGCGCGCGCTTGGGGGCCGCTGTAACCGTTGCTGCCATTGCCGTTGGAAGTCATGAGAACCCCAGAGTTAGAAATTCGGTAAGCTCCGATTATACCCGCGTCTGGGTTCGGTCGAGCCTGGGAGGAAGGCTTTCACCACGCAGGACACGGAGGATACAGGGAGTCTCTGACGCACGGGCACGGTGAGATGGAAATTCATGCGGGCCCTTGAAAGAGAAGGCGCTGGCGGCGGCGAACCATCCACTCGGCGACGATCAAGTTGGGAACCCAGCACAACCACGCCACCGTGATGTAGGCGCGCGAAAAAGGCCAGTGCAGAGCGAATAGCATCAGCGGGAGGTACTGGCGAAGGGTGACGGCTGCGAGGCTCAGGGCGTAGTTGCGAATCATCCACTGGCGGTGGGCGTCGACGTCTCCGCGCAGAATCTTCCGGTAAGCTTGCAGGCCAGTGAAGAACCAGAGCACGGCAAGGATGCCGAAGCCGAGGTGGGTGGGCAGGCCCTCTTCAGAGACCAGAGCCATGGCGAATCCGGCAATGGAGCCGAGGGCGACTTCCAGCAAATAGAAACGCCCTAGCCAGCGATGAAAGTTCAGGGCACGAGCGCGCAGCTTCCGGTTGAACTGCCACGGGCCAGCCAGGAGAGCGCCGATGCCACCGGCAATGTGCAGACGGAGCGGGATGATGTAGCGGGAGAAGTGTTCGTCGTTGGGGATGCGGATGAGGTAGGTCGCGGCATATACGGCGATGGCGGCCGAAAACAGAAGCATAAGCCCCCACAAGGGAGTTCGACATCCAGCGGGGGAGGCGCGAATCGGTGAGGGGAACGCCAGGAAATTGGGTGCGCTGAGCCATCAGTCCCTCCTAGTCAAAGCTCGATACGGCGAACGCCGAAGAACGTTCCAAACCAAACATTTTTGTGCGGTAGGGCTGGACGCCGGTTGATCATGGCGGAGTGCGAAGCATAGAATCCCTTGTCGTCATCCGATGGCCGAGGAGAATTCTCTCATGCCCCGTTTCTACTTCGCACTGGCGTTTCTGTTGGCTGTGAATGCTGCCAG
>DATDGW010000285.1:0-1967 GCA_036521895.1 Candidatus Sulfotelmatobacter sp. | reverse complement strand
CACGCTTCATATCGTCCTCCGTTTTGTCAAGATTATTGGCATTTCTACATGACATTGTGTACCGCGCTCAAGTTTGTTCGGTTTCGCCAGAAACGTGACCAGTTTCTGCCTCCCGAACCGTGACAACGCGAGCGCTGTAGTCAAGCGGGCGCTTCTTCCTGCAAATTTATACGAGGAGCCGGGCCCAAAAGTCTCACTTTCTTGTAGGTCCGCCTGACAAAGAGTTCTCGTGGCCACTGGTCGCAAAAAAAGACCGTTTCCCCTAGTACGAGCGTCAGGCGTGCCTCAGCGGCGAACGGGCAAATCCTGGGTGCTCGGCAAGCCGCCTATCTTGTCGCGGTTGAAAGCTATCGTGGACAGTTGCCGACAACTCGTCCAGAACCTCTTCTTTACGCTTCCCAGAACCCCGTTTGCGCAGGTATCGTAGACCGATTCGCGATCCTCTCGGAAGGAGGATGGGATGCATTTTCAAAGACGCCAACTGCTTCAAACTTTGTCATTTGCTTTCGGGTCGAGGCTTATCTGGAGCCGGAACAACTCGGCATCGCTGCGCAGAAAGGTGACGGTGCCCCCACTCCTACGAATGCAGCTCAACAGCAACTTATTTCAGTTGTCGCGGTAATTGATGGGTGGCTTTTGCCCGGCGGGGATGAAGGAGTGGTACGTTTTGCCGGTCAGTTGGCGGTCGAAATCGGCCCGAGCAGCCTGCACCAGTGCCGGGTTTGAGAAGAGATCGATCGCGGTGAGGGCGAGTGCCTTCGACGCAACCACCATTCCGTCCTGGCCGATGCTCATGCCGGCCGAGGCCGAGGCCTGCCAGGTATGCGGCGCCACCCCCGGCACGAAGGTCGCGGTGGTGAACCCGATGGTGGGCACAGTCCAACTCACATCGCCCACATCGGTGGAGGCTGACGGCGCATTGGGATCCACCGGACGCAAGGGCTCAATCAAATGAGTCTCGTCGAGACTCGGCACGGTATCGATACTCAGGGTTTTCTGCAACTCCACGGCAAACGCCTTCTCGGTCTCGCTCATCGTGAAACCGCCCACTTCCTCCAGATTTCTCTGCATCACCGGAGCCAGAGCATCGTTGCCGATAATGTTTGCGTCGCTGCGAATGTCGGTGACTTCAACCGTAGTGCCAGTCATGAGCGCCGCACCCTGAGAGACCTTGAGGATGCGGTCCCAGATATCTTTCAGCACAGTATTCGATGGATTGCGCGCCACCAGATCCATCTGAGCGAGATCGGGCACGATGTTCGGTGCTGCTCCTCCCTTGGTGATGATGTAGTGCATACGCGAGTTGCTGGGTACATGCTCGCGCATGAACTCAATGCCATTGCCCATCAGCATGACGGCGTCCAGCGCGGAGCGGCCACGCTCCGGCGCCATCGCCGCATGGGCCGCAATCCCGTGGAAGGTGAACCTGGCCGAAGCCACCGCGAGCATGCCGCCGTTGGTCACGCTGTTGCGGTCCCTTGGATGCCAATGCAGCACCACATCCACATCTTTGAATAATCCGTCCCGCACCATGTACACCTTGCCCGAGCCGCCCTCTTCGGCAGGCGTGCCGTAGTAGCGCAACGTGCCCGCAATGTGATTCGCCGCCATGTATTCCTTTACCGCTACGGCAGCCAGAGCGGCCCCGGCTCCGAGCAGGTTGTGCCCGCAACCATGGCCGGGCGCGTTGGGGACTACGGGCGAACGCTGCGGGAGTAGTTTTTGCGATAACCCAGGCAATGCATCGAACTCGCCAAGTATCGCGATTATGGGCTTCCCCTGCCCGTAGCTGGCGATAAAGGCGGTGGGCTCATCAGCCACGCCAGGCGCCAGGGAAAAGCCCGCTGCTTTCAGCTGCGCCTGTAGCAGCGCAGAACTCTTGTTCTCGTGATACCCGAGCTCGGCATAATCCCAAATCTGTTTCGACACCTGCCTCCAGTTCGCAGCGTTCTCCTCGACCAGTTGCT
>DATDGW010000284.1:0-7258 GCA_036521895.1 Candidatus Sulfotelmatobacter sp. | reverse complement strand
TGATCCACTCCAGCACAACACTGTCTTCACCAACGCCCAACAACTACCTGTTCGCCGGTGAACAATTCGACTCCGACCTGAACCTCTACTACAACCGCGCGCGCTACCTGAACGTGTCCACAGGGAGATTTCTCAACATGGACGCGTACGAAGGTGATGCTGAATCTCCGCTTTCCTTGCACAAGTACCTCTATGCGGGGAATGACCCAATCAACCAGCTTGATCCGTCCGGCAACGATTTCGATCTTGCCTCGACTCTGACCGCGACAACCGGCGGAGTGACCATCTTCGGGATGAGCGCTCTCCAGAGCGCGATAGTCATCCAAGGTGTGACCGGTGCTCTCTTCGCTTCCAGCTTTTCAGGCATCGGAGCGGCACTCGAAGGCCAGACCCCGGATCAAATTGCAGGAGCGACCGGTAATCCCTACAACATCGCGCTTGGTGCTCTGCTAGGAGTTGCTGGGTCATATTCGTCGGCTTTCCGATTAGGGCGAGCCGTTCTAGTCCTAGCCTCGTTGGGAGGTGGGGGATCAGCCGCCTACAACGCCTACAACGGTGGACACATCGCAGCGGCTGTTTACTACGGAACCCTTGGACTTGGCGGAGCGTTCCTCTCGGCAGCCGCCGAGTATATTCGCGGGGGTGCATCGACACCGCCTAGCGTTGAGGTTCCCGACCCGGCTCCTGTGCTTACAGGTCCCATTCCTAGCGTTGAACCGGCGAGCCTCGGCGAACAACTCGCGCTTGAAGAAGCCGCCGCAAATGCGGACATTATCATCGATAACGCAAACCTCGGGGATGCGCCGCGCTTGGAGGCAAACTACGGCCAGGGCGAGTGGGTGAAAATGAGCTGGACCCACAAGCCTGCGGGGCTCCCGACTGGAGTGGCCGGAAGGAGCGGAAACGTCGAGGTTCACTTCTTTAAGAATATAAACACGGGACAAACAGTGGAGTTCAAATTCAAGATTAGGTGAACCAATGAAGGTGCTCTGCATTGCGAATCGAGGCGAAGCGCTTCCCGAACACTATCTAGATCCGCGCATACCGAGGGGGCCCAAAAGCGAATTCTTCGTTACGATAGGAAAAACGTATGTTGTTTATGGCGTTGAGTGCGCGCGTGGCCAAATTTGGTATTACATAGACGACGATGACCATCACTGGTATCCAATCCGCAAGCCAGCTCCGCTCTTTCAGATAGTTGACCCTCGTCTATCCAGGTACTGGAGCATCCGCGTTTCAGAGAGCAAGCATGGCAGCATAGCTTGGTTATTTTTCGAAGAGTTCATTTCTGATGAGTTGTTCTATGACCGTCTCACGGATCGCCTCGATGCGGATGTCCAGGTGTTTAAGGAACGGAAACGGCAGATGGACGAGGAGTTCGAGTTGCAAGGACCAGCCGCCTCTTAGCTTCCCATAGTCGCTGTCCCTGTTAGAGGGGCCTGCCGGATGCGTGAAGTAGTCGTCCAACTCCGGTTCCAAGGCACGTCGCACGGCATGCACGGGCAACTGTTGACGGTTGTTGCCGAGTACCCGAAAGAGCCATGCCTGCGGCATGGGGAGTGGGATATGACACGTCACCCCTAGAAGGGTGCTGCACAGCAACTTTGGTTGCTGTATAGGAACCATCGAGAAATCAGCGGTTTAGAAAATCTCCGGCGCTGCAGAGCGCCGGAAGTTCCTATACGGGAACTTGTTGAAAACAAAAGAGCAGCAAAAACCGTGGCAGCTAATGAAAAAACTCCCCTCGGGAAAGACTCCTCACGCAATCCACGAAGTTCAGGCAGCGGCGCGCGGTTCCTTCGAGCTTACGAGCGAATTAATCAGGCGGACGACGGCGCGTTGGTCTCTATCGGCTAAAGCGGTCATCTGCTGGAATCTTCGCCAGAGGCGGCGAGTCTCCGCGCCATCGTTCAGGTGTTCGACCTTCGGGAGCTTGACGCCCAGGAGTTCATCGGTGCTGACGCGAAGGGCGCGAGCGAGCTGGAGGACGGCGGGGACGGGAGGAAACCCGGCTTCGTTCTCATAGTAGGAGATGGCGCGCTGTGTAGTGTTCGCGGCGCGCGCCAACTGCACCTGGGTAAATCCTCGGGCCTTCCTGAGCGAAGCAAGCCGCTCGCCGAAAGGCGTCTCTCCGTACTTTTTCCGTGGCATAGCGAAGGTGATTTTAAGGGGCATGTTCGGTTCCTTGCGCCTCTTCAGGCGGAGAGGCGTTGACAGACTAACGTATTACGTATACTCTCACGACGGGTTCTGGAGGGCAAGAAACTTCCCTGTAACGGATAAAAGTTCTTGACAAGTTTTTCGCAAAAGCCCGGAAGCGGCAGGAAAGGAGGAATCGATGGGGCGGATCGCGGAGGAGGAGATCGAGCGGCTGAAGCGGGAGGTATCACTGGAGCGGTTGGCGGAAGCACGCGGGGTGCAACTGAAGAGGCACGGTGCGGACCTCATCGGGTTGTGTCCCTTCCACGAAGACCACTCACCAAGTCTGGTGATCAGTCCGAAGAAAAATCTGTGGAACTGCCTGGGAGCGTGCCGCCGCGGTGGAGATGTGATCGAGTGGGTGATGCGTGCGGAAGGAGTGAGCTTCCGTCACGCGGTGGAACTGCTGCGAGAAGAGCATCTTCCTTTAGCCGCAAGTTCCCGTGCGGTGAAAAGTTCTTCGGTGGTGAAGCTGCCCGCGCCGGTGGAGCGGGATGCCGATGACCGCGAGCTGCTGTTGCAGGTGGCGGGCTACTACCACGAGACGCTGAAGCAGACGCCGGAGGCGTTGAAGTATCTGGAAGCGCGCGGGCTGAAATCCACGGAGATGATCGAGCGTTTTCAGTTGGGGTTCGCCAATCGCACGCTGGGTTACCGGCTGCCACGGAGCAATCGCGTTACCGGAGCGGAGTTGCGAGGCCGGTTGCAGAAAGTCGGCATCATACGGGAGAGCGGGCACGAACACTTCAACGGCTCCATCGTGATCCCGATCTTCGATGCCAGCAGCCAGGTGGTGCAGATGTACGGGCGGAAGATCACGGCAGGACTGCGGGAAGGGACGCCGCTGCACTTGTATCTGCCCGGCGCGCATCGCGGCGTGTGGAACGAAGAGGCGCTGGCCGCGTCGAAGGAAATCATCCTCTGTGAAGCGCTGATCGACGCGCTGACGTTGTGGTGCGCGGGCTTCCGTTATGTGACGGCGAGCTACGGGGTGAACGGGTTCACCGACGATCACCGGGCGGCATTCAAGAAGCACGGCACGAAGAGAATCTATATCGCCTACGACCGCGACGACGCCGGCGAGGGAGCGGCGCAGTCGCTTGCGGAAGAACTCCTGGCGATGGGGATGGAATGCTTCCGGGTGCAGTTCCCGAAGGGCATGGACGCGAACGAGTACGCGTTGAAAGTGCAGCCAGCGGCGAAGAGCCTCGGGATACTGCTCAACAAAGCAGAGTGGCTCGGCAAGGGCCAGCGTCCCACAGTGGCGGTGAGCGAAGAAAAAATCGAAGAAGCAGCTAAAGAAAAAACAACAGACTCCATCGAGGCCAACACGGAAGAAGAAAAGAATCTTCCTTTAGTGGTCGAAGCGAAGGAGCCGCTGCCCACCGCTGCGGCAATGGGCGAGACCTCGCTCGAAATCGAAACTGGAACGATCTGGGTAACGCGAGGAGAGCGGCGGTACCGCGTGCTGGGCATGGAGAAAAACACCAGCATGGGTGCCTTGCGGGTGAACGTGCTGGTGTCGCGTGAGGAAAAGTTCCACGTCGATACGCTGGACCTGTACTCGGCGCGGCAGCGTGTGGCGTTCGCCAAGCAAGCAGGCGAGGGACTCGGAATCAAGGAAGAAGTGGTTGGCCACGACCTAGGGCGGGTGTTGCTGAGACTTGAGGAACTGCAACGCGAGCAGCTTCAGCGAACGCTCGAAGCGAAACCGCAAGAAGTTGCGCTGAGCGAAGAAGAGAAAGCGGCCGCGTTCGAGTTGTTGCGCGATCCGAAGCTGCTCGACCGCATCCTCGCGGACTTCGAGCGGTGCGGCGTGGTGGGCGAAGAGACCAACAAACTCACGAGCTATCTGGCGGTGGTGTCGCGGCTGCTCGAAGCGCCGCTGGCGATCCTGGTGCAATCGAGTTCCGCGGCGGGGAAAAGCGCGCTGATGGAAGCGGTGCTGGCGCTGTTGCCGGAAGAGCAGCAAGTGCAGTACTCGGCGATGACCGGGCAGAGCCTCTTCTACATGGGAGAGAGCGATCTGAAGCACAAGGTGCTGGCCATCGTGGAAGAGGAAGGGGCGTTGCGCGCGGCCTACGCGCTGAAACTGTTGCAGTCGGAAGGCGTGCTGACGATAGCGAGCACGGGCAAAGACGCCACGACGGGCAGGCTCGTCACGCACCAGTATCGCGTGGAAGGGCCGGTGATGCTGTTCTTGACGACGACGGCGATCGATCTGGACGAAGAGCTGATGAACCGGTGCCTGGTGCTGACGGTGAACGAGGACCGCAAGCAAACCCAGGCGATCCACAGAAAGCAGCGCGAAGCACAAACCATCGAAGGGTTGCTGGCGCGGCAGGACCGCGAGGAAATCCTTCGCGTGCACCGCAACGCGCAGCGGCTCTTGCAACCTCTCTTCGTTGCAAATCCTTACGCGCGGGAGCTGACGTTCCTGGACAGCCAGACACGCACGCGGCGCGACCACATGAAATACCTGACGCTCATGCGCAGCATCGCGCTGCTGCACCAGCACCAGCGGCCACGCAAGACCTTGCTGCATCGCGGCCAGACGGTGGAATACATCGAAGTCACCAAAGACGATATCCGCATCGCCAACCAACTTACCGAAGAAGTGCTGGGGCGTTCGCTCGACGAACTTCCTCCACAGACGCGCCGGTTGCTGGTGCTGGTGGATGAGATGGTGGGCGAGCAGTGCCAGCAGCTCAAGATGGAGCGGGGTGATTTTCGATTTAGCCGCCGCGAGGTGCGGCAGCGCACCGGCTGGGGCGACACGCAGTTGCGCGTGCATCTCGGGCGGCTGGAAGAACTGGAATATCTGCTGGTGCATCGCGGGGGACGAGGGCAGAGCTTCGTTTACGAACTGGTATTCGAGCGCCGCGAGACGAGCGGCAAGCCGGTGCTGGCGGGCCTGATCGATGCGGAAAAGCTCCCGAGTTACAACTATGACGAAAAGAACGCGGGGCAAAACGGAGAGTTCGCGGGGTCAACGCGGCCCCCAAACGGGGGGATAGCGGGGGGTGCGCGGGGTGAGGAATCGCCAGCACTGGCGCGGCGGAATGGCAATCTGACCCGGAATCTAGAAAAACTCACTACTCGGGAGGCCGGGGGAAATCACATCGTACGTACTGTTAGCGGGGTGCGGTAATGGCGCGGGCGAAAAGAACGGCATCGAAGCCGGTGCCGCAGAACCGCATGGGGGCGCTGCTCGAAGAGTTCATCGCATGGATGAAGGTTCGGAACACGGCGGAGTATACGCAGTATCATCGGCGGGCGTGCGTGGCGCGGTTCATCCGCTGGGCCAGCGAGCGCGGGATCGCCGACCCGATGGAAGTGACGCGTCCGATCCTCGAGAGTTACCAGAAATATCTCTACTACTACCGGCAGAAAAACGGGCAGCCGTTGACGTTCCGCACGCAGTACAGCCGGTTGGTGCCGGTCCGGACGTGGTTCCGCTGGCTGGTGAAGAACAATCACATCCTGCACAACCCGGCATCCGATCTGGACATGCCGAAAATCGAAAAGCGGCTGCCACGCGCGGTGCTCAGCGAAGAAGAAGCCGAACGGGTGATGATGCAGCCGGACATCCGGGAACCTCTGGGGATGCGCGACCGCGCCATCTTGGAGACGTTGTACTCGACGGGAATCCGCCGCACGGAGCTGGTGAATCTGAAACTATACAACCTGGACCGGGAGCGCGGAACGCTTTCGATCTGGCAAGGCAAGGGGAAAAAGGACCGCATCATCCCGATCGGTGAACGCGCTGTGGCGTGGGTGGAAAAATATCTGCGCGAGTCGCGGCCTCAACTGGTGATCGAGCCGGACGATGGGACGGTGTTCGTGAGCGTGGAAGGAGGAGCGTTCCATCCCGACCGGCTGAGTATGTTGGTGCGCGAGCACGTGGAGCAGGCGAACCTCGGGAAGAAGGGCGCGTGCCACATGTTCCGTCACACGATGGCGACGCTGATGCTCGAAGGCGGTGCGGACATCCGCTTCATCCAGGAGATGCTGGGGCACGCGGACTTGCAGAGCACGCAGGTGTACACGCAGGTGTCGATCCGCAAGTTAAAACAAATCCACTCGGTGACGCATCCTGGCGCGGCACTGGAAAAGAAAAAGCCCATGGTTGCGAGCGACGCCGCCTTACGCGAAGAAGAGCAGCGCAAGACGACGTTGCTGAAAGCGTTGGAGAGCGAAGCGAAGGAAGAAAAAGAATCCGAATAGAAGACCGTGGGGGCGCGAAGGTAACATAAAGCAGTTTATGTTGAGCGGAGTGCGGGAAGGCGCGCGGGGTTCGAGGCCGCGTCGGATAACGAGCGAGTTATCGGATGCGCCGTGCGCAGCGTCCTGCGCGTCCCCACGACCCTCCAGCAAGTGGGTGGTTCTCCCTTTAGCTGCTCAAATCCGCAGCAGCTAAAGAAAAAATCTTCGAGTAGTTCACCGATGCTGTTGAAGACAACGGCGTGAGATCGCTGTGGTTGCTTAGCAGCGGCTCACGTAAAATCCAGTCATGCGAGCGTGGAGCGTATTTCGTCAACTCTTGGCGGCAACACTCTGCGCGTTGCTGGTTGCGCCCACCTATCCGAGCGCGAGCACGCTTCCTCGAAGCAGTTCCACAACGAACCATACCTACGACGCGGAAACGTTGTCCGAAACTCGCGTCTGGGGTTCAGACGAAAAAATACTGCTGCATTTTAGGGCAACGTCGCAGCTAAGTGAAAAGCAGCGCTGGGGTTACGAGAAGTGTAGATGGAAAAACGTGGTGGGGTCAGTAGTTACCTACGACTACGACGCCTTCGGCAATTTGATCCACTCAACCGGATCAACGCCCAACAACTACCTCTTCTCGGGTGAACAATACGACCCCGACCTCAGCCTCTACTACAACCGCGCCAGATACCTGAACGTATCCACGGGGCGTTTTTGGACGATGGATACATACGAAGGTGACTTGGAGTCGCCGCTCTCTCTTCACAAATACCTGTACACCTGGGCTGATCCTGTAGACCACCGAGACCCCAAAGGGAGAGATGTTATGGACGCACTCGGGGCGCTA
>DATDGW010000283.1:0-15155 GCA_036521895.1 Candidatus Sulfotelmatobacter sp. | reverse complement strand
GTTGGCCTCATCCAGCGACTTGCGGAATTCCTGCAGGGTCGCATCGTCAACTTCAAACGTCTTCGTGGGATGGTGGTTTACGACGTAGCGTTTTGCGAAGTTGAAGAACGCATAGTGCTGCAGCAGCGTGTCCTGGAAGTGATTGCCCTTGACGGGAGGAATGTTCACGTCGGGAGTAATGCCGCCGCCGCCGTAAACCGTGCGACCGCTGTCCGTGAGTTTCACTTCGCGGGTAGCATTATTGGGGTTCTCGGCGCTGTCGCGGTTGTAATAGTAGTCGTAGAGCGAAATGTTGCTGTAGTCGCGCTGGATCAGGCGTCCGCTCGGGGTGTAGTAATGTGCGGTGGTCAGCGCGAGACCGGTATTTTCCGACAGCGGATACACCGTCTGCACCAGGCCCTTGCCGAACGTGACTTCGCCGACGATCAAGCCGCGGTCGTGGTCTTGAATCGCTCCGGAAACAATTTCCGCCGCCGATGCGGTAAGGCGGTTCACTAGAACAACCACGGGATAGTCTTTGCCACCGTTGCCGTGCTGCGCGATGTATCGTTTTTCGGCAGAAGCGCGGCCGTGATGCGAGACGATGAGCTGTCCCTTCTTCAGGAATTTGTCCGCGACCCCAACGCCTTCACTCAGCAACCCGCCGGGATTGCCGCGCAGGTCGAGAATGAGCCCTTTCAGGTCGCCGAAGGAATCGAGCGCGTCGGCAACTTCGTGCTCGGTGGTCTCGTTGAAGCCGTTCACGTGCATGTAGCCGATGCCCGGCTTGAGCAGGAAGTGTACATCGACGCTGTAGCGCGGAATCTCATCGCGGACCAGCGTGAATTCCATGGGCTTCTCGACGCCGTCGCGCGCAATGCTGATGTGAACCGTGGTGCCCTTGGGTCCCTTCAGCAGATCGGCTACGTCGGTGGTGCTCATGTTCTCAGTCGACTTGCCGTCGACGGCGATGATCACGTCGCCCGGGTGGATGCCGGCCTTGTAAGCGGGCGTGCCGGTGAAGGGATAAATCACGATCACTTTGTTGTTGCGGGGACCGACGGTCATGCCCACGCCGTAGTACTTGCCGCGCTGGTCTTCGCGCATGAGCGCGTAAGACTTGGGATCAAAGAAATTCGAATGCGGATCGAGGGCGTGCAGCATGCCCGGGATCGCGCCGTTGTAGATGGCCTTGTCCGGGTTCACTGGCTCGGCGTAGTTGTCCTCGACGAGCGCGTAGACATCGGTGAATTGCTTGAGGCTATCCTTGACCTCGGAGTCGCCGGTCATGGATGACTGCTGGCCGGAACGCTGGGCAAACAGAATGCCCAGGAAACCGCAGGCGAGCAGGAAAAAAACTACCAGGAAGAGTGATCGGCGTGAACTACGGGCCATCTTGAGATTTCCTTCGTTGAGGGCGTGCTTTCACCCCAGCTACCGCGCTTTATCAGGCAGTATATCACCAGCTTAGACTCGCCCGGACCGGGATTGTCACTATGGTAACCCTGCCGAAATAGACCTCCTTATCAGATGCCGCTGGGCAGCCCAAGGGTTCCTTGCTTCAGAGCAAATCGCACACGTTAGGGAGCTTCGGCGGACGGATCGAGCGCGGCGGCTGCGCTGGCTGACAAGCTGATTGGGGTTGGACGCATGGAGCTTGTGGCTTGGGGCGAGCGCTTGCGATGAGGCGCCTGTGCTGTTTCGTCCGGGTCTGGCCATGAACTGCCGGGATAGGGAATCCGGAGGTGGAAAACCGAGCCGGGTGGCCGACCGCTGCGCCGAGCAGGGCTCCGACGGCTGTTCCCCGAAAGCGGCCACGACGCGGCCTCCCTTATCCGTATTGGCGCCGGCAGCGGCGACCGCTCCGACGCAGAAGCCGATGAGCGCGCCTGCGACGGGATGGCCGTTGCCTCCCGGCGCCCACGTACTTGGGTACGCGAGCGGACAGCTCGGGCCTCGAGGAAGCATTGGTCCGGGTCTCGGGCCTGGGAGTTGGGCCAGCGCGGCGTCGTTCCCTTTGTGCGAGCCATCGGCGATGGAGTACTGGCTTCGCGCAGCGATCACGCGCTCGACTGCGCGCCAATCGTCGGTTGGTGCGGCTGTTTGTCCGGCTGCCAATGGTGCCGTCAGCAGCAACGGGGGCAGAGCGCGAGCGATAGTTCGGTTTGTCATAAGCGCAGAGTAGCTCTGGTCCGAACGTTGCGGCTGTGGGCCTAGGGCAGTTTTTGGAGTGTCGCCGCGACGAACGCCAGCGACCGACTGCAACTAGTGTGGATTGGAAGTTGAATGCCACCTGCAGGTGCCGGGAGCACGAGTCTGCAGGATTGCTTCGAGAGTGCGCGGCATGTCCTTCGCTACTTCGAGGACGACGATCTGCGCGGGCCCTCCGGCTTCGGCGCGGTAGGGAATGCTGAAGAAGTGAAGTAGTGGCGGGGCGGCGCATCTTGCCCAGGCCGACCGCAATCGCGGGCAGCACTCCCAAATGCCGGGTCACGTCTTTGGAATATTGATACGACTCGATGGAGGCGTAGGGAATCTCTATCTTGTTTCCGGCTTGTTCGAAGGTGAGAGACGTGGTCGAGGTCGTATCGAGACGTCCGATCGCTCCGGCGGTTACGCCCGGTACCGTGCCGCCGACGTAACGTGCGTGGCGCTCGTCGAGAGCGAACGTGGACAAGGACAAGAGCAGAAGAAAACGAAACTGCGAAATACCTTCAGGCTGCTCCTCCTTCAATGTTGCTAAGGAGAGCGTAAGGGTTGCGGCCCGATGGGAGCAGCGCTTTGGGGCAGTTTCTCAAGTGTCACATGAAGTTTTGCCGATCCGGTATGAATTCGCGATCCTGATCATCGTGGCCGCGCTGCGCTCGACATCCTCGTCCGTCGTGGCCCAGCAGGAAACGGAAATTCGCATGGCGGTGTGTCCCTGCCAGACCGTGCCTCCGCACCAGCAGGTGCCTTCGGCCTGGATCTCTGCGATGACGCGGCGAGTCTGTTCGGGAGAGCCGAACGAAACCAGCACCTGGTTGAGAACGACGTCATTCAAGATGGCGTAGCCGGCGGCCTGTAAGCGCTCGGCAAATAGTTTCGCCTGGCGGCAGTTGCGCTCGATCATTTCCCGCAATCCGGTTCGACCAAGCGAGCGCATCGCGGCCCATAGTTCGATTCCGCGGGCGCGCCGTGAGGAGTCCGGCGTATATTGCCAAGGCTCGCGTCCGGCGCTCTGGGTGAGATAGCCAGCGCTGGCCGCCGAGAGTGCCCGACGCAAGTGCTCGGGTTCGCGCACGACGACCATTCCGGAGTCGTAGGGCACGTTCAACCATTTGTGGCAATCGATCGCCCAAGAGTCGGCAGCGTTCATTCCTTCGAGCAGCGCCGCGTACCGCGGCGAGACGGCGCCCCACAATCCGAACGCTCCGTCGACGTGGACCCACGCTCCGGCCTGTTGTGCCCGCGCACAGATTTCTTTCGCAGGATCGAACGCGCCGGTATTCACGTTTCCCGCCTGAATGCAAACAATGGTGTGTTCATCGAGAACGGGAAGGGCGTCGGCTCGCATGCGTCCCTGGCCATCGGCCGGAACCGTGATCACACGGGAACGTCCGAGGCCCAGCATGCTTAGCGCCTTCAGCAGCGAAACGTGAACCTCTTGGCCGACGACCACACGAATGGCCGGTGCTTCGAACATTCCGTCTTCTTCAACGTTCCAGCCGACGCGTTGCAGCAAAGCCGACCGTGCCGCAGCCAGGCCTGAGAAGTTTGCCATGGTGGTGCAGGTCACGAAGCCGATTCCGGCGGTGGCGGGCAGGCCCACCAGCTCTAAAGTCCAATCGCGGACAATGTCTTCGACTTGCGTCGCCACCGGCGACATGACCTGCATCGCCGCGTTCTGATCCCATGCGCCCGCCAGCCAGTTTGTCGCCAGTGTTGCGGGGAGAGCGCCGCCGATGACAAATCCGAAATAGCGGCCGCCTGAAGTTGCGACGGTTGCGGGCGATCCGACGTCATCGAGCAGGGCGAGAACCTGGACGGCATCGCAGGGATTCTCCGGCAACGGTCCACCGAGCGCATCCAGGCGTGCGATGTCTTCCGGCCGCGGTGTCACTCTTCGATCACCGATGGCGGCCACGTAGCGAGCGGCACGAACGGCTGTTTCGGCAAGCAGTTCCTTCACGAGCACCTCCTGGGGAGCTTCACAGCGACTCGATGGGCTGGTTGATGAATGCTTCGTGACGCTGCAGTTCGCCGATGGACGCCTCGGAAAGCAATGGGAAGGCGATTGCCCGGCAGCCAGCCGGGAGTTCCGCTGCAGTCAGAAGATCGCACACCACCGCTGCCGTTTGCTTCAGGCCGCGCTGCCAGTTGGGCGCGCGCGCATCGCGGAAGACAAGACCGTCAGGATGGAATCCCGCTGCGCTCAGAACGGCGCGCGCTACTTTTAGAAATTCCGGCCAGCGCGAGGCTACGCCGACGAGCGCGCCCGAGGGAGCCGGCAAGTATCCGGCGAGCGAAGTCGGCACGGACCGCACCTGCAACGTGATTAACTCTGTGCCAGCGGGCAGCAGCTGGTGTGCCGTAGCCTCGCGATTCGGCAACACGACGGGAATTCCGCCCACAGGCGCCCTTGGACAATCCTGCGGCCCGCAGGACTCTACCGGGAAGGTGACAGCGCGGGCGATCTCGGCGGCCAGGATGCGCCGCAGTTCCTCGTCGGGCTCAATCAGCAGAAAATGGTCGGGAGGCTGCAGTTCGAGCCATTGCTGGAGGCGCGCCCGCAGCACGGGCAGCGTCACGCCCAGCTTTCGCGCCGAGCGGAACAGCCGGGCAATCATTTGATCGAGCGCGAGGGCCGGCGTCGGCGAGACCTCGGGCTTGCTGGCTCGAACGTAGACGCCGCTGCCGCGGCGAAACTCGACCCAGCGATCGCGTTCGAGCTGGCGATATCCCCCGCTGATCGTGTTGGGATGCAGGTGGAAGCGGCGCGCGAGAGCGCGCGTGCTGGGCAGTCGCTGGCCGGGTGCGAGATCGTCGCTCAATATGCCCAGCACGACCTGCGTGACCAGTTGTTCGCGGATGGAGACTTCGCTACCGCGGGCAAACCAGAATTGCATGGCGGCAACATCATAATCTCTCGCCGCGGCCACGAGAAGGTTGTCACGGCGCGGTCTCGCAATCATTGCCGCATTTCCGGCTCCGGCAGTATGATGAAGCGCATGAGCTTCTCCGAGACGGTTTTCCTGTTCTTTTTGGCCCTGATCATCTTCGGACCCAAAAAGTTGCCGGAGATCGCACGCCAGGTTGGCAAGTACATGAACGAGTTCAAGCGCGCCTCCAACGAGTTCAAGGCGCAGATTGAGCAGGAGATCGCTCATTTGGAGATAGAAAAGCCGACCATTCTTCCTCCCAGCCAGGCTCCGGCAGGCGCCACCAGCCGCACGTTAAGCTCATCTTCCACTTCCACGACAGCCAGCACGGCTGAACCGCCGGCGCCTGAAGTGCCGGCAACGCTGGCGGCTTCCGAGGATGAGCCTCTCTTTGCTAGCAATGACGCGGGTTCCGCGCCCGCCACGGAAGCTGCCGCCCACTCCGACGACGTGACATCCCCCAGCTCGCAGGAATCGCATGTCTGAAATCGGAGCCGCGGGAAGCAGCGGCGACAGCGAAACCAAAGATGCCATGCCGGTCATGGGCTTCCTCGATCACCTCGAGGAACTGCGCAAGCGCGTGGTCTATTCCATCATTGCTGTGGGGGTTGGCTTCGGCATCTGCTGGTGGAAAGTCGAGCGCATTTACGACGTTATGCAACGCCCCATCATCGATGTGCTCCACAAGCATCAACTGCCGGAACATCTGGGCTATTTGAATCCCACCGATCCCTTCAACCTTTACTTGAAGGTTGCGGCTCTGGCCGGCCTGTTCCTGACTTCGCCCTTCGTGCTCTACCAGGTGTGGATGTTTATTTCCCCGGGGCTGTATCGGAATGAGAAGCGGTACGTCGTCCCGTTCATGGTTTCAACGATCGCGTTGTTCGTTTCTGGCGGATACTTCGGCTTCAAGATCGTATACCCGCGCGCGCTGGATTTTCTGATCGGCGTCGGACGCCAGTTTCAGCCCATGATCACGATCGGGGAATACACCCAGCTTTTCCTGAGTATCGTTCTCGGCATGGGGCTGATTTTCGAGATGCCGATTCTCGTGTTCTTCCTGGCGTTGATGGGCATCATGAGCCCGAGCTTCATGGTCAAGAACTTCCGCTATTCGATCCTGGTTATTTTCATCATTGCAGCTATCGTTACGCCCACTCCTGACATCGTAAACATGTGCATTTTTGCTGCCCCCATGCTGGCGTTGTACGGGCTGAGCATCGGTGTAGCCTACATGGTGTATCCCAAGAAGGATCAGGCTCTGAAAGAGGGACCAGCGTAATGAGGCGAGCGAACTCATCGAGGGGAGCGAGGTTTCCCTTATGGATTCTGGTGGCCACGCTTGCGCTGGCTGGCTTGGCGTGTGATCCGAGCAAGGACGCCGCGCAGGAGAAAGACAAAGGTCAGAAGCCGCCCGCCATCACTGCGGCCGATACGCCTCTGCCCGCGCTCTCGCTGCCGCCCGATAACGGGCCGCAGCCGGCATTCGACGCGAACCGCGCCATGCAGTATGTGAAAGAGATCGTGGCCCTGGGGCCGCGGCCGATCGGCAGCGCCAATCATAAAAAGGTCGAGGATTACTTCACGTCGCACTTGAAGGGCGACGCCGTCGAGGACGATGCTTTCACGGCGGATACGGTCGAAGGAAGGTTTCCGGTGCGGAACATCATCGCGAAGTATCCCGGCGCGAAAGACGGCATTATCGTGATCGCCAGCCATTACGACACGAATTATCCGCTACGGAATACATCGTTTATCGGAGCCAACGACGGGGCGGCCACCAGCGCGCTTCTGCTGGAATTCGCCGATCAGCTACGCGGCAAGAAACGCGATGGCTACAGCATATGGCTGTTGTGGACCGACGCCGAGGAAGCCGTGAAGACCTGGTCTGACACCGACAGCGTTTACGGCACACGACATCTCGCGCAGAAATGGCAGCAGGATGGCACCGCCAAGCAGATCAAGGCATTCTTGCTGGCCGACATGATCGGCGACGCCGACCTCGACATTGACCGTGACACGAACTCCACTCCGTGGTTGGAAAGCGTGGTGTACGAGGCAGCCACACGGGCGGGCTACCAGTCGCACTTCTTCGCCCGCACCAACACCATCTCCGATGATCACCTGCCGTTTATGCGCATCGGCGTGCCCTGCGCCGACATCATCGACATCAACTACGGATACCACAACGTCTTCCATCACAGCGTGCAGGACACGGTCGACAAACTCAGCACCAAGAGCCTGGAGATCAGTGGCATCGTGATCCTCGAAACGGTGCGCATCCTCGACAAGATGGAGCCGTTGCCGCCGAAGTGAGTGACTGTTGTCCATTTTGCGCTTTTCTGGAATTTCGTTTCTAATGCACCCCATATGCGAATTGTGAAGACCCTGTTCTTTGCATCCCTGTTCGGCGTTACATGCCTTGCCGCCACGACCCCAGCCGACAACCGCGAAGCCAATCAAGTGATTCAGGCGGGGTTGCAACCCTCGCCGCTGGAGACCAATCTGCATCGTTTGACCGACGAGATTGGCGGGCGTGTGCCGGGGACGCTGGGCATGCAGCACGCCGTGGCATGGGGAGTGCAAGCCTTCACGGCTGCCGGGGCGGACACTGTGCATACCGAGGGATTCACGATTCCGAACTCGTGGATCGAAGGCGCGACTGAGATGAACGCGACGACCGCGTACCAAGTGGATGCGTCGAAGGTCGGCGGAGGAACCGTGCTGTCGTCGTTCCGCGTTCGCGCTGTGTCAGTGGCTTGGGCGCCTGTGCTCGCTCCGGTGAAACATGTCCCGATTGTCGACGTGGGCGCAGGGACGGCTACCGATTTCGCCAAGGCGGGCGATGTCGGCGGGAAGATTGTTCTGGTGCACACGGTCGTTCTCAAGACGTGGGACGATCTGTTCGCCGAGTATGCAAATGCTCCCCCGGTCATTGATCTGGCCGTGAAGGGAAAAGCCAGAGCGATTGCCTTTATGGCAACGCGCGAGCACGACATTCTCTACCGGCATACGAATGCGACGGCGGGAGAAATCGACAAGCTTCCGATGGTCATCGTGGCGAGGGAGGACGGCGAGCGGATCGCGCGCCTGTTAGCGGCGGGAAATTTAGTGTGGGCTGATCTCTCCATTCCAAACCAGATTGGCGGGCCGATCAAAACTTCGAATGTCGTGGCTGAGATTCGAGGCAGTGAGAATCCCGACGAGTTCGTCATTCTGGGCGCGCATCTTGATTCGTGGGAACTGGGGACGGGCGCGCTGGATAACGGCTGTAACGCCGCCCTGGTCGTCGACGCACTGCGTGCCATCAAAGCATCGGGCGTGAAGCCACGGCGAACGATTCGTTTTATTCTGTTCTCCGGCGAAGAACAAGGACTCATCGGTTCCCGCCTTTATGCCTACAGCCATCGCGCCGAACTCGACAAGGCCGCGGGCGTCATCATCTATGACTCGGGCACGGGAAAGACCACCGGTTTCTCCATCGGCGGGCGGAAGGATATTTACTACGCGGCGAAAGAACTGATCGCACCGCTGGCGCAATTTGACGTGAAAGAGTTGAAGAACACCATGGAGTGGGGTACGGACCACTTCGACTTCATGCTCGAAGGCGTGCCCACGTTTGTCGCCGATCAGGTGGAAGCAAACTACTTGGAAAACTACCACGCCGTCTCCGACACGTACGACAAGGTCGACTTTCCCCAATTGAAGAAGCATGTGGCGGAGGCCGCTGCTCTGAGCGTCGAGTTGGCGGATCTGCCGACGAAGATTGGACCGCGCCTCACCCATGATCAGATCGAGCAGACGATGCGCGATACCAACAGTATAGAGATGTTCAAGGCCTTCGGCATTTGGGACGAGTGGAGGAGCGGCCAGCGGGGACGACAGAAATGAAGATTGTTGATTGATGATTTCTGATTGTGGACTGAAGAACTGAAGCCGAGGTTCTGCGGCCTTCAAATCAACAATCAGCAATCAAGAAATCAACAATCGATAACGCCGCCAGGACTTTCCAATTGCTCTACTTCTGGATCCTCTTCAACGTTTTCGCGCTGGGCATGCTGGTGCTGGATCTGCGGCTCTTCCACCGGCCCGGCCATGTTGTCAGTTTCCGCGAATCGCTTGGCTGGACCGTCATGTACGTGCTGTTGGCCGCCGGGTTTGCGATCTTACTATTCTTCTGGCAGGGCCACCAGGTCGCACTGGAGTTCGTCACCGGTTATGTTCTGGAACTTACACTCAGCGTCGACAACCTGTTCGTTTTCCTGATGGTCTTCAACTATTTTTCGGTCCCCGACGAGCAGCAGCATCGTGTTCTGTTCTGGGGCGTGGTGGGCGCGCTGATGATGCGCGGAATTTTCATTGGCGCGGGAGTCGGCCTGATCGCCCGTTTCCATTGGGTGCTTTACCTGTTCGGCAGTTTACTGCTCTATAGTGGCATCCGCTTCTGCGTGATGGGGGATCACAAAATTGATCCTTCTACCAACCCCGTCGTGAAGGCGTTGCGCCGGTGGATTCCCGTGACCAACAATTATCACGCGGGAAGATTCCTGGTCCGGACCGCGCCGGACAAGCGCCTCTATGCCACGCCGCTGCTCGCGGTTCTGGTCGTGATTGAGACCACCGACATCTTGTTTGCGGTCGATTCCATTCCCGCAATCTTGGCCATCACCCTCAATGCCTTTATCGTCTACACGTCGAACGTGTTCGCGATTCTGGGACTTCGCTCTATGTACTTCGCCATCTCTCGGCTCATCAAGGCGTTCCGCTTCCTGCACTATGGACTGGCGGTGGTGCTCATTATGGTGGGATTGAAAATGCTCACGGCGGATTATTACCGGGTGCCGATCACAGTGACGTTAGCGGTCGTCGCAGGAGTGTTGCTGACCTCGATTGCGATCTCGGTGGTATTTCCCGGAAACAACAAAAACTGACCGCCGCTCTGGGCGGAGACCCTCATCGACGAAAATCCGCCGAGCGCGCCGCGGGCAGTTCTGCGAGCGCATACGCTATCATGGAACCGCATGCCGCAAGCCACCATCCACGTATTGCCGCGGCCGTATCAGGCCTGGATTGAGAACGGACTGCTCACCCGAGCAGGCTCCGTGCTGAGCGAACTTCTCCCGCAGGCTAGCCGCCTTTTTGTCGTCACCGTTCCCCCCGTGCGCCTGCGTTGGGGAGGGAAACTCGTCAGTTCGCTGAAGGCCAGCGGTTTCACGCCCCAGGTGATTGCCATGCCCGACGGCGAGCCCACCAAGCGCCTGGCGACCGTTGAAGGGCTCGCCGACAAACTGGCGCGGCTGGGCGCCGACCGCAAGGCCGTCATCATCGCCCTGGGCGGCGGCGTCGTGGGCGACGTCAGCGGGTTGCTGGCTTCGCTGTATATGCGCGGCGTCGAGTTCGTGCAGATTCCTACCACAGTGCTCGCCCAGGTGGATGCTTCCATCGGTGGAAAAACGGGAGTCAATCTTGTTGCCGGCAAAAACATGGTGGGAACGTTCCACCACCCGCGGGTTGTGCTGATCGATCCCACGGTGCTCAAGACGCTGCCCGACCGCGAATTTCGCGCGGGACTGTACGAAGCTCTGAAGTGCGGCGTCATCGGACACGTCGAACTGTTCCTGCGCTTTGAGCAGAATCGCGCGAAGATTCTGAAGCGCGATCCGGTTGAACTGGAGTGGCTGATTGCGCAATCCGTAAGACTGAAAGCGGAAGTCGTTTCTGCGGACGAGCGCGAGGACGGCCTGCGCCGTGTGCTCAACCTGGGCCACACGATTGGCCACGCGCTCGAAGCCGAAACCGGCTACCGGCGCCTGCTCCATGGTGAGGCCGTTGCCTGGGGCATGATCGCCGCCACGAACATTGCTCTCAGTGTGGGCCGCACCGATGGTGTGACCGCGGGCCGCATTGCCGATGCTGTGTTAAGTCTGGGCCGCTTGCCGGAAGTGAATGTCAGTCCGCGCAAGATACTGGCCCGGATGCGGTCCGATAAGAAGACGCAAAACGGTGTAGTGCACTTCATTCTTCCGCGCGAAATCGGCAAGGTCGAAGTGGCCAGTGATGTGCCCGTCAACGCCGTGATCGACGCTGTTGAAGAGTTGCGGCGGCTTTCGCGCGGCGGCTGGGTTTGGGGCAAGTAGAAAGGAGATTGCGAAGATGCAGGAAACAGCGCAACAGTATATTCAGCGAATTTTAGGCAATGTTGAGGGCGAAGACGCGATCAAAGTCCAGAAGGCGACTGCTGGGAAGCTCAAGAAATTGATTCAGGGGCTCAGCCCGAAACAGCTGAAGTGGAAGCCGGAGCCGGAGAAGTGGTCGATCGCAGAGATCCTGGCCCATCTGGCGGACGCGGAAATCGTTGGCAGCTGGCGCATGCGGTTGATTGCCGGGGCGAGCGGAACCGCGGTTCAACCGTACGATCAGGACGTGTGGGCATCGCTATTTCAATATGGCAAGCACGATGCCAAACACTCCCTCGAAGTCTTCCGCGTGCTCCGCGAGAACAACCTTGCGATGCTCAAAGCACTTCCGCGCGAAAGCTGGGATAACTTCGGGATGCACGCCGAGCGCGGCAAAGAAACCATCACGCACGTAGTGCGCATGTTCGCCGGGCACGATAGCAACCATGTAAAGCAGATTGAAGGCATTGCTGCCCAATTGAAGAAGAAGCGGAAGTAGGTCGCCACGTTGCAAGGGGTCAGTAAATCCACCGTAGTGGGCGCCGCGCCGGAAGGCTCGCGCGACCCGCAGTCGGCCGCACGGGCCGTCCGCGAGATGTTCACGTCGATCGCGCCGCGCTACGACCTGCTGAACCACGTGCTGTCGTTCAACATCGACCGCATGTGGTGGCGCCGGACGGCTCGGGCTTTCCGACACATTTTGAGACGCGCCGATGCACGCGTTCTCGACTTGTGTTGCGGAACCGGCGATATGACGTTCGCCCTGCGGCGTCAGGCAGGGAAGTCATCTCCACAGATTGTTGGCGCTGATTTCTCGCACGCCATGCTGCAGCGGGCCACGGCCAAGTCGTCGGCGGCGAACGGATCAGGACCGGGATGGATCGAAGCCGATGTGCTCCGTCTTCCGTTCCCGAGCGCGCACTTTGACCTGGTGACCTCGGCGTTTGGCTTTCGCAATCTCGCCGATTACGACGCTGGACTGCGTGAGATGGTGCGAGTGCTGCGTCCGGGCGGGGAATGCGGCATCCTCGACTTCGGTGAGCCTGAGGGTGCGATGGGGACGCTCTACCGAATTTATTTCAAACAAGTCTTGCCGCGCGTCGGCACCCTGATCTCGGGCGTTCGCGGTCCCTATGCCTATCTTCCAGCGTCGGTCGAGCGATTCCCGCCCCCGCAGGAAATGTTGGCGAGGATGAAACGGGCAGGCTTTGCCGACGTGACCTGGACGCCCTACACATTCGGAATCGCTGGGCTGTATCGCGGGAAGAAATAACGTACATCCAGGTGTCCTACCCAGCACTCTGCAGCAGTTTACTCAGCGCCTGAATGTCGTCCGCGCTGACATCCCCAACAACAAAATAGCGAAGTCCACCCTGCGTCCAGTTCTCCGCGTTGAACGACATGGCATGCACCTGACCCGACGGCAAACTCGCCGTCTCTTCTCCGCGATCCTGAAAGATGAAAACTGAAACCTGGTGCTTGCGGATCTGGTAGATCAAGTGCGCCCCGGGTGTTTGCGCCAGATAGGTGACGCGCCCTCCGAGCAGTGTGAACTCCGAGCCTTGCAGGTCCGGGAGGTTGAAGGTGAAGGGGATCTTGCCTTGGAACCACGGTTTCACAGTATGACGATCGGTGGAAACGACATCGAGCGGTGTCGCGCTCGCGAGCGCAGCCACGTGCAGGTCGGCCAGTTCGCTGTAGACCCTCTGCCGGCGTGCGTTTTCGCGTCCCACGTACCAATTCACCGCGACCGAGAGGACCAGCAGCGAGAGGGCAGGCACCGCCAGAATCTTCCAGCGCCAGCTGGAATCTCGGCGCGGTTTCGCGGCGACAATCTTGGCAATCCGATTCCGTAATTGGGCGCTGGCCGCATACCGATTGCCCGCCATCTGCACCGAGCGCTTCATCTGTAGCCGTTCGAGCGCGTCGGCGGCACAGGATGCACAGATGCGCAGATGCGTAGCCAAGGCATTGTCTTCCGCAGCTTCGAGTTCGCCATCGAGGTAGGCATCGAGTTGGCCGCGTCCTTGCTCACATGCCATGCCGGTCCCCCTGGTTCTGCTTCTGCAGCAAATCGCGCAGCGCTTTCCTCGCGCGATACAGGCGCGACATGACTGTGCCGATCGGAATGGCCAACGTCTCGGCGATCTCCTGGTACGACATCTCTTCGACCTCGCACAGCAGCAAGATCTCGCGAAAGGGCACGGGCAGATCGGTCAACGCCTGCTGTACTGCTTCGCGATCGGCCTGCTCGATCAAGATGCTCTCGGGCGTCGCATTTTCGGTGGGCAGCAGGCTCTCGTCCGCGTCTCCGTCGATTGCCACCGCGACCTTGAGCCCCGTCCGCGAACTCAGAAACGAATTTCGGAGAATGCGGTACATCCAAGCCCGGAAATTCGTGCCCATCTGGAACGAGGAGAATCCGCGCAGCGCCTTAGCGTAGGTCTCCTGCACCAGATCCTCGGCCTCCGCGGTGTCTTGCGTCAACCAGCGCGCGAAGTTGTAGAGCTGGTCGAACAGCGGCATGGCCAGCTCTGCAAAAGTCGCGTTGGGCAAGGCTTGATCCGGCACCTCCATAGCATAACTGGCGGATCCCTCGTTTTATTCCCACATACGCCAGAAATATGTTTCGCCCCGGTGTCGGAATAATCGCGGTGGTGCTCATGTTTTCTCCCACAGCAAGCACATTGAGAGGAGAATTCATGAAACAGTCCGGCCGTAGATCGTTTCTCAAAATGGCAGGCACGTCGCTTGGCATCGGTGTGTTGTATTCGGCCTACCCCGCGGTTTTCGCCAAGGGAGAGGCTGGCGACATGTTTTCATCATTAGCCGCGCCAGCGGGGAGAAGGTCGCCCCTTTTTCCTTCGTCCAACCCAGCGACGCGCACGTCGGCTTTAAGGACCCGCCGGACCCGCTACGCGCGCCTTCGAGCGGTTGCGATGATCAATGGCCTGCCACAGCGTCCTGATCTCGTCCTGTTCACCGGCGATCTCACCCACGACACCGAGAACTAAAGATGTCCACGCGCAGCCCATGAAGCTATTTCAGGAAATCTCAAAAAATGATGAACGTGCCGCTCATCAAGCACGTCCGGGGAGAGCACGATGCGGGGCTCGACGGCGGCGCGCTCGATCGCGAGTTCTTTGGCGACAGCCATTATTCCTTTGACCATCGCGGTGTGCATTTCGTTGCGCTCGACAACGTCTCACGGGCCAAGCCGGAAATCGGGCGCGAACAGCTCACATGGCTCAAGAAAAATCTCGCGCGCTTTTCAAGTCGGCGCCGATTGTGATCTTCACGCATCGCCCACTTTTTGATCTTCGTTCCGACTGGGAGTGGTTCACCAGTGACGGCGACGACCTCATGAACGTTCTTACTGACTTTGACAACGTCACCGTGCTCTACGGTCATATTCACCGCGATGCCGAGCACGAGAAGGTTCATCACTATGCTGCGCGCTCTCTGATCTCTGCATTTCCCGATTTCTCGGGGGTAAGCGGACCGCGGAAGCCGGTTCCGTTCGACAAGGACCCTCCCTTCGAGAACCTCGGCATCCGCAGGGTGGCCTTCAACGGCAGCCCACAACCTGGCTCACGGGCTCTTTCGATCGAAGATGTAGAACTCACCGCCGGGAATTCCGCGGGATTAACGGAGTTCAACAGCGGTTCAGAAACCCGAAAATCTTAATGGTTAACGCGTCACGCAGGCAAATCACACCGTCAAAGAGAGGGCTTATGTTTCGAGGAAAACTAACGAAGACGGCTTTCATCAGCGCACTGTCTCAGGGTTGCTGACCCGGACTGGAACGAAGAGTGTTCACGCTGACGACGTCCCGTCATCGAAATTACAGCGAAGCGTT
>DATDGW010000282.1:0-7643 GCA_036521895.1 Candidatus Sulfotelmatobacter sp. | reverse complement strand
CTCGGGATTGAACTGACAGAGCTCTACGTTTTTCAGGCTGCCTCCGCAAGGTCGTCGAGGTGCACGAACCGGGGTTGATCCTGTATTCTCAGAAACTATATGGCGGCTGACTTTCTTGCCCGGATCAAGCAATCCCCATTGTTGTGCGACGGCGCCATGGGGACCCTGCTCTACGCCAAAGGCATTTTCATCAACCGGTCTTACGACGAACTGAATCTTTCCCAGCCCGACCTGATCCGAGGGATTCACCATGAATACCTGCAGGCCGGAGCCGAGATTATTGAAACCAATACTTTCGGTGCGAACTCTTTCCGCTTGGGACGGCACAGCTTGGCGGATAAGGTTTGCGAAATCAATCATGCCGGCGCCCGCCTGGCCCGCGAAGCCGCCAAAAGCTTCGATGTATGGGTTGGTGCATCGGTTGGCCCGCTCGGTACCAGAATAGAACCCTTGGGGAAGACTTCGTTCGATGAGGCTCGCGCGGCCTTTCGCCAACAAATTGAGGCGCTGGTGGAAGGCGGCGTCGACCTGCTGATTCTGGAGACGTTTGGGTATCTGGAAGAGATTCACCAGGCGATGCTGGCGGCCCGGGATGTCAGCAAGTCCATCCCGCTCGTGGCGCAGGTGACGATTGACGAGGACGGCAACTGCCTCGACGGCTCCGATCCGCAGACGTTTGTATCGAAGCTCGAGGAGTGGGGCGCAGACGTGATTGGCTGCAACTGCAGTGTGGGCCCGGTCGCCATGCTCGACGCGATGGAGCGAGTGCGCGCCGCGACTTCCCTGCCCCTGGCAGCCCAGCCGAATGCAGGCATTCCGCGGTCGGTGGATGGACGAAATATTTATTTATGCTCGCCGGAATACATGGCCAGTTATGCGCGTAAGTTTGTGGCGGCGGGAGTCCGGCTAGTCGGTGGATGCTGCGGAACGACGCCGGAGCATATCCGGGTCATGAAGTCTGGGCTGCGGGTGGGAGAGGCCAGAGGCAGAACCGCCTCCGCCCAGGTCGCGGGCAACGCAACCGCGCCGCTGGCCATGCCGGCCGTGCTGCTGGAAAACCGGTCGCTGCTGGGCGCACGGCTGGCGCGCGGTGAGTTTGTCACCATGGTTGAGATCGTTCCCCCGAAAGGGATCGATGTCGCCAAAGAGGTCGAGGGAGCGCGGTTTGTGAAGTCGGTGGGCGTGGACGCGGTGAATATCCCGGACAGCCCGCGAGCCTCGGCGCGCATGAGCAACCAAGCTCTCTCGCTGTTGATTCAGCGCGAAGTCGGAATCGATGCGATTCTGCACTACACGTGCCGCGACCGGAATGTGCTGTGCATTCAGAGTGACCTGCTGGGCGCCGCGGCGGTTGGGATCAAGAATCTGATCTGCATCACCGGCGACCCGCCGAAGATGGGAAATTATCCCGACGCGACCGCCGTTTTTGATGTGGACGCCATTGGCCTGGTCAACATTGTGCGCAACTTGAATCGAGGGCTCGATTTGGGCGGAAATCCGATTGGGACCGGGACGGGCTTCGTGATTGGCGTGGGAGCGAACCCCGGGCTGACCGATATGGATGAGGAGATCCGGCGGTTCGAGTACAAGGTCGAGGCGGGAGCAGAATACGTAGTGACCCAGCCCGTGTTCGATCTACGGCTGCTGGAGAACTTCCTCAAACGGATTGAGCACTGCCGTATTCCAGTGGTGGCCGGAATATGGCCGCTGGTTAGCGTGCGCAATGCGGAGTTTATGAAGAATGAGTTGCGGGTATCGGTGCCGGATGCGATTCTGGAGCGCATGGCGCGGGCCCAGACTCCGGAACTGGCCCGAGCAGAAGGTGTGGGCATTGCGAGAGAAATGCTGATTGCAGCCAAGCAGATGGCGCAAGGAGCGCAGATCAGCGCGCCGCAGGGACGCTACAGCTCGGCCGTGGACGTGCTGGAGGCGCTCGGGAAAGATCCTGGGGCCAAGGCGAGCGCCTAGAGGGCGCATCCTCATGCGCGCCTACTTAAGGTGGAGATTCACACCTCTCAGCGACTGATCCGTCTAACCGATCATTGAGCAAACAATCCAAAGGAGACATTTGCCATGAAACGGTCTGCGCTCGAGTTCCTAGCGGTCATTTGATTGCCGTGTTCTTAACGGTTCTTTGCAGTCAAGGCCAAGCGCAGGATAAAGCTCCTCTTCCCGCGCATTCGCGAGCTCAAGAAACACTGGCAGTGTGGAACGAGATCGGGAACAAACGAATCGGCATGGCGCAGGATTTTCCCGAAGACAAGTACGATTTCAAACTGCAGAAGGACCAGCGCCTTTGCCGAAAACCTGCTGCACGTGGCCGCAGTCGATGACGACCTGATGCAGTCGTGTCGGGATCAAAGATGGGGCCCGATTTCGGCAAGAACAAGCACAACCCGTCACGAGACCGTTTACAAGACGAAGGCCGACGGGGTGGAAACTCATTCAGCAGGCCGACGCGGACGAAGCGAATGTCATTCAACCGCAAGGCGACGCGGGCCTGGACAAGGTAACGAAGTTTTCGTGGGGGAACAAACTGGTCCACAATTCCTACACCTGGATGTGGGCCGTCGAGCACAGCGGCGAACGCTACGGTCAACTCGTGGTCTACTATCGCACGAACAACTTGGGCCGCCGGACTCGCGGCGGTAATTGGGTCCGCAAGACTTTTCCGAGTTGCGCTAAAACGGCCGCTCGGACCAGTGAATCGATTCAGTGCAACAGCAAAACGATATTGCACATTTCGGTTCAAGAACCGCTTCCCGCTCTGGGACTCACTAGTGCATTTTTATCGATGATTTCCATCGAAAAGACTGGACACTTCTCGCCGGGTGGTGCATTACAATAGACAGACGGAGCGAACCCCGTTGGCCAAGTTTGAAGAGTGCCTCCAGCGACTGGAGAAAATTGTTCAGGAACTGGAAAAGGGAGAGGTCCCTTTGGAGAAGTCTCTGACACTGTTTCAAGAAGGCATGCAACTATCTTCCTCCTGCCGGAAGGAACTGGAACAGGCGGAAGGAAAAGTTGAAATTCTGTTGAAGAAGAACGGGAAGCTTCATGCTGAACCATTCGAAGCGCTGACGGAAAAGTTGCCTGCACGCCGGTGAGCCGTGCGGATTTTCTGGCCGCGATTCGAGGGGCTTTAGATGTCTGTGGTGCAGTGGTTTTCCCAGCCACCCCGCAGCCCTAGTCCAATGTCGAACGCCTTGCCTTGACGACGGTTGAAGATCGGGGGAATTATGGCACAAAGCGTAGTTGTTCTAGAGAAAGATCCCCAACTGGCCAGAACCCTGGCTGGTGGGCTCCGTCCTCACTTTTCAGTTCATCTGATCCGCTCCCGCGAGGAGTTGCGGGACAACCTAACCCGGACCAAACCGGAGGCCGTGGTTCTCAACATCGAGCACTGGCTCTTGGCTGATTTGGAGGATTTACACCGCGACTTTCCTGCATTGCCCATCGTCTGTACTCATCGCATCCCTGATGAAGAGATGTGGATGGCCGCCCTCGCGGCTGGCGCCACTGATGTATGCCCTACCGATGACGTAGGAAATGTGCTCACTTCGGTGCTGCGAAGCGTGGAGCTTTCGCGGACCGCCGCAGCCTAGATTCGTCTTCTGTCACGAGGACGCCTGCGGGCGTCCTTTTTCTTATTTGTGGGTTCACCCTGCCGACGCGTGACGGCTCACAGTCTCCACCTGTGCCGCCTTGTTATACTCACTGCTTCATGCTGAAGGAGACACTCGAACAAGGGCAGCAACTGGCCGATGCCGCGCTCGACCGGCTGATTCCGCTGGAGACGCAGCATCCTGAGTCGATTCACAAGGCGATGCGCCACAGCGTGTTTGCGGGCGGCAAGCGCCTTCGGCCCGTACTCTGTATGGAGGCGGGACGGATGGTGGCCGGCTCACTGCCGGCGCGCATAGAGGAACTGGGTGCGGCGCTGGAGATGTTGCATACGTATTCACTGATCCATGACGATTTGCCGGCGCTCGACAATGACGATCTGCGGCGCGGGCGTCCAACGTGTCACAAAGCCTTTGGCGAGGCCATCGCGATTCTGGCTGGAGATGCTCTGCAGACGCAAGCGTATGAAGTTCTGGCGCGGCTGAAGTGTCCGGCGGAAGCGCGCGTGCGAATTATCGAGGAGATCGCCCAAGACACGGGAACCATCGAAGGCATGATCGGGGGGCAGGTCGTGGACCTCGAGTCGGAGCACAGGCAACCGACGGCGGAGATGCTGGAATACATCCACCGCTCGAAGACGGCTGCGCTGATCACGGCAAGCCTGGTGAGTGGTGGGCTCTACGCCGGAGCGAAAGACAATCAGGTGGCCAGGCTGCGAGCGTTCGGATTGGCGATTGGCCTGGCATTTCAGATCGTGGACGACGTGCTCGACGTGACGCAGACTTCGGAGCAACTGGGGAAGACCGCCGGGAAAGATACGGCATCGGAGAAAGCGACATATCCTGCGCTGTTTGGGATTGAAGCGTCGGTGCGCCGGGCGGACGCGCTGGTGAATGATGCGTTTGCGGAGCTGGAAAGCTTCGGCGAGTCGGCGGAGACGCTGAAGGAGCTGGCGCGGTTTCTGGTCGAGCGCAAGAAATAAGGCGGAGTTAGAGGTCAAGCATCAGCCGTTACACCAGACCTTCGGTCACCTGTGCTCCTCCGTGCCCCCTGTGATACAAAAATAAGGAAGGCGATGGAGTTCGCCATAACCGCTTGCACTGACTGGCAGGCTGATAACTCCTACAGAATCTGAATCTTCTTGTAGGGAGCTCCATCGTGAACGATGTTCTTGCCATATCCGTCGCCGCCATCGTCGGCGCCAATTTTCGATACTTCCTCAGCCGCCTCGCCGCCCGAGAGTTTGGCCCCGTCTTCCCTGTCGGAACGCTCATCATCAATATTGTTGGGAGCTTCATCGTGGGCTTCTTCGTGATCTGGACGACTGAGCGCGTGCTGGTGGATCCGCGCTGGCGACTAATGGTGGTCGTAGGATTCTGTGGTTCGTTCACGACTTTTTCGAGCTATGCGTTCGAGAGCATGTCGTTTTTTGAGCATGGCCAGTGGGGACTCATGCTGGCCAACGTCCTCGGCAACAACTTGCTCTGTCTGGGTGGCGCTCTCGGAGGGATGGCGCTGGCGCGGGTGATCTAGCCATGGAGATCCCTCCAACTCTGGGAACAGCGCGACTGCGGTTGCGTTCTTATAGCGATGCCGACATCGCCGAACTCGTACTCTTGATCGGAACGCGGGACGTTGCAGCTACCACGTTGCGCATCGCGCATCCCTATACCGAGCAGGACGCGCGCGACTTTCTGGCGATCTCGCGAACCCGGCAAGATATGGTTGGCGATCACGCTGCGCGGTGACGGGAGCCAGATTGGCAGCATCGGGTTGCGCGTCAACGACCAGCATCGGCACGGCGAACATCAGCACGGCGAACTTGGCTACTGGCTCGGCGTGCGGTGTGGGGGACAGGGCTATGCAACCGAGGCAGCGCGGGAAATGCTGCGATACGGATTTGCAGACCTTGGCCTGCACCGCACCTTTGCGTCGCGTTTCAAGCACACCCCGGTTTCCGGGCGGATCCTGCTGCGGCTGGGGATGCGCCACGAAGGCTGCCAGGGCGAACACTTGCGCAAGTGGGATCAGTTCGTGGATTCGGAGTTATACGGCATCTTGCGGCAGGAGTGGCAGATTTCCGGTAAGGATCGCGAGTAGAATGCCAGATGCGATGGCAGTACAGGTCACCATCTACCTGAACGAGGCGGACCAGTGGCATCACCGGCCGCTGCACATGGAGATCCTCAACTACCTACGCAAGGAGAACGCCTACGCGGCGACGGCGGTCCACGCCGTGGCAGGATTTCTCGGGAGGCAACAGGTGGAGACGGCGCATTTGGTTGAGACCGGGGGCAAGCTGCCGGTGATCATCATTTTTGTCGACACCGATGAGCATGTGAATCGCGTGCTTCCCACGCTGAAGGAAATGGCGGCGCACCGATTGATCGTGCGCGAAAACGTAGTGCTGGAGCAAGGCAATCTCGACTGACATGGCATCGACCCTACTCAGTCCCTCTCTGGACATCCTGGCTATTGCGGCACATCGCGACGACGTGGAGCAGACGTGCGGCGGGA
The DNA here is from genome assembly GCA_036521895.1 of Candidatus Sulfotelmatobacter sp. Lineage (GTDB taxonomy): Bacteria > Acidobacteriota > Terriglobia > Terriglobales > Acidobacteriaceae > Sulfotelmatobacter. Next base: position 1,502 of record DATDGW010000282.1, on the reverse strand, counting down.
CATTGCTGAAGGCCGCGCAGCGCGGGCAGCGCACCGGCATCCTCGACCTGACGCGAGGCGAGATGGGTACGCGGGGCACGGCGGAAGATCGCGCGCGCGAATCCGAGGACGCGGGCAGGATTCTGGGCGTGAGTTGGAGGCGGGCGCTCGATATTCCTGACGGCCGCGTGGAGAATACCTACGAGAACCGATTGAAGGTCGCCTCCGTGATTCGGGAGACACGGCCGAGGGTGATCGTTCTGCCTTACTGGAAGGGGCGGCATCCGGATCACTACACCGCGTCGGTGCTGGGATATGAGGCTTGCTTTCTGGCAGGGCTGGCGAAGCTAACTCTCCACTCTCAGCCGTCAGGGGTCAGCCGGGACTCTCAGCCCTTTGCGTCTTCCGGCGACCTGCAGGCGGGACGCCCTCAGGACAGCCGGCAGGATGCCGGCGCTACTTTTCTCGCTCTGCATCGGCCGTTCAAGATTATTTATGCAACCCTGTATTACGACATTCGGCCTTCGTTTGTGGTAGACATTGGAGAGCAGTTTGAGGGGAAATTCGCCTCGATTCTCGCGTATAAATCGCAGTTCAGCGACCAGGAAGCGGGCAAGGATCTGTTCCCTGCCCAGGCAGAGATTCGCGCCCGCGTCGAATCTCTGGCACGCTTCTACGGCATGCTCGGCGGCGTGAGCTACGCGGAACCCTTCCTGCAGAAAGAGATTGGCCTCGTCGAGGACCTGTTGGCGATTCCGGTCAAGTCCATTTAGCATTAGTGAACTCAATTCACGGGGAGGACCGTCGCAAAAATGTCTCGGTTTATCTTTGCCCTCATCACTGCTGTGGCTGTGGCAGCCACTGCGGTAGCTCAAGCTGGAACCTGGCAGATCGATCCCAAGCACACCGCCGCCCAGTTTTCGGTGAAGCATCTCGGAGTCTCGACCGTCCGGGGAGCGTTTTCCAAGGTGACTGGCTCGGCGACGTATGATCCCGCCGACCCCTCCAAGGATTCGCTCGAAGCCACCATCGACGCGAGTTCAGTGGACACGCGCGTCGAAATGCGCGACAACGACTTGAAGAGTCCGCACTTTTTCGATGTGCAGAAGTATCCGACCATTACTTTCAAAGCCAAGTCAGTGAAGAGCGCTGGATCCGGGAAACTAGCAATCACCGGCGACCTCACCATGCACGGCGTAACGAAAGAAGTCGTGCTTGACGTCGATGGTCCTTCCACGCCGATCAAAGATCCGATGGGTCCCGGGCAGCGCATCGGCGCGGCGGCGAGCACCAAGATCAATCGTCAGGATTTTGGCATCACGGGCGCTCCCGGCATTGCGGGCGACGAGGTCACGATTACGATTGACGCGGAGTTGACCCAGGCAGCAGCGAAGTAATGCGAAGTGCGAATCGTCGTAGCGCCGGTGTCCCGGCTGTCCAGAGCGCGTCTCGCCCTCCGGTGCGAGGGCGAGACGCCCTCGCGACAGCCGGCAAGATGCCGGCGCTACGTTACTTTTTCAGTG
>DATDGW010000281.1:0-2371 GCA_036521895.1 Candidatus Sulfotelmatobacter sp. | reverse complement strand
GGTGCTTTCGAAGAGAACCCCGGGGCTAAAGCCGCACACCTTGCCGGCTGGTTGCGGCACGACTGGAAGTCGTGCCCTTCCCGGTTGCCGACCGCGGCTCGAAATCCCAATGACCAGGGCCGGGTGCTCAGCGGCTGCCCTTTAGAATGTGAACATGCAAGCCGTCAATCCGGATGCGATCGTCGAGTCCCGGCGCGGCGAATTTCTGATCAGCACTGACCGCGCTCGCCTCGATCTGGACGTGATTTACGGCTTCCTGACGAACTGCTACTGGTCCAGGGGGATTCCGTGGGAAGTCGTAGCGCGTTCCGTCGAGCATTCCCTGTGCTTTGGCATTTATGATGGTAGCGGCGCGCAAGTGGGCTTTGCCCGAGTGGTCAGCGATTTCGCTACCATGGCATATCTTGGCGATGTGTTCATTGTGGAATCGCATCGCCGACGCGGGTTGAGCAAGTGGCTCATGGAGAATATTACTCAGCATCCTGCGCTGCAGGGTCTGCGGCGATGGATTCTGTTGACCCGCGACGCGCACGGGCTATACAGGAAATTTGGATTCACGCCGGTGAAGGCGCCGCAGCGCTACATGGAATTGCACGACCCAGGCGTTTACGAAATCAGGAAAACGACATGAAAACTCCCAAGATGTATCGTCCGCTGTATGAGAGCGATCCGCAGATTGCCGCCGCCATTGACAATGAAACTCGCCGACAGCATGAGGGCCTCGAACTGATTGCTTCGGAGAACTTCGTCAGCGAATCCGTGCTGGAAGCGGCAGGTTCGGTATTTACGAATAAGTATGCCGAGGGATATCCCGGCAAGCGCTACTACGGCGGCTGCGAGTACGCGGACGTTGTCGAGAACCTGGCCCGCGACCGTGCGAAGCAACTGTTCGGCGCGGAACACGCCAACGTGCAGCCCCACGCTGGATCGCAGGCGAACATGGAAGCCTACGCTGCTGTGCTGCAGCCGGGCGATACGATTCTGGGATTGAACCTGGCGCACGGAGGGCATCTCACTCACGGGCATCATCTGAATTTTTCCGGCAAGACGTACAGGATCGTTCCTTACGGCGTCACCAAGGAAACCGAAACCATCGACTACGACGAGTTGGAGAGACTCGCCGTGCAGGAGCGTCCGAAGCTGATCATTGGCGGAGGCAGCGCCTATCCGCGCGTCATTGACTTCGCCCGCATGCGGCAGATTGCCGACAAAGTGGGCGCCCTGTATCTGGTCGACATGGCGCACTTTGCGGGGCTCGTTGCGGGCGGGGCGCATCCGTCGCCGGTGCCGCACGCGCACATGGTTACTTCGACCACCCACAAGACTCTGCGAGGGCCGCGCTCGGGGATGATTCTTTCCAAGGCCGAGTTTGCCCAGGCTATCGACAAGGTTGTGTTCCCGGGCATGCAGGGTGGGCCGCTGGTTCACATCATGGCTGCGAAGGCGGTGTGCTTTCAGGAGGCGATGCAGCCGGAGTTCCGCGAATACGCGCGGCAGGTGGTGGCCAACGCGAAGGTGCTGGCGCAGACGCTGGCCGACGAAGGATTCCGCATCATCTCCAGCGGCACCGATACACACCTCATGCTGGTCGACGTGTTCTCGAAAGGCATGCTAGGCAGCGAAGCCGAGAAGGCGCTCGGCGAGGCCGGGATTACCGTCAACAAGAACGCCATTCCGTTTGATACCAATCCTCCGATGAAGCCGAGCGGGATCCGCATCGGTTCGCCAGCCATGACCACGCGCGGCATGAAGGAAGCCGAGATGCGGCAGATAGGACGCTGGATCTCAGAGGTGCTGCAGCATAGATCGGATGCAGGCGCGCTGAGCAAAGTTCGCAAGCAGGTGCTTGATCTGTGCGAGGCATTCCCGCTTTATGCGGAGCGCCGCGCGAAGGCACAAGCCGAGGTGCGAGCATAATTCCTCGTGTCCGGCGCCGCCCTCTGTGATTAAATGCCATCGGTGAAGATCGCCATCGACATTCGGCGGATGACCGAGTTTGGCGTAGGCACCTATATCCGCAATGTGGTTCGCACGCTGGGCCGGCTTGACCGCCAGAATAAGTACCTGCTGATCGGATCCCCGACCAAGGTCGAGGAAATCGGAGCGTTGCCGCCCAACTTCCACGCCGTCCCGCTCCTCGCGTCGGACCGCTCTGTCCAGGGATACCGCGAGTTCCGCGCAGCCTTGCAGCGGCTGAGTTGCGACCTGGTCCATATTCCCAATCTGTTTTCGGTGCCTCGGATGCTGCCGTGTCCGTACGTCATGACCGTGCACGACATGCTGGAGCACATGTCACGCGCCCGCGAGCAGAGCGGGTTCTGGCGCTCGATTCATTTTCAGATGACCAAGCGGGTGCTCGCCGGGGCCGCCC
>DATDGW010000280.1:0-16540 GCA_036521895.1 Candidatus Sulfotelmatobacter sp. | reverse complement strand
GGAAGTGCGTTCGCAGGATGGCCTCATCTTAGGCGAGGCTCCTCTTGGCAATCGCAAAGACATTCGCAACGCCGTTGAGGCGGCCCACAAGGCCAGCGCGTGGGCCAAGGCTACGGCGCACAATCGCGCTCAGGTTCTGTACTACTGCGCCGAGAACCTGGCCCAGCGCCAGAACGAGATCATCCAACGCCTAGCCGGCGCCGTCGGCGAGAAGCCAGCCGCCACGGAAGTCGAACTCGGTATCGCGCGGATTTTTTCGTACGCCGCGTGGGCTGACAAGTTCGATGGCGCCGTTCACAATCCACCGTTTCGCAATATCGCGATCGCCATGAACGAAGCGATCGGAACCGTCGGCGTGATCTGCCCTGCGGACGCACCGCTCTTGGGCTTTCTCTCGCTCGTTCTGCCGTTGCTCGCGGTGGGCAACACGGTAATCGCCGTCCCGTCGGAGAAGTACCCGCTCATCACAAGCGACCTCTATCAACTTTTCGACACTAGTGATCTGCCGGGCGGCGCAGTCAACATTGTGACGGGCTACGCTTCGCAGCTCCTGAAAACCCTGGCTGAGCACGACGACCTCGAGGGCATCTGGTGTTACGGAGATGAAGCTACAGTCGCGGCGGCGAAAGCAATGTCCGTCGGAAATCTGAAGCAAGTCTGGACGAACGAGGGCCGCGTCATCGACTGGTTTGAGCCGAAAGTGGCGGAAGGCCGCTGGTTCCTCGAGCATGCTACCCAAGTAAAGAACATCTGGGTCCCATACGGCGAATAATCCGCGCGGCTAGCATCGCGATTGCATTTGTCCCGCCCCAGCGCTAGCATACCTCGGTCGCCTTTCTTCGCCCGGCATCATTCTCGCTTGCAAGCATCGGTTTGACCAAGGAGGACGTATGGGCATTGCAGTTTCCCCGCAGATTCATCCGCAAGTCGCGGAGTTCATCGACAAACCACGAAAAATGTTAATTAACGGTCAGTGGGTGGATGCCGTTTCCGGCAAGACCTTCCCGACGTACAATCCTGCGACTGGCGAAGTTCTGGCTCAAGTTGCAGAAGGTGATGGCGCAGACATTGACCACGCGGTAAGGGCAGCCCGTTACGCATTCGACCAAGGCCCGTGGCGCCGCATGACTGCGTCCGAGCGCGGCCGCATGATCTGGAAGCTCGCCGATTTGCTGGAGAAGCATACTGAGGAGTTCGGCTACATCGAGAGCCTCGACAACGGCAAGCCGCTTAACATCGCTAAGGCTGCTGATGTCCCGCTGGCCGTTGACCTCTTCCGCTACATGGCGGGATGGGCGACCAAGCTCGAGGGCAACACGATTCCGCTTTCGGTTCCCTATACTCCGGACGCAAAGTATCTCGCCTACACGCTGCGCGAGCCGGTGGGTGTCGTTGGACAAATCATCCCATGGAATTTCCCGCTTCTGATGGCTGCATGGAAGCTTGGCCCTGCGCTGGCTACGGGTTGCACGGTCGTGCTGAAACCCGCCGAGCAAACTCCGCTCTCGGCCCTCCGCCTCGGCGAGTTGATCATGGAAGCCGGCTTCCCTGAGGGCGTGGTGAACGTGGTCCCAGGTTATGGCGAAACCGCAGGAGCCGCGCTGGCCGCGCATCCCGATGTCGACAAAGTCGCATTCACGGGATCGACAGAAGTCGGCAAGCTGATCGTTCACGCTGCCACCGGCAATCTCAAGAAAGTCTCGCTGGAACTGGGCGGCAAATCTCCGAACGTCGTCTTTAAAGATGCCGATCTCGAGACCGCGATCCCGGGAGCCGCGAGCGCCATCTTCTTCAATCATGGCCAGTGCTGCTGCGCCGGCTCGCGGCTGTATGTCGAGAAATCGGTGTACGACCAGGTAGTCGACGGAGTCGCGGAGCATGCCCGGAAAATCAAAGTTGGATCGGGTCTGGATCCTGCCTCCCAGATGGGGCCGTTGGTCTCGGAAGAGCAACTGAATCGCGTTTGCGGATACCTGGAATCCGGGTTCTCCGAAGGCGCGCAGGCAGTCGCCGGCGGGCACAAAGCGGGAGATCGCGGATACTTCGTCGAGCCCACCGTGCTCGTGAACACGCGGGACAACATGAAAGTCGTGCAGGAGGAGATCTTCGGTCCGGTTGTGACGGCTATGCCTTTTTCCGATCCCGAGGAAATCGTTCCGCGCGCCAACAACAGCGACTACGGACTGGCTGCTGCCGTGTGGACGCGCGATATCGGCAAGGCGCACCGCATGGCGGAACAACTTCGCGCCGGTACCGTCTGGATCAACTGCTACAACATCTTCGACGCGGCGCTACCGTTCGGAGGCTACAAGCAGTCTGGATGGGGACGCGAGATGGGACACGACGTTCTCAACCTCTACACACAGACGAAGGCGGTCTGTACGAGAATTGCTTAGCGATCGCTAGTCACCTGAGTGTCCAAAAGAAAAGGACGGTGGCTGATGGCCACCGTCCTTCAATTTTTCTGTATAGACTTCTTCGACGCTCTACTTCTCCATCAGCAGAACCTTCTCCGCGTCGTCAATCTCGGTCACCTTGACCTCGATCACTTCGCTCGACGTCGTCTGCACATTGCGGCCGACGAAAGTCGCTTCGACTGGAATCTCTCGATGTCCGCGATCGATCAGCACGCACAGTTGCACCCGTCGCGGCCTGCCATGGGAAAACAGCGCATCGAGGGCCGCCCGCGTCGTGCGACCGGTAAACAGAACGTCGTCGACCAGTACGATGTTCTTGTCCTCGATCTCGAAGCCAATCTCTTTTTCCTGCACGACCGGTTTGGGTCCCAGCGTCGAGAGGTCGTCGCGATAGAACGTGATATCCAAAGTCCCTACCGGAACCTTCGCGTTTTCTATGCGAGTGATGATCTTGCCGAGTCGTTCTGCGATCGGAACCCCGCGGCGGCGAATTCCAACCAGCCCCAGACCTTCGACGCCACCATTTTTTTCCACGATTTCGTACGCCAGCCGCACCAGCGTACGTTCGATTTCCGATGCGGACATGAGTTGCGCCTTCTGACGAAGGCCCGTTTTGCGCGAAGGAGTCTTTGCGGTCATGAGTGTGTTTGCCTTGGCAGCCATGAGGCCGGCTACTCAATGTAGTCAACGCGCTCGCGGAGGTCAAGCGCCTCTGGCCGCAGAGTATTTCAGAAGGGATTGCACTTGGAAGGAAGCTTATGAGTGGGGGTGGTCGACCGGTTCCACTGGTTCCACCTCCGCTGCCACAAACTCGGCCGGGACCGGGCACGCAGTTTGGATAGTTCGTGCCAGCGGTGGATTGCCGTCCCGCACCGACACCAGGTCAACGGCCTCGGGATTTTGAGCCGCGGCATCCGTGGGCACAATACCCACGCCTTGGTTCCTACCCAGAGCCTTCGCGTGATACAGGGCCGCGTCGGCTAGAGCAATCGATTCCTCGGCACAAATCGCCTCGTATGCGTTGCGGCTCCAAGGATACGCCGCCCACCCAACCGAGCATGTCTTGCTCACCGAAATACCGTGGCCGAGATCAAACGGTTCCGAAGCCATCACTTCCAGAACTCGCGCGCAGAATGCAGGAGTCCCTGACGGATCGGTCGAACGGCTCATGATCAGAAATTCTTCTCCGCCCCAGCGCACCAGAACGTCGGACTTTCGCACGACCGTGGAGAGCCTTTGCGCGACGAGCTGCAGCAAGCGGTCTCCCGCGGGATGGCCATGCCGGTCGTTTACTCTCTTGAAAAAGTCCACGTCGACCATGATGAATACCAAGTCGCGGTGATCCAGCTTCCGGATGTCACTTCCCCTCGCCCTCTGATAATTTCGCAGTACCTGCCCAGCCTCGGCCGTGATGATCTCTTCCAGATAGCGCCGGTTCCAGACTCCCGTCAGCACATCCGTGAAAGAGATTTCCTGCAACTCCAGATTCTTTCGTTGCAACTCGAGACTGTGCCATCGCAGGGAATGTTCTTTGTTCTCTAGCTCATCCTTGAGCCGGCACATTTCATCCAGGTTGTGCCGAGACAATCGCAGCAGGCTGAGCAATTCCTGATCCAGGAGATGTTGCTTGAGAAATACCAGCACGCCCATCACCAGCATGACGGCCACAGTCAGCCACAGCCGGTAAGTGCGAACGGATTGTGGCGCATCTCCGCCAAATTGCGCCCACAACATCATCAGCGGAGTGACGAATACCGCCACCATGGCCAGACGTGCTTTCCAAATTCCGTAGCTGCGGGCAGAAGCCTCCTCTACCGGATTCTCCGCTGCGTCCTCGCGCGTCTGGAAACCGATGCGGACAAACCACGCCATCCCGGTCACCAGCGGCACGTCGAACAGGCTGCCCGTGTAATAGAGGTGTAAATCGATGGCTTCGCTGGCCATGAGCGAGGCGACGCAATAGATCAGGCTTGCGACAAACAGATGGAAATAGATGCTTCGCCACGCTCCCCGGCTGCGTCGCCACACCACGACCAGACCCGCCGCCAATACGAGTTCTTCGCAGACGTAAAGCAGATCAAAACTCCGGCCATAGATGACTTCAACCGGGTGCACGTACTGCCAGGGAATGACGACGAAGAGATACAGGAACAACCACCAGGTCAGCAGCAAAGCAAAGTCAAGCGTTCCGACTCGCAGCGAGCGATCACTTTGTTGCGCATGCGGCTGCAGTGCCACCGCCGCCATCATGGGAACGACATGCAGAAAGAGAATGACGTCGCCCACAAAGGGATTCGGCGCCTCATGGCGCAAGTAGACCTCAACATAGGTCCACATCGCTTGCGACACCAGCCATATTCCCAATCCCAGGCCCAGAAGGGCCCAGAACAGCCGGGCCTTCGGGGAAGCGTTTCGCATGTTGACCAGAACGCCGACGGTTGCGCAAAGCAGAATGAAGTTCTGCAGGATGTCGCCGAAGGCCGTGAGAGCAAATCCGCGTGGCGCGAAAATCGACAGCAACACGTGAACCGCCACCACCGTGCACACGATGGCCGTCCACTTCCGGGCGTGCTGGAGCGGAGAATTTCCCACGTTTCCGATTGTATGTTTGCCGGAACGCTCAAGGGTATTACCGAAGTAATTGGTGAAGCAGACGGAGGCGGGTCGTATCGCTTACGAAAGTGCCGCCGAAAAACGTTGCACAAATCGGTAAACGTCCTGATATGAGTTGTATAGCGGCACGGCGGCGACTCGGAACGTGTCGGGTTCGCGCCAGTCTCCAATGACCCCCTCCGCCGCCAGTCGGTCACACAGCTTGCGGCCATCGCGGGGCAATCGGATCGAGAGTTGAGCGCCTCTTCGCTCTTGCTCAGGCGGTGTGATGATCGAGAACTTAGCGGACAAGTCTTGGCTGAGCAAAAACTCCATGTATCCCGTCAACGATACGCTCTTCGCGCGCAAGCGCTCGAGGCTCGCCTCAGAAAAAATCTCTATCGAGGCACGCAGCGCCGCCAATGCCAGAATCGGGGGATTACTCAACTGCCATCCCTCCGCCCCCTCCATCGGGTGAAAGTCGGGGCCCATCTGAAACCGAGTCTTTTCATCATGCCCCCACCACCCAGCAAAGCGCGGCCGTTCCCAGGCGCGCGCATGCCGCTCATGCACAAAGCAACCGCCTACGCATCCCGGACCGCCATTCAAATACTTGTAGCTGCACCACACCGCATAGTCTGGCCCCCACTCGTGAAGGCGCAACGGTATGTTTCCCGCCGCGTGCGCCAGATCGAACCCCACGACACATCCCTTGCGCTGCCCGGCCTTCGTGATTCCCGCCAGGTCGAACACTTGTCCGGTGGCGTAGTTCACTCCCCCCAGCAGGATCATCGCGATGGAATTGCCTTCGCGGTCGATCAGCGATTCGATATCTTCGTCTCGCATGCAGGCCTCGCCGTCGCGAGGCACAAGTTCGAGTAGCGATGACGCAGGATCAAACCCATGAGATAGGACTTGCGATTTCACCGCATACTGATCCGAAGGAAAGGCTCCGCACTCGACCAGAATCTTGTGTCTCTCTGCCGTGGGACGATAGAACGAGGTCATCATCAAGTGCAGGTTCACCGTCAGCGAATTCATCACGACGACTTCGCCTGGTTGCGCTCCCATCAACTCCGCAGTCTGTTGCGTGAGCAACCGGTGATACGGCATCCACGGGTTCTTCGCGTGAAAATGGCCTTCCACTCCGAGTTCTGCCCAGTCCTGTAGCGCCTGGTCGAGATAACAACCCGCCGTTTTGGGTTGCAGTCCGAGCGAGTGACCGCACAGATAAATGGAGTCGTCGCCCTGCCTTATTTTCGGGATGTAGAAACGTTCACGAAAATGGGCCAGAGGATCCCGGGCATCCAGCGCCACCGCAAAACTTTCGCCGGCATGAAATGTTGTCCCGGTCACGAAACCAGCTCCAGTGGTGTCAGCTCGCAGCGAATCAACCGTTCGGCCTTTTCCCAATCGAGATCCTCAACGCGCTCGATCGGATCGCAGAGTTCCGAAAGCATGCGGTCCTGCACCAGTCCTCGTTGCAAGGCAGTCGCATACGGGATGCGATGAAAAGTGACCATTGCATATTTGGGCACGAACAGCTGCGGATACCTTGCTTGCAGAGCGAGTTCAACCTTCTTGCGAAGCAGAAAGCGCGGGTCGGCCACACGATCTCTCATCTCCACAAAGTTCTCAACCGCCAGATCGGCGATCGCATCGGTATTGACCTTTCTTGCGCTCTCGAACTCCGGGAAGACCCGCTCCCAGTCCGCTCCGTGCCCATCGATCAGCTCCAGCAGGCAGGTGCAATCTTCGAAACCGCAATTGATCCCCTGCCCAAAAAACGGAACAATCGCGTGCGCCGCATCCCCCAGCAGGAGAGACTTCCTCCCCACATGCCACGGCGAACATTTGATCGTGACCATCGCGCCCGTGGGATTGGCGAAAAAAATGTCAGCCAGATCGGGCATGAGACGAATCGCGTCCGGGAATCGTGACTGGAAAAACGTCGTCACTGCAGAAGCAGTGGTCAGTTCGGCGAAGCTATCCTGTCCTTCAAAGGGTAGAAACAGTATGCAGGCAAACGTGCCGTCTGTGTTGGGCAGTGCGATCAGCATGAAGTTGCCCCGCGGCCAGATGTGCAAGGCATCGGTCGCCATAACATGCTTTCCCTCCGGTCCAGCCGGAATGGTCAACTCCTTGTACCCGTAGTCGAGATACTCCTGCGAGAAGTTGAAGCGGTTCATCTTCAGCATCTCGCCGCGAATCGCCGACGCCGACCCATCGCAGCCGATCACCACCGTTGACGCAAGCGTTCGGTCCTCGCCGGTTCGCTCATCTTGCAGCTGAAGCATTCCGGTCTTGAGATCAACACCGGTGCAGCGTTGCTGAAAGTGGATCGTCACCCCTTGCGCTTCAGCGGCATTCATCAACGCAATATTCAATTCGGAGCGGGAAATCGAATTGATCACTTCCACCTCATCTTTCCCATAAGGCTGAAACGTAAGCTCGGATGAGAGCGAGTGCATCATCCTGCCTCTCATGGGAATTACGATCTGTCGCATCTCGTTCCACAGGCTCCCGTCGGTGAGCGCGTGAATTCCGCGGGTGGACAACGCCAGATTGATCGACCGCCCAGCTCTCATGCGCACACGGCGCATGTCCGGCCGTCTCTCGTAGATCTCAACGCGGAAGCCGCGCTTAACCAGGCCCAGAGCCAGCAGCGGCCCGTTAAGTCCGGCGCCAATCAGCGAGATGGTTTCGGCTTTGCCTATCATGGAAGATTGGGCATGAATCCGATTCGGGGAACAACTCACCGGGCTACTCGGTTAGCAGCGTTCGCGCCTCCCACAGCTCAGGAAAAAACTTCTTGTCGAGGGTCAGCTTCAAGTACGACGATCCCGCACTGCCGCCCGTTCCCATGCGTACGCCGATCACGCGCTCCACGAGTTGAAGATGCCGAAGCCTCCAACTCACAACCAGTTCGTCAAACTCCGTGAGCCGCTCGCACACATCAATCCAGTCACGATGGCTGCGTTCGTCGCGATACAGCGAAAGGACGGCTCGGGCCCGCGCCTCGAATCGTTCGCGTTCAGTCGCGTGCGCGTCCACCTGCAGCTGGCCCATCGTACGCAATGCATCAAAGAACACATCGTGCAGTGACGGCTCGCGCAGTCTCCGCTCCAGCAGAGCATGAGCCTCCGGAGTAGGACGGTGATAGCGCAACATCTTCTCGTCTTTCAGGCCGCACAAGAACTCCAATTCGCGAAACTGTTCTGACTGAAATCCGCTGGCCGGCTCCAGTTTGCCGCGGAAAGCCAGGAAATGCGTCGGCAGCATGGTCTCCAGGATCGTGAACTGCTCGACCAGCACGCGCGTAATTTCCGTGCAGCGCCGCAGCAGTCGCGCCGCTTCATAGACTTCATCGCGCGACTCGGGATTCGCCCCGGCAGCCCGCAGGTTCGCGACCACCGCATCCAGATCGTGCAGCAATTCCTTGAACCACAGTTCGTAGGTCTGATGCACGATGATGAACAAAAGCTCATCGTGATGCTGCGGCGTCGACTGCGATTGCTGCAGCCTGAGCAGTTCCGGAACCTTGAGATAGGAACTGTAGGTGAGTTGCTCACCCTGCGGCACGATCGGTGTTCTATCCCCTGCGGTGGACTGGCCGGTTGCCGCCGCGCTCTCGCTCCGCAGACCCAGAAATTCGACCGCATTCGCGCCCAGCAGGCGATCTTTTGCCGGGGCGCTCAAATGACCGGATCGGATCAGCGACCCCACGCGATGTTCGCCGAGAGGGAACGGATAGTCCGAGCCCAGCATCACGCGTTCGGCTCCCATGGTTCCCACTAAGAACTGCAGGGCGCGATCATCGAATACCGCCGAGTCCACAGAGAAGCGTTTCAAGTATTGGCTGGGAGGCAACTCACAAACGCCGTGTGCGACCGGATGATGCTGCCACGCATTCTCCAGCCGTCCCAGCAGAAACGCGAAGCTGCCTCCGCCGTGCGCAAAGCAAATGCGCAAATGGTGCGGCAACCGGTCGAATGCTCCACCCAGAATCATTGCAACAATGCCAAGCTGCGTCTCCGCAGGCATGCCCACGGTCCAGGGCATCATGTACTTCGGCATGCGCTGCGGAGCAAGCATGTCCCATGGATGAACCAACACTGCCGCCCTTTCGTCCGCGCAGTGATGAAGGAAAGTCACAATCCCCGGATCGTCGAGATTGGTCTCACCAACGTGATTGCCGATCTGCACTCCCAGGTGCCCGGCGCGCATGCACCGGCTCAATTCCTTGCAGGACGCGTCGATGTCCTGCAGCGGGACCTGACACAACGATTTCAGCCGGCCCTTGCCCTGCGCGCACAATTCCAGCGCCGCGTCATTGAACAAGCGCGCACAAGCCAGCGCATGCTCCACGGGACGCTCGTACGCGAACAGCACTGGCGTGGCCGAGAGAACCTGCATCTCGACGCCGTCCCGGTCCATTTCCTTGAGGCGCACCTCAGGATCCCAGCAGGCGGAATAGATCTGGCGGAAGAATCGGTCGCCCACCATGATCTCCGCTTTGCCCGGCTCGGTGTGCTTGATCCACGGCCAGTTGGGAGTGCCGTAGCGCGCAGCCAGATCGGGCCACGTACGCGGAAAGAAATGATTATGGATGTCGATGACTGGCATGTTCACTGCTTGCCGGGATGAATCGCTCCACAGTGCCTGCACTTGCGAAGATTCTCGTCGCTGTAGAATCGCTCAAACAAGGGCGGCAGATCGCGCACAATGCTCTTCAGTTTTACTTCCGCGCGATGCACGAGTTGGTGGCAGTTCTGGCAATACCACTCGAACCCATCCATCGCGCCCTCTGGACGCGGCATCTCAACCACGACGCCGATGCTGCCTTCCTGCAGCCGCTGCGGGGAATGCCGCATGTGTTTGGGTAGAAGAAAGATTTCGCCTTCTTTGATCGGAATCTCGAGGGGTGGCTTGCCCGGAGTCGCCATGATGCGAAGAAAGATGTTGCCCTTCAACTGGTAGAAAAATTCCTCAGTCGGATCGTCATGATAATCGCGCCGATGGTTCGGACCTCCCACTACGGTCACCATCATCTCGCCGTCTTCCCACACCTGGGCATTGCCGACCGGCGGTTTGAACTTCTCCTTGTTCTCTTCGATCCAAGCCTGAAAGCTGAACGCCTTGAGACTCTTGATGGACGGCATTGCGCCTCCTTATTTCGCCTTCTCCGGCTTATACGCCATCACGCGGATTTCAATTAACAAATGTGGATGCGGCAACTGGTGCACGGCTACGGTGGTTCGAGCCGGCCCATCGTAGCCGAAGTACTCGCCATACACTTCGTTGTAGCCCGCGAAGTCATTCATGTTTACGAGGTACGTCGTCACTTCCACAACGTCTTCGAGTTGCACACTTTCACTCTTCAGGATGTCGCGCACGTTCTCAATGACGGCCTTCGTCTGCGCTCGAATATCCAGATGCGTCGTTCCAAGTTCGTCCGCCTCCGCGCCGGCAATCGAATTGTCCGCTCGACGTGCGCTCGTCCCGGATACCAAGAGGAAGTCGCCTGCGCGCTTCACATGCGGATACTTTCCACGCGGCTTCGCTTTCCCCGCGATCACTCTGCTCGAAACTTTCCCCATGTCTACACTTTCGCCGGACGTTACAACCGAATACAAATATTATTCAGTTCCGAATAAAAATTCAGCGAGTGCATACCCCCTTCCCGCCCGATCCCAGAAAAACCCACGCCACCGAATGGCGTGCGCAAATCACGCAAGAACCAGCAGTTCACCCAGGTGATGCCGACATTCATCTGTTGGGCCACACGATGCCCACGTTTGAGATTCGTCGTCCAGATCGTAGCCGCCAGGCCGTACTTTGTATCGTTCGCCATGCTCACTGCTTCCTCTTCGGTGTCGAAGGGAGCGATATGGCACACCGGGCCGAAAATTTCTTCCTTCACGCAGCGTGCCGATTCCGGCAGCCCAGTATAGATCGTTGGTTGCACATAGAAACCCCTGTCGAGTGCATTACCAAATTGAGGAACGCCGCCGCCGGTGACCGCTTCCGCTCCTTCCTCACGCGCCAGTCGATAGTACGAGAGTACCTTCTCGCGGTGCTGCGAGGAAATGAGAGGGCCAAGCTCCGTAGTCTCTTCCAGCGGAGACCCAATCCGCAGGCTCTCGGCTTTGAGTTTGAGCGCTTCGACAAACCTTCCCACAATCGCGCGCTCAACGTACACTCGCTCCGCACACAGGCACACCTGCCCGGTATTCAGGAAGGCAGCCTCAATGGTCCCCCTCACCGCTTCCTCAAAGTCGCAATCGGCAAAAACGATCGCGGCATTCTTTCCGCCCAGTTCAAACGACACCGGCTTTACTGAGGCCGCAACGGTCTTCATGATCGCCGCACCCGTCCGAGACTCCCCCGTGAAGGTCACGGCATTCACATCCGGATGCTGTGTCAGAAATTCGCCCGCCGAGTTCGGCCCAAACCCGTGGACCACGTTGTAAACTCCGTCGGGAATGCCAGCTTCCTTCATCACCTCGGCGAGCAGCGTCGCGGTCGCCGGAGTTTCCTCGGAGGGTTTGACTACAACGCTATTGCCACAAGCCAACGCGGGCGCCACTTTCCAGGTTAGCAATAACAAGGGAAGATTCCAGGGGGTGATGATCCCCACGACGCCCAAGGGCTTGCGGACAGCATAGTTCAGCGCACTCTTGCCGTCGGGAGTTTCCGTCTGAAACGATTCTAGACCCGCCGTCTTGAGCACATCAGCGAATACGCGAAAATTCGCTGCCGCGCGTGGGACATCTAACTTCGAAGCGAGCGCCACCGGCTTGCCCGTATCCGTAACTTCAGCCGCAACGAAACAATCGAACCGCGCCTCGATTGCGTCGGCAACCTTGTGCAATCGCGCAGCCCGCTGGCGAATTCCCAGCCGTCCCCACTCGCCTCGCAGGGCCCTCCGGGCGGCACAGACTGCCTGGTCAACAACTCCCTGATCTGCTTCCGTGACCTGCGCGATGACGCTGCCGTCCGCCGGATTCAGGTCGGCGAACTCGCGTTTCCCGCGCACGAACTGCCCGTCGATGTAATTGAGGATGGACTTCAATGGGCGAGGACCCCGCCGAATCGTAACAGCCTCAGGCAAAACGAAGCAACGTCCGGGCGAAAGCTCAGTCCCCGCGTTCCTGCAAGTAGCGCTGCAGTGCATCCTGCCAGGTCGGCATTGTGATCTCATACTTCTGCAGGCTCTTCGGCGAAAGAACGGAATACGCGGGACGCGGCGCCGGACGCGCCATTTGCCGACTGCTGACCGGGCGCACTTCGGTAGCCAACCCCGCTCCCTTTACAATCTCGCGCGCGAATTCAAACCATGAGCAATCCCCGGCGTCGGTCACGTGCACAATTCCACCCGCATGGTTGCGGCACAACCCGATGATCGCCCGCGACAAGTCCACAGAATAGGTTGGGCATCCCCGCTGGTCATCAACCACATCCAACGCCGGCCGAGTTGCTGCTAACTTCAGAATCGTATCGGGAAAGCACTTCGCTCCGGTGCCAAATAACCATGAAGTCCGTGCGATGCAGCACTCCGGCAGCAGCTCGAGCAAACCAACCTCTGCTTCGGCCTTCGACCGCCCGTAAACGCTCTGCGGATTGCGCGCATCCCCTGCTTCATAGGGAGAAGTCTTTTTTCCATCGAACACATAGTCTGAACTGATAAACAGCAGTTTCGCACCGATCCGCTTTGCGGCTTGAGCAACATTCACAGCGCCGTCGCGATTTATCGCCCTCGCCAGATCGGGATGACTCTCGCAATCGTCAACGTGGGTGTAGGCCGCCGCCAGCACAATCCAGTCGGGGCGGGCTTTTTCCAGCACCTCGCGCACCTTCTCCCCATCGCGAATGTCCACCTCGGGCGACGCGAGGCCCACAACTTCATCCCCTGTCCATTCGCGCATCAGCGCCTTGCCCAGAAGACCCGAGGCTCCCAGAACGATGGCTTTCATTTGAGTGATTTTCCCTCAGTCTATTCGAACGTTTCGGCGTCACCCAGAGCGACGCCGCGCTGGTCCTTCGCCGACACGATGGGATCGCCTTCCAGCTGCCAATCAATCTTCAACTCCGGATCATTCCACGCCACCGTGCGCTCACGTTCCGGAGCATAGTAGTCGGTCGCCTTATAGAGAACCTGCGCACTCTCGGACATCACGCGGAACCCGTGCGCGAATCCAACGGGTATCCAGAGCATGCGTTTGTTCTCGCCCGATAAGCGCACCGCTTCCCATCTGCCAAATGTTGCAGAACTGCGGCGCACGTCTACCGCGACATCAAGAACCTCGCCTTGCACCACCCGTACCAGTTTTCCCTGCGGCTGCTTGATCTGATAGTGCAACCCGCGCACCACATTTCGTCGCGAACCAGAATGATTGTCCTGAACGAACTGCTGCTTGATCCCCAATTCGGCAAACGCCTTTTCGTTGAAGCTCTCGAGAAAGAATCCCCGCTCGTCGCCAAACACGCGGGGCTCGAGAATGACTACTCCCGGCAGAGAAGTCGGAATTTTCCTGAACGCAGTCATCGCATGCGGCGGCCCCGAAACCGTGCCCATCTCAGAACACCCTTTCCCGCAACAGCTGCAGCAGGTACGCCCCGTAGCTGCTGTTCTTCATGCCGCTGCCAATTTTTTCCACCTGCGCCGCAGTAATGTACCCAGACCGGTAAGCGATCTCCTCCGGGCACGCCACCATCAAGCCCTGCCGCTTTTCGATCGCCTGAATGTAAAGCGCCGCATCCATCAGCGATTCATGCGTGCCCGTGTCCAGCCATGCCATGCCTCGCCCCATCACCACAACTTCCAGCTCTTCTTTTTTCAGGTACGCTCGGTTGACGTCGGTGATCTCGAGCTCGCCTCGCGCGCTCGGCTTCAGCGATTTTGCAACATCCACCACCTGATCGTCGTAGAAATAGAGTCCCGTAACCGCGTATCGCGATTTCGGCTGCTTCGGTTTCTCTTCGATGCTCAGCGCGCGCCCGCTGGCATCAAACTCGACGACTCCATACCGCTCCGGATCATGCACGGGATACGCGAAGACTCGCGCTCCATGAACCTTGCCCGCAGCCTCCCGCAGATCTTTCGCCAGGTCGTGCCCATAAAAAATGTTGTCCCCCAGCACCAGGGCGCAAGGACTGGCCTCTAGAAACGTTTGCCCCAGCAGAAACGCCTGCGCGATGCCCTCCGGTTTGAGCTGCACCTGATACCGCAGACGAATCCCGTACTGGCTCCCGTCCTGCAGGAGCGTCTGAAGTTTGGGTGTGTCGTCAGGAGTGGAAATTACCAGAATGTCGCGGATCCCCGCCAGCATCAGCGTGCACAGCGGGTAATAGATCATGGGCTTGTTGTAGATAGGAAGCAGACTCTTCCCCATGACTTGGGTCACCGGATACAGGCGCGTGCCCGACCCGCCTGCCAGGATGATGCCTTTATACCGCGTGCTCTCTTGCATGATTCGATCTGTCTT
This sequence comes from Candidatus Sulfotelmatobacter sp., assembly GCA_036521895.1. Taxonomy (GTDB): domain Bacteria; phylum Acidobacteriota; class Terriglobia; order Terriglobales; family Acidobacteriaceae; genus Sulfotelmatobacter. The sequence goes on along the minus strand of DATDGW010000280.1, from coordinate 2,043 downwards.
CTCGCTCTGCGATTTAGCCGGAGTAGTGCGTCGCAACCCACTGCCGGTAGCTTCCACTGGTCACGTCCCGCACCCACGCCTCATTCTCAAGATACCAGCGAACCGTCTCGCGGATGCCGCTTTCAAACGTGGCCTTCGGCTTCCATCCCAATTCGCGCTCAATCTTGCGCGCGTCCATCGCATAGCGGCGGTCGTGACCTGGACGGTCCTTCACAAACGTGATCAAGTCGCGGCGGGGTCTTCCCGCGCGCGGCGCCATTTCATCCACCAGATCGCAAATCGTCTGCACGATCTCCAGATTTGGCTTTTCGTTCCAGCCGCCGATGTTGTAGGTTTCGCCGGGGCGCCCGTTCCTCAGCACCGTTGCAATCGCCGCGCAATGATCCTCAACATAGAGCCAGTCGCGGACGTTCATGCCATCCCCATACACTGGCAGCGCTTTCCCGTCTCGCGCGTTCAGAATCATCAAGGGAATCAGCTTCTCGGGAAATTGAAAGCGTCCGTAATTGTTCGAGCAGTTGGTCGTGAGCGTCGGCAGGCCATAGGTGTGGTGATACGCCCGCACCAGGTGATCAGACGCGGCTTTCGACGCGGCGTACGGACTGTTCGGGGCATAGGGCGTGCTCTCGCTGAACGGTGGATCGTCTGGACCGAGCGAGCCGTACACTTCGTCCGTGGAAACGTGCAGGAACCGAAAGCTCTTTCGTTCTTCGTCGGGAAGGGCGCTCCAGTACGCTCGCGTCTCCTCCAGCAATGCGAACGTCCCGTCGACATTCGTGCGGATAAAATCCTCCGGGCCACGGATCGAGCGATCTACGTGGCTTTCGGCGGCAAAGTGAACAATCGCACGCGGCTTATGCGATTCCAGCAGTTGCCCGACAACGGCGCGATCGCCGATATCGCCCTGGATGAACTTATACCGGCCATCCGATGTAGTGCTCTCCAGATTGTGCAGGTTCCCCGCGTACGTCAGTTTATCGAGATTGATGATTGATGGTGCCTGCTCCTGCAACCGTTGCAAGATGAAGTTGGAGCCGATGAATCCCGCGCCCCCGGTGACCAGAATTGTCTTTTGCATGAGAGATGTGGCCACGGCGGGAGTGGTCGCGCCCGATAGTGGCAGCATTTGATTGTAAACAAAAAAGACGGGATTGGCCCCGTCCTGTGCTCAAATCCTCGATTTCTGTCCTGCTGCTGAGCCTCTCCCGGTCCATTCAATTCTGTGAATAATAATTATTATTATCTAATGGAGCATGGATGTCAGCAATCGGTCGCTATGGCTAAGGCATAACGACGAGGTTCTCTGAAGAGACGTGCGATCTCAAAAGCCGCAACTATCCCGCTCGCCGTTGCGCCGCCCTTTCGCGTCACCACCTGCGCCCTGGATACTGCCTCCATCCTCCAGGCAGTCAGCGTGAAACATCCGCGAATCGCGCTGGTGTCGTTGAACGCGTCCGCCAACATTCCCGAAACCGTGATGACGCTGCGCCGTTTTCATCTCGACCATCCCGAAGATTCCCCAGGTCCTGCTGGTCGACACTTGCGCTCGCGAACTCGTGGTTTGCGCGTTCCGCTCTGGCGCTCGCGGCATCTTCCCCATCACCGACGCCAACCTCCGCCTCCTGTGCCAATGCCTCCTCCGCGTGGCCTCTGGACAGCTCTGGGCCGGCACCGAGCAACTCAACTACCTCATGAATCTCATCTCCGAGGTCCCCTCGCTGCGCCTGCTCAATACCCAAGGCAGGAGCCGGCTCACCCCGCGCGAAGAACACGTCGTCGCCCTCGTCGCCGAAGGACTCGGCAATCGCGAGATTGTCCGCGAACTCAACCTCAGCGCGCCCGCCCTCAAGAAATACCTCTACCGCATCTGCGAAAAACTTGGTATCTCGACGCGCGTCGAACTTGTTCTCTACGCCGTCAACAACGGAGACCCGCGCCACGCCGAAGTGGCTGGCCGGCACCAGCCGCATCCTGCCGAGCGCTTGAATTCCTGGTTGACACATAACTCGGATTTCGATATAACGAACTCCGACTTATGAAGAA
>DATDGW010000279.1:0-15123 GCA_036521895.1 Candidatus Sulfotelmatobacter sp. | reverse complement strand
TGGTCTTAACCGATGCCGGCCTTCTTACATCGTGCAGCAGGAAAGATTCCTGGCGTGGATGCGACGGGGTTGGAATGCCGCGCTTTATCCAAACACAGTGAACTGCTGGAGGCGCTAGCGGAGCAGGCGGGCGTCATTTCTCTGATGAATATCTTCAGGCCAGCGAGGATGAGATGGCCGGATTTCTTGAAGGTGGCGATAACGCGCACCTTCCGGAGGAGAACTGGTTGTCCGCCGATGAGGGGCTGAATACGATCGCGGCTGCTCAAGGCTTTGGCTGACAAGCCGATTCCTGAAGCTCCGGTTCTGGCAGCAGATTTGGTGCAGTTTCAGCACGTTCGAGGCTGCTCGTGCGCGGAACGTGGGCTGGCCTCTGGGCATCGACTATTAGTCGTCCAAGACGAACCCACCCCTCTCGCTATTGTCCGATAAACAAGAAGACAGGATTCTGCGGCGGGGGTTCCTGACCCGACTGCGCCGGTGCCGCGCTGAAGGGAGCAGGAAGGTCGGTCACAAGCGTATCGGGCGTGTTGGTTCCGCCGGTAGAGATTGAACTGGTTGTGGTGTTGACGATGGCCACGGAACCTCCGTCACAAAGGCTGGCGTACACGCGGCTGCTATCGGCAGCGGCGACAGCGGACATGCGGAAGCGCGCCGCGGCCGGAGAGTAGGACGTCACTGGCGCACAGAAAGTGGCCGGCGCCAGCGCGAACGGAGCGACCTTTCCGGTGGAAGTCGTCACGGGAGGAAGGAGCGGGAATATCGTCGTTTTTACGGTTAAAGACCGGGCGTCGAAGACAGTCACTTGCGGAATCACGCAGCCGGTTGCGGCTAACGTCAGATCAGGACAGCTGGACGTCGCAGTCGCATAGCTGGCGACGTAGAACCGGCTGCCATCCGGCAAGGCCGCCACAGACACAGGCATGACCGCCGAGCACGTCGCGCTAGAACAGGCGGAAGGCAAGGGTATGCTGATGCCCGCGGCATTTCCCAGAGGCGTCGGTGGATCGGTGGTCGCGTCGAACGCGTACACCACCGCCGCGTCGGGATTGGGCACGTACAACCGGTTCTGGCTCTTGTCATAGAGGACGAAGTTCGCGCCGGCGACACCTAGAGATTGCGGCGACTGCGGAATCACCGTGTTCGTGACAGTGTTAATCGTATAGAGCTGCGACGACACAGAAGCGGCCGCGTTCCCCTGGGTGACGACGTACACACGCTGGCCGTCTGGCCGTGAAACTGCCCACACAGGGGACGAGGCCACCGGTATGGTGGCCACGGTCGACAAGTCGATGGGAGAGAGATCGCTGACCGTATTGTTGCCCTGGTTGAGGACGTAGAGATCGGACCCGCTGGGCGTCTCGACCAGTGCCACGGGATGCGCCCCGGCCGGAAGGTAAGCGGTGTTGCTGATTGTGTTTGTTCCCGAATTGAGCGCCATGACGGAATCGGTGCTCGCGAAATTGCAATTAGGATCGCCTGCAGTTCCATAGTTCGCTACGTAGACAGCAGTATTTTGGGTGGTGGCCACGTAGTCGGGAAGGTAGGGGCAAAACGTCGGAACGGTCGCCAGTCCGATAACACTTCCAGTGTTAACCGGCAGCAGACCTGTGAGCGGACTCACATACTGGAGGGTTGTGCCGGCGACGGAAACAACTGGGAAGCACCCGTCGTAGGCAGCAGGGTTCGCACCGGGCGTAACGACACCGGAAATCACGATCTTCGATCCCACGAGAGCAGTACCGATCGGGGCACTGAGTGCGAGCGTGACCAGATTACCCGCCTCGCTGATGGCCGTGATTGAGGAAGATTGAGAAGTACCCACGTTGGGTAGAGTGAAGGTGGTCGGCGTACCCAATCCGGTTGAGATCGCGCTCTGACCCGCCGGAAAGAACGCCGTGACTGAGTCCGTTCCCCCCGAACAGAGGTTGGCGCCAGCATTCGCGACGAAGACTCGCGAATTGTTGGAAAGAATGGCGGCATGGGTGGGATTCACTCCCATGTTGGCTTGGCCGATGTCGGTATCTCCAGAGACGTCGATCTGGAGGGCGGCTCCGGGATTCAGGGGTACATTGGCGCTTATGCCAAAAACAGCGTGGAAGTTCGCCGGATTGGGCGGAGTGATATTGGTAGGAATGACTACGGGGCGATAGACCTGACCGCAGGAAATCTCCAGCACAGTTGCCAGCGCGATCGCTGCCACCCAGCCCACACGTCGGAAACTCATCGACACCCCGAAGAAGAAGTTCTGATTCGAAGGATTAAGTTCGAATGATTAAGACGAAGCGATTATTGTAACGATTGTGAGCCTTCTGCGCTAGGCCAGCTACAGCATTCGATACTCAGTACACAGTACTCAGCACTCGCGCTCAGCAAAGGGATGCGGAGGGAAGGGCGCGGGATGCCCGAAGGTTTCCCCAGTTGGACGATGGGGAGCTGCAGCAGCGATGGGGAATCCGAAGGCGCCGAGAGGGGAGCCCACGCTATCTTCGGCGAGACTTTGCCGCGGCTGCGACGGGCTCATCGGTCTTGATGGTGGCAGCGGGCTTCTTCTTGCCTTCCATCTGGGCCAGGCTTTGTTTCAACGCTGCCATCAGATCGACCACCGGTGCCAGTTTCTTTGGCTTTTCGACGGCCGCCACTTCCCCGCCCTCGAGTTTGGTCTCGATCAGCTTCTTCAAGTTTTCCTGGAAGTTGTCTTTGTATTTCTCGGGATCCCACTCGTCGGCCAGCGCCTCGATCAACTGGTGGGCGACCTTCACTTCGGCTTCCTTCAATTCCACATCGGGAGCGCCGAAGCCTTCGACCTTGCGGACTTCCTCGGCGTAGTACATGGTGTGCAGCATGAGTCCGCCTTCGTGCGGGCGCAGGAACACCGTGTACTCACGGTTGTGCATGGTGATCTGGGCGATGGCGACGTACTCGCTTTCTTCAAGCGCCTTCGTCAGCAGGGCGTAGGGGCGGCGGCCCGCTTCCTCGGGCATCATGTAATACGACGACTCGAAATACACGGGATCGACGTCGCCGGTCTTCACGAACTCGAGGATCTCCATGGTCTTGGCGGTCTGCGGTTCTATCTTCTTGATCTCGTCGGGCTCGATGATGATGTATTCGTCCTTGCGGAACTCGTAGCCCTTGACGATGTCGGCGCGATCGACGACCTGGCCGTCCGCCTGACAAACGTATTGCTGCTTGAGCCGCGACTTATCGGTGCGATGCAGCATGTTGAAGGAAATGCCGCTGCTGCGCGCGCCGGAAAACAGACGCACGGGCATGGAGATGAGTCCGAAGGTTAAGTGGCCAGACCAGACCGACGATGGCATAGTTCCCCTCGCAGGCAATTCCCGCAGCGTCTTGAGCTGGATTCGGGAACCGAGTAGCTAAACTCAATCGCTCAGAGAGTTTAGCCTAGAAACCACATTGGATGCACCAATCGAGTGGCATGTTGGGGAACGAGGAACCGAAATTCGAAGCCGGAGGGGATGGGGTTGGTTGGGGGCGGGTACTAGGGGTGGTGGTTAACGCTTCGGCTTCTGGCTTCCAGCGATCGGTCTAGGCATTCGGAGGACGGTCCCGGCGCGATTTTGAAGCGCTTGTCTGTGCTCGCTCATCTCTAAAGTGCAAATTCTTTGACTGGAGACGCAATGAGCGACCTGCGCTACCCCATTGGCAAGTTTCACTTCGAAGGACCCCTGACCGAGCAGCAGAAGCAAACGGCACTGGACGAAATCGCCCGCACACCCGCGAACCTGCGCGCTGCGATCAAAGGCTTGTCGGAGGCCCAGCTAAACACGCCCTATCGTCCCGGCGGATGGAGCGTACGCCAAGTCGTGCATCACGTGCCCGACAGCCATCTGAATTCCTATGTGCGGTTCAAGCTAGCTCTTACCGAAGCCGAGCCGACCATCAAGCCCTACGCGGAAGATCGCTGGGCGGAACTGGCCGACACCAAGGCGACTCCGGTTGAGGTCTCTCTGACGCTGCTGGATTCACTCCACGATCGCTGGGTGCGCCTGCTGCGGTCGCTATCGCCCGAGGAGTGGAAGCGGACGTTTCGCCATCCGGAACTGGGCGCAATGACGCTGGAGAAGACGCTGGCCCTGTATGCGTGGCATGGACGGCATCATGTGAGCCACATCACAAGCCTGCGTGATCGCGAGGGCTGGTAGGTTTAGAGTCACCTTCGTACGGGTGGCGGCAAACTTAGGTCATCTTTCCGAGGACCCGACCAGCGGGGGAATCGAATCGACCAGACTCAGAGGATCAAAAACAGCGCGCTGATGATGAGGATTCAGCGCATGTTCACGAAAGTCAAAGGCGGCCCGCAAATCAACAATCTGCATTACTCATGGTTCAGAATTCAGACCAACAGCTTCGACGGCGATGAAATGTGACGGACGCGGTCCTGCCGGAACCCTGTAGCCGCAGGACCAGAACCTTCCGCGGCTTCAAATCGAATTCCTCAAGCCGCCCTCTCAGGTAATCCCTAGTTTCCACAAGAAATAGCTGGCTGTTTCGCGGAGAACGGCGACTGAGCGTTGCCAGGTGCTGTGCGGACGCGAGTCCGGGCGCGGCGCTACGTAGACGGGCGCAATGCCTTCGTGCTCCAGAAGTTTGCGGATGCGGAAAACGTGATAGGCGTCGCTCACCGCAATACAGCTGTGCAGACCGTTGGCCCGCATAATCACGCCCACGCGAATAGCAGATTCTGCCGTGTCGCGGCCTTGGGTTTCGGCGATCAGGCTGCGTTCGGGGACGCCGTGGCGCATCAGATAGTCGCGGCCCACGCCCCCTTCGCTGAAGCTGGGATCGGCAGCGGCGCCACCCGTGGTAATGACTACCGGTGCAACTCCGTGGTGGAAGACTTCCAGAGCATGATCGAGCCGGGCGCGCAGCACGGGCGAGGGGCGCCCGGAATACTCGGCTGCGCCGAAGACGACAATGGCGTCGGCGCGATGGATTTCCTGAAGAGACGCGGTATGCACAACCTGTGCGGCAGTAATGACCAGGAACAATAAAACGGCTGCGACGAACAGAAGCAAAAGACGAAGCCACCATCGCGGGTGCGGATGCTGATTGGCGGCTTCATCGGTCATTCCCTAGACGGTCATCCTTAGACGGTCATCCTGTAGGCGAGCACCTTCACGGGTCATCCCTGCGCGAAGAACTTGGAGATTTCGTCGGCAGCAATGGCGCCTTCTCGAATGATGCGCCAGCGCGTAGCTTCGTCCGTAAGGTCGATGATGGTGGAGGCAACATCGCGAGGAGATGAGCCGCCGTCGACGATGATGTTGATACGGCCTTCGAGTTGTTCGCGCACCTGTTCGGCGCTGGTGCACTCCGAGGCTCCGCTCAGATTGGCGGAAGTCGCCGTGATCGGGATGGCGGCGGCCGTTACCACTGCCAGCGGGATGTATGCGTTGGGCACTCGCAAGGCAACGTTCCCTGTATTCGCCGTGACCTTGAGGGGCAGGCGGGAACCAGCCTTCACGATGATGGTCAGCGGGCCTGGCCAGAACTTCCGCGCCAGCGCGTAAAACTCTTCGGGCAGCGGCTTGGCGAGTTCCTCCGCCTGGTCGGTGCTGGCAATCAGCAGCGACAGCGGTTTATGCCGCGAACGGGTCTTGATGTCATAAACCTTGTCGACCGCGCGCAGGTTGAAGGGATCGGCCGCCAGTCCGTAGAACGTGTCGGTAGGCATGCCGAGCACTTCCCCGGAACGGATCTGATCGGCGGCGTATTTCACCAGGGACGATTCAGGAGTCTCGCTATTGATTTTTAGGATCTCGGCGCGCACGGCGCTCCCTTCTATGTGCTACGGATGGATTTATTTAGACCGCGAAACCTACCATAATACGGCAAAACGCGGCAAGAGGAAGCGGCAGCGTATGATGGCAAGCACGCAGGCACAAACAGAATGACCCGAACCGCAGAATCCGCGCCCAACGCCCAGCACCGACTCCGCCGCATTGAAGGCCGCCACAATGCCCTGGTGAAGGAATTGCGTCAAGCTTTCGCGCGTGCTGAGCGCACCGAGGACGGAAGCTGCGCTGTCGAGGGCGTGCGCATTGTGGAAGAGGCGATGCGCAGCGGGCTGCGCTTTCGGGCGGTGTTCTTCAAGGAGTCGGCGCAGAACCTGGCAGAGCGTCTGCTGCCCCAGATCGGCGCGAACGTCGACACTCTGCTGCTGCCCGACAAGCTGTTCGACGCCACCGTTCCCACCGAGACGCCACAGGGCGTGGCGGCGCTGGTTCGGCTAAAGGAATTCTCGCTGGCGGAGGTATTGGAACGCTTGCAGGTTGGTCCGGTGATTGTTCTTGCGGCGCTGCAGGACCCGGGGAATCTAGGGACGATCCTTCGCTCGGCCGAAGCCTTTGGCAGCGCGGGCGTGGTGCTGGGCGAGGGCACGGTGAGTCCTTTAAATTCGAAGGCGATGCGGGCATCGGCGGGATCGGTGTTCCGGCTTCCGGTCGTGATTGGGAAAACGGCTGGCGGACTGGAGGAGATTTCCGCGAAGCTGCGGGCGCAAAGGGTGCGGCTGATTGCGACTTCTTCGCACAAGGGCACGCCGCTCGATCAGGCGAATCTGACGGGGGCTTCGGCTGTATTCGTCGGAAGCGAGGGATCGGGATTGCCGCGCACGGTGCTGGCGCAGGCGGATGAACTTATCGCAATTCCCCACACTGCGCAGGTGGAATCTTTGAATGCGGGCGTTGCTGGGAGCATCGTGCTGTATGAGGCAGCGCGCCAACGGCGGGGACAGTAATCGATGCGGAAACGCGGCCGATCAGGCCGAAGACTGGCGAGCCCCGGGGAAGAGCGGCCCTGTCAGGGCCGCTTAAAGCCCGGGGAGTCCATCGGGCTTTTGCCCCTGGGGATCGCTGTACGCCGATGAGTTTTACGCCAGTCCTCCGCCATCCACCACCAAGACTGCTCCCGTAATCCAACTCGACATGGGGCTTGCTAGAAATAGGACGGCATTAGCGACGTCATCGGGAGTGCCGACTCTCGCCAGCGGACGATCTGCCGCTTCGCGCATGAACCCTTCTTTGTCCTCACCAAGCTGGGCGCATTCGCTATGCAGCATGGGAGTGTCGACATCTCCCGGGCACACACAGTTCACCCGGATGTTATGCTTGCCGTGGTCGATGGCCATGGCGGCCGTCAGGTTCACGGTGCCACCCTTGGACGCGCAGTAGGACGCGGCGCGAGGGCCTCCCTTGAGCGACCATCCGGAGCCGATGTTGATGATGCTGCCTCCGCCGTTGCGAATCATGTGGGGCACCACTTCGCGCGACAGCAGATAGATTCCCTTCAGTGTCACGTCGAGTGCGAGATCCCATTCGTCCTCGGTGAGCTCGACGATGTCTTTGCGGATCGCGATGCCAGCACAGTTGCACAGGATGTCGACCTTGCCGGAACCTTCGATGGTTGCCTCGATGGCTCGGCGGCAATCAGTCGCGCTGCGGACATCGCACTTCAGGAAAAAGGCCGGGCCTCCGCGAGCTTCGATTTCGGTGGCGGTTTCGCGCCCCTTGGCCACGTCGATGTCGAGAACGACGACGAAGGCGCCCATCTCAGCGAGACGAAGCGAGATGCCACGCCCGATGCCAGAGGCGGCACCTGTGATCATTGCGACCTTGCCCTCCAGAGAGAGAAGTTGGGTCGCTCGTTGCGGGATCGTCGACGCGGCAGAGGTCATTGCGCTGCTCCGACTGCGCCGTCCAAGGCCTTCCTTGCTGCTTCGAGAGTGAAATCCACGTCCTCCTCGGTGTGCGCTAACGTCACGATCGAATGCAGCGCGGCAGACGGTGACGCGTAAACGCCGAACGGAAACAGCGATAGCACGAACCGCTGGAACGCAGCGCGGTCCACGAACTGGCAGAACTCGCGGTAGTCGCGGATCGCGGGCTGATCGGTGAACATCAACTGAAACATCGGGCCGACATTCTGCACCACAATCGCGCGGCCCTCCTTCTTGAACAGTTCCCTGTATCCGTTACACAGCCGCTCTGCGACCCGCCAGGTGTGGCGGAAGGATGCGTTATCGTCACGGGTGAGCACGCGCAGGTTGGCCCTGGCGGCGTGCATTCCGATGCGCGATCCGTTGTGTGTGCCATAGTGCAGAACGCCTCCCCATTGCAATGCCTCCATTACTTCGGCGCGACCCACCAACGCCGCAACGGGCAGGCCGCAGCCCAGCGCTTTGCCGAAGGTGACCAGATCAGGAGACAGTTTGTAGTATTGCTGGCAGCCGCCGGGAGCGATGCGGAAACCTGTCACCGTTTCATCGAGGATGAAGAGTATCCCGTTGGCCTTTGCGAGCTTCTGCAGGCCCGGCAGATATCCCTCGGCCGGAGGGATCACGCCCATGTTGGCCATAATGCCTTCGGTGATGATCGCCGCGATCTGGCCGGGATGATTTTCAATCGCCCTCTGCAGGGCTAGCAGATCATTCCATGGCACGACAATCGTGTCGTCAAGCGCGGTTCGATTCAAGCCGGAACTGTCGGGAATCCGGATGGGATCGGTGCACAATCCCAGCGCGGCCGGCGGCAGGACGTTCGAACTGACCAGCAGGTCGTCGTGCCAGCCGTGGTAGTGGCCTTCGAACTTGAGAATCTTTGGGCGTCCAGTGACGCCACGCGCCAGGCGAATCGCTGCCATGACGGCTTCCGTGCCAGTGTTCGCGAAGCGCACGCGCTCGGCGTTGGGAACGATGCACTGCAGCATCTCCGCCACTTCCAACTCGACGGGACTCGCGGTGGCAAAGTGCGCTCCGGTGGTGGCGGCTTCGGTGATCGCCTCCACGATCTCGGGATGCGCGTGGCCCAGAGGCAGCGCGCCGAAGGCCATCATCCAGTCGATGTACTGGTTGCCGTCAACGTCGTAGATGCGCGAACCGCCGGCGCGGTCCATGAAGATCGGGTGCTTGCCGAAATTCGCCGGGCCCCGCGAAGATGAACTGCTGGCCTCGATCAGCACGCCCAGAGTGCGGTCGTAAATCTGCTTGGACTTCTCCGTGCTGAAAGGCAAGTGGACCTCCGGGTCCCGGTAGCGTCCGGCTGTGGCGGCGAAACGCCGCCACGCAGCCGCCGGGATGGCGGCTCTACGACTTGCTATGGTACCGCAGAGTCGGGGTCTGACGCGCCTTCCGCACCGACCTGCGCGGTAACCATTACCTAATTTTGGCCTGCAATTTCCGGGCGCCCGACCATTCTTACTCTGCCTGGCCGCTAGCGCTGAAACATCCCCCAGAAACCGATGTGCATCCCCAGATTAGTTGGAGTGAGGCTGGAACCATGAAAAAGTCAATTCTCGCCGTGTTTCTGCAACTCAGACAATTTGCTCTGAGACCGTTTTTCCCCTGCATCGTAGCCGCTTCCGTGTGTTGGGGAGCCGCTGCCGAACCCGTGCCTCGAGCGGGCGAGAAGCCCCCTGAGACTTCGCACATCGCGGGATGGGTGGTGATTCCAGTCGAGGAATATCGCGTGCTGCGGGCAAAGGCCTACCCGGTCGAGCACGATCCGGAACCGCCTCCCACAGACGCCACCTTGACGCGTGTGGACTACGACCTGCACGTGAACGGGGACCTAGCCGCAGGACGAGCCAGCCTCACCGTTGACGTATTGAAAGATGGATGGGTGCGCGTTCCCATACCCGCTGGCCTGCTGGTACGAGAAGCGCGCCTCGACGGCAAGCCCGTATCACTTGTTCCGGGAGCACAGGGTCAAGGCAAAGGCGGCACGCATCTCACGGCGCTGCTCTCACACGCAGGCCGTTTCGAACTGCTGCTGGATGTGGATGTGCCAGTCACAACCTCCGCTGGCGATGAGAGCATTTCGTTGCCTTCCACGGAATCGGGAGTCACGCGGGCGGCGGTTCTGCTCCCGCGGCAGGGAGTCGATCTGAGAGTTGGCGGCGGATTGCTTTCCGAGAAATCCGAGACCTCCGGCGAAACCAAGTGGCTCGCATACGCACGCGGAAATGAGGCGCTGACGTTCACTTGGCGGCGGAAGACGGAAGATCATCATGTCGAGTTGCCTCTACGCCTGCGCGGCTCGCTGACGCAACTCACCAGCCTGGCAGAGGACGCGACCTCCATCTATGCGGAAGCGAGTCTCGAAGTCGTGCAGGGCGCGGCCCGCGAGGTGCGCATCCAACTGCCGGAAAAAATAACCGTTAATCAGGTTTCCGGCGCGATGGTGGCCGATTGGGAGATGAAGAACGGCGAACTGGCCGTAACTTTCCTGGAGCCCGTCGAGCACAGCGCTCGCTTCGTGATCAGCGGCGAGGCGCGGCTGCCAAAAGACGGAATCATCGACATTCCCCTGCTCCGCCTTCTCAACACCGAACGCGACACCGGGGGCGTGGCCGTGGAAATCCTCGGCGCCGGCGAGATCAAAGACCAGAAAGCGCAGGGCCTTGAAGACGCCGACGCTACCGATCTCGGCGAGATGGTGGCGAACCGGCAGTCTCCCGCCCTGGTCGCGTTTCGGGCACGGTCGGGCGAAGCTGGCACGACCCGGTCTTTAACCGTAAATGTGGCGCGCTACGACCAGCAGGCCGTTCTGATGGCGAACATTGAAGAGGCCCGCTACCAGGTGCTGATGAGCGCCGACGGCAAGGAACTTGTGCAGGCACGCTACGCCGTTCGCAACAACCAGCGCAACTTCGTAAAAGTCACGCTGCCCGCGGGGGCAACAGTCTGGAGCGTGACGCTCGCGGGACGGCCGGTTCGTCCGGGCCAATCTCCCGACGGAAGCCTGCTGCTGCCGCTCGAGAAATCGCGAGGCGGAGATGATGCACCAGCTTTCGCCGTCGAGATCCTATATCTCGCAAAGGCGGCGGCCTGGAACGACAAAGGCCAGCAGAAAGTAACTCTGCCGGCGCTGGATCTTCCGATCTCCCGCACCGGATTGCTGCTGTACTACCCACCTCTGTTCAAGGTCTCGGCTGAACCGGGAATCTTTCGCACACAAGAGTATGTGAATCCGGTGTCTGCGGTGCTGGAGCCTCCGAGCGGTAGCGTGGCCAAAATTGGAGCGCTGTCTAACGTCGTGGGTGCACCCGAGCAACTTGATCGCCTGGAGCAGTTCGCCAAGCTGCAGGGCGCCGACGACAAGGAGAAGAAGGACGCCACCCAAGCTCTACTCGATTCGTTCAAAGCAAAATCGTCGAGTGGGAAGGTCACCGGCATCCTGCCGATCGACGTGGCATTCCCGGCATTTGGGCCATCGATATTCCTCGTTTCTGAACTTACGAGCGAGAACCAGTTTCCGGCGGCAGAATTCAACTTCCAGCGCGACAAAAAGGCAGGTGTGCGATGAAAAACATATGTGTGATGTTGCTGCTGTGCTCGATGTGCATGGCGCAGATGCCGCCGGGGGAAGAGAAAACCACGCTGCCGTTGCCCGATTCCGGCAATGTCACACTGACCCTCGACGAATACAACAAACTGGTGGAACTAGCGGCGAAGCCGCCGAAGAAATCCGATCTTGCACCGCTTCCTTACTCCGTCAAGCATGCGGATCTGAGTTTGCACGTTGACAACGACGCAGTGTGCGGCACCGTGCGCCTGGAGGGAGAAGTCTTCCGAAGGGGCTTGAGCAAGGTTCCGCTGATCAGTGGGATGACCGTGCTCGACGCCCACCAGAACGGCAAAGGCGTCCCATTGCTACAGGAGAATGGCACGCACATGGCGCTGCTGCAGGGACCGGGCGAATTTTCCGTCGCCCTCGACACCGGGCTGCCGCTGCGAATCGAGGCCGGACGCGCCTCGTTCAGCCTGCCTGCGCCCGCTGCGGGCAGCGTGCAACTGGCACTCGTGATTCCAGGCGACCATACCTATGCCAACATCCATCCCGGCATCATCACCAGCCGGAAATCGGAGAATGGACATACCGCGATCGAGGCGACGCTGGTGCCGGGACAGCCCGCGAACATCTGGTGGACCACGCGCGAAGCCGTGACTCCGACGGTGCCGCGAGAAGTTCGGTTTCTGTCGGATACGAAATCACTGATCTCGGTCAGCGAGGCAGAGATGCGCGTAGCCGTGCTCGCTGACATCACCGTCGTGCAGGGCGAGCCTTCGCAATTCCAGGTTGAGGTCCCGGAGGGATTTGAGGTCACCGGCGCGACCGGCGCCACCCTCGATTCCACGGAAACGAACTCGGGAGTTTTGACCCTGAAGGTGAATGCGCCCAACCAGCGCAGCCACCAGTTCCTGATTTCGCTAGAGCGTTCGATCAGCGGTGAGAAGGCCGACGCGCCATTCCTCAGTTTTAAGCGGGCCCAGCGCGAGACCGGCGAAGTGCTGATTGAAGGCTCGGGCACCATGGAGCTGACCGCGACGGAGGGCGGCGGCCTGAAGCGCATGGACGTGAAAGAAGCGAATCCGTATCTGCGGTCTCTGGCGCATTTCCCGGCGCAGGCGGCGTTCCGCTATCACAAGCAAGCCAGCGAGACACCGACTCTGGCGCTGCAGTGGGTGCGCTTCCCTGACGGAAGCGTGCTGGCCGCGGTTGCCGAAAACGCAGAGGTCACAACCCTGGTCACGTCGGAGGGCAAATCGCTCACCGAAGTAAGGCTGATCGTTAAGAACCAGGCGCAGCCATTCCTGAAAATCGCTCTGCCCGCAGGCGTCAGCATTCTCTCGGCAGAGGTCGGAGGCGAGCGCGTGAAGCCCGTGCAAGGTCCGGATGGAAGCCGCGTGCCTCTTCTGCGGCCGGGATTTCGTCCGACCGGTTCGTACGAGGTATCGTTCGTGTTCATGCACTCTGGCGCCCCATTCGCAAAAAAGGGCGGGGCCGATCTCAGCCTTCCGAGCATGGACATTCCCATCAGCCTGTTGAGTTGGGAAGTATTTCTGCCGCAACAATACAAAGTGAAGGACTTCGGCGGTGATGTAATTGCGGCCAACCGTGTGCCTGAACCATTCCGCGAAGAAGATGCGAGCAATGCGGAAAATCACGACTCGAACGCGTACAGCAACGCAAGAATGGAAGCTCCTCCTGGACAAATGGGCGGCTATGTGACGGATCCCAGTGGAGCCGTGATTCCCAATGCTCGGGTCACGATTACCGCGAACAACGGAGGGGGCCGAACTGCCACAACCGACGGACAGGGCCGGTGGGTCATCGGTGGACTAGGGTCAGGAAATTTCCAAGCTAAGGCAGAGATGCTGGGCTTTCAAACCCGTACTTTCTATTTCAACTACGATGCCAACCAGCCATCGAGCTACAGCTTTCCGCTGAGCGTCGCCAACTTGGCTGAGACGGTAGAAGTCTCGGGCCAGGTGCCGCAAACAACAAAGAGCGGAACGAATGAGCTTCACCAGGAAGCCTATGGCACAAGCATCGGCGGCCCGATCCATGGCAAAAGCGTCGTGATGCTGACTCCCGGAGTCGCAAAGCAAAATGCAGCCTCGGAGAATGTTGTGAACCTGCAGCGCAAGGTGGCTGGAGTATTGCCGGTGGCGATCGATGTTCCGCGAACTGGGACTTCGTTCAGCTTTGTCCGGCCGCTGGTTCTCGACGAAGAGACGAGGGTGACTTTCAGCTATAAGAGCAGGTGAGCTGGTTTCACAGCCATCAGCGGCTTCGCGAGAACCACTATGTTTACCGCTTTCTTGCCAATGGCATAGAATGACGGTTCGCGGGGAGCCGCTCATGAGCAGTCCAGAGGAATGGAAGAAATGGGAAGGTCGCGTCGACGGGAAATTTCCGCTTCGGCACTGGCTTGGCGGCTCGGAGCATAGCGCCGTCTTTCTCACTGAGCGTCCCGGACACCCTGGTCAGAAGGTCGCGATCAAACTGATCGCGGGCGATGCGGACGCTGACCGCCAGCTTTCGCGCTGGCGCGCCGCGGCCCAACTCTCCCACCCTCACCTGATGCGCATCTATGAAGCCGGACGTTGCCGGCTGGATAACACACCCCTTCTTTATTTCGTGATGGAATATGCAGAGGAAGATCTCTCGCAGATCCTTCCGCAGCGGCCGCTGGCAGCCGCTGAGGTGACCGATCTGCTGCCCCCGCTTCTGGACTCGCTGTCGTACCTGCATGACAAAGGCTTTGTGCACGGGCGCATCAAGCCGTCGAATGTGCACGCTACGGGCGACCAGTTGAAGCTCTCGGCGGATCAGATCGTTTCTTCCGCGGAGCTGAATGCCTCGCCGAAGCGGCGCGATGTCTACGACGCGCCCGAAACAGCGGCTGGAATTGTCTCACCTGCGGGCGATGTCTGGTCCATCGGTGTGACACTGGTCGCCGCGCTCACGCAGAACGTAGCATTTGAAGGGGAGACCTTGCGGGGCGATCCTGACCCGCCGGAAACGGTTCCGCCGCCGTTTCGGGGGATTGCGCGCGAGTGTCTGCATCTCGACCCCAAGCGGCGCTGCTCCATCGCAGAAATTCAAGCGCGGTTGCAACCCGGGGGACGATCGGTACCGGCTGAGCCCGAAGCACCATTGCCTCCGCGCCCCGCCGTAAAGCGTTGGCCCATTGCGGCTGCATTGCTGGTGGCTGTGATACTGGTGGGATTGATCGTCTATTTCTCTCGCGGGAAGAGCGCACCTGCGCCTGCTACCGCCACGACGGAGCAGCCTGCGACTCTGGCCGCGTCCCAATCTCCGCCTCAAGCCGCACCTCCATCCGCGCATGAAACTGCACCTGCACCGAGTCCCCAACCTCTGGTTCCTGAACACGTCGAGGCGCCGAAGAAGGCGGCTGCCTCTGGCGGTGAGGTGCTGCATCAGGTTCTCCCCGATGTTTCTCCGAGTGCGCGGAATACCATCACGGGCACGGTCAAGGTAGGAGTGCGGGTGGAGGTAGACTCGTCGGGCAAGGTGACGGCCGCGAAACTGACCTCGCCCGGTCCGAGCAAGTATTTCGCAGGCCTCGCTTTGAAAGCCGCGCAACGCTGGGAGTTCTCTGCTCCCATGGTTGATGGCAAGCCCACAGCCAGCACCTGGACAATTCAGTTCCGGTTTAAGCGAACCTCCACCTCAGCCGGGCCCCAACGAGTCACGCGCTAGGCTTTCGTCGTCTGACGCAGCTTCCACACGATCTGCCTGACCATGCCCAGCAGCAGCTTGGCGTCGTAAGATTCCAGCCCGAAGCGCA
>DATDGW010000278.1:0-3297 GCA_036521895.1 Candidatus Sulfotelmatobacter sp. | reverse complement strand
CAAAAAGGGGAGCCAAATGGCCCCCCTTTTTAGCTAGTTTGCTGTGTCGTCTCCGAAGCGCGCTTACGGCACGTATGTTTCGTGAGCGACGCGCACCGCGAGAGCGGTGTGTTTAGCTTTGGTTCAGCTCTAAGCCCGGTGTGTCAGCGCCGGTGCAAAAATCCCCATAGTTCCGGTTGAATTTTCCCCACCCCTTGATGTGGTAAACCGGAGCCCACTCCATACGGAGGAGGTTCCGAAACTTGTTGAGGGGGAGCGACGTGAAAGAACTGAACGAATTGCAACGGCAAGGCATGAGCATCCAGGCGATCAGCGAGCTGACCGGCTGGGACCGCAAGACGATTCGCAAGTATATGAAGGCAGCTGGGGTGGTGCCGGAGTACGGGCCACGTTCGGAACAGCCGAGCAAGCTGGACGCGTTTAAGCCGTATCTGGAAGAGCGGCTAGGCGCGGGAGTGTGGAACGCGAGAGTGCTGCTGCGCGAACTGCGCGAGCGGAACTACACGGGCGGCTATACGATCCTGACGGACTGGCTGCGACCGCAACGCAGTTCGGCGCGGACGGTAGCGGTGCGGCGCTTCGAGACGGCTCCGGGCAAGCAAGCACAGGTTGACTGGGGACATCTCGGCACGCTGGAGATGGCTGGGCAAGAGCACAAGCTGTGGGGTTTCACGTTCACGTTAGGTCACAGCCGAAGGATGGTGGCGGAAGCGGCGCTGGACCAGAAAATCGGCACGCTGCTGCGCATGCACGAACAGGCATTTCGCCAGTTGGGCGGAATTCCTGAGGAAATTCTCTACGACCGCATGAAGACGGTGTGGCTGGGGACCGACGAGCGAGGCGAGATCGTCTGGCATCCGGTGTTTCAGGATTTTGCGCGCTACTGGGGCTTCACGCCGCGGCTGTGCCGGCCGTACCGCGCGCAGACGAAGGGGAAAGTAGAGTCGGGCGTGAAATATGTACGGCGGAATTTCTTGTGTGGACTGCAAGGGCGTGAACCGAGCAGCCTTACGGATCTAAATGCGCAACTCCGCGAGTGGATCGCCAGCGTAGCGAATCAGCGGGTGCACGGAACGACGCATCAGCAAGTGGCGGTGCGCTGGGATGTCGAGCAGTTCAGCTTGCAGTCGGTGGCCGGACAACCGCCGTATCCGTACGTGGGTGGCGAGCTACGCAAGGTGGCGCGCGATGCCTACGTGGATTGGCAGGGGAGCCGGTATTCGGTGCCCTGGCAGTATGCCGGCCAGGAAGTGTGGGTGCAGGAGATTGCGAATGAAGTGGATATTCGCACGGGCCGCGAACGGATCGCCGCACACGGTAAGGCGCAGCGAAAACACAGTGTGCTGACGTTTCCGCCGCACCACCAGGGGATTCCGCTGGGTGGGCGAAGCGCGCCAGGCAAGATTTTGATCCACCTGCGGCAGGGTGCACCGGTGGTCGAGAAACGCTCTTTAGCGGCGTATGAGCGCGTGGCGAACGGAGGCGGGCGATGAACACTCCCATCGAGCGATTGCAGACGACGCTGGAAACTTTGGGATTGAAAGCGGTGGAATCGCGGCTAGAAAATTTGTTGGAGCAAGCCGCGAAGAAGGAGCCGAGTTATGTGGATTTTCTGGATGAGTTGTTGACCTGCGAAGTGGAATCCCGAAGGACTCGCTATCTGCGGGCGCGGCTGCAGTTGGCGCATTTTCCCTTCGTGAAGACCTTCGAGCAGTTCGATTTCAACTTTCAGCCGGCACTCGATGAGCGGCAGATTCGGGAGTTGCGATCGCTGAGGTTTATCCACGACGCCAGCAACGTGATTTTTCTTGGGCCGCCGGGGGTTGGCAAAACGCACTTGAGCGTGGCGTTGGCGGAAGAAGCGATCCGTTCGGGACTGGGCGCTTATTTCATCACCGCGCACGATCTGGCGGCGGACCTGGGACGGGCTTATCGAGAAGGCCGGCTGGATCGCCGGATGCGCGTCTATCTGGCGCCGAAGGTGTTGGTGATCGACGAAGTGGGTTACCTGCCGCTGGACGATCTGGGAGCCACGATTTTCTTCCAGTTGGTCAGCGCACGGTACGAGCGTGGCAGTATCATCCTGACCTCGAACAAGAGCTACGGGGACTGGGGATCGATCTTTGGTGACTCGATCATTGCCACGGCGATCCTGGACCGGTTGCTGCACCACTCGACGACCATCAACATCCGCGGCGAAAGCTACCGACTGAAAGACCGCCGCAAGGCTGGACTGGTGCCACCGCGAGGGCAGGATGGGGCGGAGGCCGCGCCTCGCCTCTTGGCCCCGGACTCCGTTACGCCCAAAACGCGCCAAAAGACGGCGCTGGGCTCCACTCCGTCCGAGGCCAAGGGGGAATCTTTATGAGGTTCGGGGGTGGAGAATTTTCGACCGGTACAACGGGGAATTTTCAACCGGAGTTGACAGTTCATGCGTGGGGCAGCGGGCACGACGAGAATTTTGACCATAAGACACTGAAGAAATGTTTCCGAAACGATTTGAGTTTTCGAGTCACTACTCCCTAGAACAACCCTTCGCGGGGCTTGTCCCCATCGGGAAACCGAATCCGCGACCCCCCAAGCGGGACACGGACCTTCTTCGGGAATCGATGCTGAATGGATCCCAGGCTTTCGATTGGACGTGTCTCGCATCCTCTAAGACGGAGGCAAGAGATGGCAGAAGATGTTGTGAAGATCACTGTGTGGGTTCCCGACGAACAAGCACTCAAGACTGTCCTTTCGAGTGCCAAGGTGAACCTGGACTGCGGCAGCCCCAAACGCGATGAGAGCGGGAATTTCCGAATCACTCTGTATGCCTCTTCGGCCGAGGCGCAAAAGATTACCGCTCTCCCGTATCGCAGCGAGGTCGATTCGACATATGGGGAGTATCTTGCCGCGCGGCAGCAAGAGGTCGCGACAGGCGATCGCTTTCAGGGCGGAAAGGTGAAGCCGGAAGGTCTCGGCACGAAGCGCTAACTGCTCATTCCTGTTTTTCAAGATCAGAAGTCGAACTCGAACGGTTTCCTGGGAGACTCCCATGTACATGAACGTAACGGAAGTCGAATCCTCGCTGATTGCGCTTGCCGCAACATATCCTGCCTTCTGCGAACTCATCACCCTGCCCAATCAGACGGTCGAGGGTCGAACCACGCACGCCGTCCGGCTCGGCACCCAGGCAGCCAATACCGTCGATGCCTATTACATCACCGGTGGAGTTCATGCCCGGGAATGGGGCAGCTGCGAGATTCTGGTCAATTTGGCGACCGACCTCTGCGACGCCTATGCCGGAGGAACTGG
>DATDGW010000277.1:0-21657 GCA_036521895.1 Candidatus Sulfotelmatobacter sp. | reverse complement strand
TACGTCGTTGTCGACGCCACTACGGGTCAAAACCTTGCCAGCTCCGAAGCGGGAAGACAGCTGGGTAACCCTCTTGCGTGCTATGCTCCCGATCCTGACCGCTTCTTCCGTTTTGACACCTCACAGGAGCCGCATCGATTGGAGAGGGTAGAGGCAGAGGCGAAGTGAAAGCGCGCGCTCAGCCTGGGCGAACAGGCACACCTCCCTCATTCCACGTTTGTCTGCAAAAGCAAAGGTTAGGTTGATCCGGCGCTTCCGAGTGATAACCTTGCGACATGCTTAACGATCCCGCTTTGTCCCCGCCTTCCCAATCGGCTCGCTCCCGCCCGAGGGTCGTGCTGGTAATCATCGTCGGACTGTTTCTCGGGGTGATCCTTGTAGGCTTGATCGCTGGCTTGGTGCTCTCGCGAACCTCGGGGCGAGCTTGGTTGAGCCACACGTGGTCGGCGGTGACTGGCAGAACCTTAAGCATCGATGTCAGCCAGCCCGCCGTCGTCGATCGCATTCAGCGCCTGCAGCGACTGGAGACTGTGGTTTACACGATGGATAAAATCGTGAGCGGCGCGAAGGAAAACCCGGTCTTGCCCAATTTTCTCGCAGGTGATCGGCTTCTGATGTTGGCGCACGGCGAAGTTGTGGCCGGAATTGATTTCTCGAACTTGAACCCGGGCGACGTCAAAGTAGATGGCAAGCAGATACGTTTGCGCCTTCCTCCCCCGCAAATTTTCAGCACTCGGATCGACAGCGCGAAGACCCGCGTGTATTCGAGGCAGACCGGACTGCTCGTTCCCACCGATCCTGATCTGGAAACGCAAGTCCGCCAGGAGGCGGAGCGTCAACTGCGGGAGGCCGCCATGGCCGGCGGCATTCTTCGAACCGCCCAGCAGAATGCAGCTTCGACGGTCAACAGCCTGCTGCAGGGTTTGGGATTCGAGAAGATTGAGTTCGACTGAGCTTGACCGGCTTTGCGGGCGAGGTCCTGCAGATCAATCGAACTGAAGCATGACGATCTCCGGATTCGAGCCCAGACGCAGTGGGGGTCCCCAGGTTCCTGCCCCGCTCGATGTGAAGATCTGCATCTTTCCGATCCGCTTTAAACCGTACACAAACTCGCGGTAAGCTCGCCGGGCCATCCAACTCCAAGGGATGAACTGCCCAAGGTGCGTATGCCCGGACAGTTGCAATGAAACGCCCGCAGCCTCGGCCGTTGCGGGATGATCGGGTGCGTGCGTCAAGAGAATGCTGGCTCGATCGCGGTCCACTTGCACATCACGCAGCGCGGACGCAAGGTGCTCTTCGCGCGTGGCATGATTGTAGGGCACGCCAATGATCTGCAAACCGTCCACTTCCACCTTCTCGTTGCTGAGCACCCGTACTCCGGCGGCTGCAACCGCGTGCAAGTATTTGCTGTCGTCTCCAAATTGCTCGTGATTGCCCGCGACAAAGTACACGCCTTGCGGCGCCTTTAAATCGCTCAAGGGTTGCGCCGCCCGCTTCGCGTCGATGGCGGTGCCGTCATATAGATCACCGGCAATAAAGATGGCGTCCGGCTTCTCGCGCAGAACCTTGGCCACCAGACGCCGCAAGAAATTGCCGTTTCGCACATGCCCAAGGTGTACGTCGCTGATGAGCGCGGCTGTTCGTCCGCGCCAGGCTGGAGGCAGGTTCGCGAGCCGGACTGTGGTGCGTGTGATTCGTGTCCAGTTCGCGTTGAAGAGTCCGTAAAAACCGGCTAATAGGGCGGCGCCGAATAGCCACTGAACCATCCGATGGAAATCGACACTGACCCCTGCGATCCGTGTAGCGCCGAAGATGATCCAAGCGGACGATGCTGCAAAGAAGAGGAAGCTCACCAGGCCAATCCAAATCGCAGCTGCTCGGTAGAAGGCTCGAACCGCAGCATTGGTATAACGAAACGCGAGCAGCGAAGCGCCGACAAAGCTTACCGACAGCATGCCTAGAGCCAGCTTGACCCACTGTCGACCTGGCCCGTTGCTCGGCCAGACTGAAAATGTCCAGGTCTCATAGAGAAGGAGGTGAGTCAGAAAGAGAACGGACTGGACAATGACGATGAAACCGATCAGGCCTCTGCGTAGTTGCATCTTTCATTAGATTCGGCGAACCGGCATTTCGATTGTCAAACGAACGGAAAATTGCGACCCGGGGTGAATCGGCCCGAGGTGTCCCGTAAGTCATTCTTTTGCCGCGATTCCCAGGGCTTTCATCTTGCGGTAAAGGTGGCTGCGCTCCAGGCCCAGCACCTCGGCGGTGCGGCTGACGTTGCCGTGGTTCTGGTCGAGCGTCTTGAGGATGTAATCTCGCTCGTAGGCATCGCGCGCCTGATGCAGCGTGGAAAATTCGCTCTTGGGCGCGCGCCGGCTGCCCTCGCGGTAGACGAGTGGCGGCAAATGCTTGCTGTCGAAGCGCGTGGTTGTGGGGTTCATGATCACGATGCGCTCGATTACATTGCGCAGTTCACGCACGTTGCCCGGCCAGGAGTAACGCATCAAGATGTCAATCGCGTCGTCGGTGATTTCCCGAGGCCGCCGTCCATAGGTCGCCGCCAGCTCCTTCAGAAAATGCCGGGTGAACAGGGGGATGTCTTCCTTCCGTTCGCGCAAAGGCGGAACGAAGAAGGGAATCACATTCAACCGGTAGAACAGATCTTCCCGGAAGTTACCGCGAGAGATCTCTTCTTCCAGATCCTTATTCGTCGAGGCAATCACGCGCACGTCGACGGTGATGGTCTCGTCGCTGCCCACGGGCGTGAAGCGCTGCTCTTCGAGCGTGCGCAACACTTTCGACTGCGTCTTCAGGCTCATGTCGCCGACTTCATCAAGGAAGAGCGTTCCGCCGTGCGCCCTCTGAAACTTGCCTTCTTTGTCGGCGGCCGCTCCGGGAAACGACCCCTTGTAGTGCCCGAACAGTTCGCTCTCGATCAGATCTTCCGGAATCGCAGCGCAGTTGACCTCGACGAATGTCTCGTCCTTGCGCAGGCTCTGAGCATGGATGGCGTGCGAGACGAGTTCTTTCCCCGTGCCGGATTCGCCGTAGATTAAGACGCGTCCGTTCGTCGGAGCCATCAAGCCGATCTGCTGGCGCAGAGCCTTCATCGGGATGCTATCGCCCACGATGATGCTCTTCACCTGAAGCTGCTTCTTCAGGTCCACGTTCTCGCGGTGCAGTTTTTTGGACTCGATGGCGTTCTTGACCAGGATCAGCGTCTTTACGAGGGAGAGCGGTTTTTCCAGGAAGTCGTAGGCACCCAGTTTGGTTGCGCGCACCGCCGTCTCGATGGTCCCGTGGCCGGAGATCATGATGACTTCGGGAGGATTGTCGAACTCGCGAATCTTCTGCAGAGTTTCGAGGCCATCAACCCCGGGCAGCCAGATATCGAGCAGCACCACGTCAAACCCAGTCTTGCGGAGCAGGTCGAGGCAGGCCTCGCCGCTCTCGACGGAAGAGGCGGAGTATCCTTCGTCCGCCAGGATGCCGGACAGAGTGTCGCGAATTCCGGCTTCGTCGTCAACGACAAGGATCCTATGCATGTTGAGCGGTCGTCGCTGTCGACGCGGGCTCGAGGACTACCGGAAGTTCAACGATGAAACGCGTGCCCACGGGACGATTCTCCTCTACCCGGATGGAGCCGTGATGATCTTCCACGATCCGACTGACGATCGCCAATCCGAGCCCCGTGCCGCGCTTCTTGGTGGAGAAATAGGGCAGAAATAGCTTTTCTTTGAGCTCGCGGGTCACACCGTGGCCCGTGTCGGCGACAGTAATCTCAACCGCGTCGCGGCTCGCCACCAATGCGGTCGAAATTTCAATTTCCCGAACGACGGAATCCTGTGAAGCCTCGGCAGCGTTATCCACGAGATTGGCCACGGCGCGCTTGATCGCCTCGCCGTCGGCCATCACTCTCGGCAGGTCGGTGGCCAGGGTCGTGTGCACCCCGATTCCATCAAGCCTGCCGTTGAACATGGAGAGCGCGGTCTCGATGACTTCGTTAATGTCGGCTGGCTGCGGCTTGGCCACGGGAAAGCGGGCGAGCGTGGAGAACTCGTCTACCAACCGGCGTACCGTTTCTGCGGCGCCAGCAATCGTTTCGGCGCAGGAACGCAACACGCCCAGAGAAGCGGGATCATCCGGTGTAGCCCGGTCCAGATGCCGTTGAATGCGCTCCGCCGATAGCGCAATGGGGGTGAGCGGATTCTTGATCTCGTGCGCCACCCGGCGCGCCACTTCCCGCCATGCGGCCTGCTTTTGCGCTTTCAATAGATCGGAGAGATCTTCGAACACCACGACATACCCCGAGCCCTCGCCCTGATGCCGCAACGTAGCAACGGTGATGGCGACGTTCAGCGAGACCCGGGGCAACTGCATTTCCATCTGGCTGGTGGTCATGCCCATGCGGTCGGCGCGCCGCAGCAGAGGCTCGAAATCCTCCAGAACCTCGGTGGGGAACACATCGGTCAGGGAAGCTCCGCGGAGAATCTGCGGTGCGCTCTCGTGTCCGGCGTCGGGATGGAACATGCGTAGAAGCGCCTGATTGACGTGGGTGACGTGCCGTGAGCCATCCAGCGAAAGCACGCCCGTGGGAATACTCTCGAGGATGGTCTCCATCTGCCGGCGGCGCTGATCGAGTTCCGCGTTGGCGGCGCTGAGTTCGCGGCTGGAAGCATCAATCTGCCGCCGGCTGCTTTCCAAGTCCTCTGCCATGCGATTGAAGGAGCGCACGAGATCGCCGATTTCGTCGGCGAAGCTGACGGGCACGCGGTAATCCAGACGTCCGCGCGCAATTTCCTGCGTGGCTTCGGCCAGGGCCGACAGTGGCCGCGTCACGATCTTCGAGAGGAACAACGCGAGCCATGTGGTCACGAAGAGCACGATCATCGTGAGCAGCAACAGCAGCCCCATGTATGTGCGGCGCACGAGTTTTCGCTCCCGAGCCAGATCGTAATAGCGCTGCTGGCTCGCCTCTACTTGGTGCACAGTTTGTCCGAACTCGCGGGGAAGAGGAATCGCCACCAGAATGAGGCCCCCGCCCGCCACTGGCGCGCTGCCCAGGGTGTAGTCCGTTTGCTGCCAAGCGAATTGAGCGGGATGTGCCAAGGCCGCCTCGGCCAGCGGCAGCCTCGGCTTCAGCACAGCCCAAGGCGCAGGCGCGTTGAAGCTGGCCTCTTCAATGTCATCCACGACGGCAAGGGCGAATCCGCCCTGGAGCGTTTGTTCGTGATGTTGAAACTCGCTCACTACCCCCGAGAAGCCGTGGTTCGAAAAGCCATGCTCCAGTTCCGGCGATGTCGCAATCGCCGATGCTTCGGCCCGCGCGTTCTGCATGGCGTAGCTGGCCAGCAGCGTTGCCATGGCGCGCGTGTCGGCCCGCACTTCCTCGACCGGCGTTGAGAACCATTTATCGATCGAGCGGTTCATCAACCCGTAGGCAAACCAATACATGACCATGACGGGCAACGACGAGAGCAGAAGCGCACCTGCGACCATGCGGGTGCGAAACTTCGATCCCAGAACTCCGAGGCGCCGTTCCGCAAAGAGCTTCAGCAGATTGCGCATAAGGACAAAGGTCAGCGCAACGAATAGGAGGAAGATCAGCGCCGAGAGAGCGGCGAACACCACGATGTCCTGATTGTTTCCCGGACGCAGAAATGTGAGCTCAAAGGCAGTCTGCGAAACCAGAATGGCCAGCAACACAAAAACAGAAATCGCGAGCAGAATAATGACTTGCTTGCGGTGCGAAGTCTTTTGCGGCGGGATTGGGGCCGGTTGCGTCACGGGCATTCCGCATCCTGGCTCGGTGTTGCCGGGATGTGCAAGTCATTATAGATGCACAGGCACCGAGCAACGGTGCATTCGCGGTGAGCGAAACCATTCAGTTATCCGGCCCATGGCTGGGTTACAGCTTATTTGGCGGGCTCTTTTGGCAGAGAGCATCTGCAATTATGGCGTCGTAAGCCGGTTTGGGCTTGCAGGTGCGGTCAAAAGGAAGTGCCGCCCCGCGTGTGCCGTGGGAATGGGAGCCGATCCACGAGTATTGGTCGGTGAATCCCCGGTTTGGATAGCGGTGCAGCCGGGACTTTGCAGGCAAACCCGCACTATGCCGCCATAGACCTCGGCTTGACCCAGACGGTCGCTGGATTGTGCCTGGCCACGGGAGTCCAACGGTAGAGACACGTCGAGTTCGGTGATGTGAACTTGCAGATCCAACGGGGTGAGCCGTGCGATATTGGCAGCGATGGGAGCGGTATCGAGGTCGGGCTGCGAAACATGTAGTTGCACTCCGACTCCGTCGATGGGCACGCCGCGAGGTTTGAAGTCCTTCACCCTCGCATCGATGGCGTCGGATTTCCGCTTGAGCCCTTCGCCTTCCGCCTCGTTGTAGGAGAGCAGCGCCTGTGGATCGGCCTCGTGCGCCCAACGGAAGGCCCGCTCGATATAGGCGGTGCCCTTGTCTGAGAGCCCAATGCCGGTCTGGTTGTACCAGGGAGAATTCACTCCACTCAGTGAATACACCCACACTTGCCTCTGGGACCCGAGTAGTATCATCAGGATCAGTATCGGTAGGTCTAGTGCCTCATTGGTCTCCACTTCTATGATGTGGTACCCGTCCCCCGCGTCTGCGGATTCGTCCCAAAACCTCCATGGCCATCAGAACCTGGACAATGCGGCTGTGGAGGAAGACCTTCATTGCCAACTTAAGCTTTGGCCGCTACAGCTTGCGGTGCGCTGGGCCGCGAGAGGCGAGCGAACTCGGCGGTCAGATCTTTCCCGCCCTGGAAATTCGTCACCAGCGATTGTATGGTGAAAATCGGCCCCCACGGAATTCCCCACCAGCCCGCAACCACGCTGAGCAAGGTCCAGGGCAAGCCCTTCGAAACCCTACTTTCTCCCGCACGGACAAAATAAGCGTCAGAGGACCGGCGGAAGCTCATCACTAGAATCGAAATGCAGTATTGGTAGCAGACCAGCTTTGCGCCCCGTTGAATCTCAAATTGCACCTGATCCGGTGACATGCCTTCGATGCCGACAATCTTCATGATTCGTCTCCTTGGGGGATGCGTAATTGTAGGCCTGTCAAGGAGCCCGATAAAGCAGGCGAAAGTGTACGTCCTATTGTCGCGCCACTTGGCTGCTGCACGTGTCTTTTACCCTTCTGGCAGGAATGGCCGCAGCGGGCATTCTTGGCAGGCAGGCTTGGCTTTTTTGCAGTAGTTCTTTCCCACTCCCACGATGAGACCGTGCATCTCGTTGTAGACCTGAACCAACGGCGTACGCGCGGTCGTGCTCATCGCTGAGGGCGGATGAGCCGCTCCGCGAATGGCTAACTCGGGCTGAGCCGCTGCCTTCGCCGGCTGCTTATAAGCCACGGGCCCAAGGGCCCGCTCGAACAACGCCCGAATTTCCTCGTAGTCCGCCTTCGCCGGGAGAATCCCATGCCGATCCAGGATACGGCGCGTGTAAGCGTCCACAACGAAAACCGGATGATTCCCCGCGTAAAGAAGGATCGAGTCCGCAGTCTCAGGGCCCACGCCGTTCAGGCTAAGCAGTTCTTGGCGGAGTTGGTTGCTGGGTTGCGCGAATAACTGCTCCATCGAGCCTTCGTATTTCTTGTCGAGAAATCTGACGAAGGTCTTGAGCCGCTTTGCTTTCTGGCGGAAATATCCGGAAGGGCGAATCAGGCGTTGGAGTTTGCCGAGCGTCACTCTGCGAATACCTTCGACGCTTAACACCTCGGCGAAACGCAGGTTGGCAAGCGCACGTTCGACGTTATTCCAGGCGGTGCTCTGCGTCAGGTACGCTCCGACAATTACTTCGAAGCGTGTTTCTGCCGGCCACCAGTGCTGCGCGCCCCAAGCACGGTATAGGGCGCGATAGTACTGACGCACTTCCATCTCTTTGTGGGTGTGCATTCGCGACAAGTCCCGCAATTCCTAAGCCCGAGTTTACTTGAGCTTACCCTTGCGATGGTTACGTGCCTCGCGAAGTAAGCACCGAGGCTTACTGAAGTGCATGTACCGGAGCGGGCAAAATGCCCCGCAGACGTGAGGAAAGATGCATTTGGCGCGGAGTTCAGCGCAAATGCTGCCACTCGGCTGAATTTCTCCGTGGTGGTTCAAGTACCAAAGTAAGTGGTGCAGTAATCCGCTTGGGTTGACAATTTGTGTCAACGCGAGCGAACTGCGTCTCTCCCAAATGATTGGCGGCCGTTCGCGCTAAGCCCGCACGAGTGCGCGGCGTCGTTCCACCTACGTGGATAGGAGATCTGCTTATGTCTCAACGGCTGGGTGACCTTCTCGTCAAAGAGAAGATTATTACCCCAGAGCAGTTGGAACAAGCGAACAAGGTTCAGAAGGAGCAGAGCTGCCGCCTGGGCTCTGCGCTGGTGAAGCTCGGTTTCCTCACGGATGAAGACGTCACCAATTTCCTTTCCCGCCAGTATGGCGTTCCCGCCATCAATCTTTCCTATTTTGAAATTGACCCTGCGGTGGTGAAGTTGATTCCCTTCGAGACCGCCAAGCGCTACCAGATTCTTCCGCTGAGCCGCGTGGGTGCGTCCCTGACCATTGCGATGGTCGATCCCACGAACGTGTTCGCGATGGACGATATCAAGTTCATGACCGGCTTCAACATCGAGCCGGTGGTGGCTTCGGAGAGCTCCATCCTCGCGGGGATTGAAAAGGCTTACGGCTCCACCAATCAAGAAGATCTCAAAACGGTCATTGAGTCGATGTCGGAAATGGGCGACAGCGACGTCGAGCTCCAATCCGAAGAGCAGCAGATGGAGTTGGCCGAACTGGAGAAAGCGGCCGACGAAGCTCCTGTCGTCAAGCTCGTGAACGTCGTTTTGGGCGACGCCGTGAAGCGGGGAGCCAGCGACATTCATATTGAGCCCTACGAAAAGGAATTCCGTGTCCGCTTCCGTATTGACGGCGTGTTGCAGTCGATCATGTCTCCTCCGCTGAAGTTGAAGGACGCGATCACGTCCCGCCTGAAGATCATGTCGAAGCTCGACATCAGCGAAAAGCGTTTGCCGCAGGACGGCCGCATCATGCTGAAGATGAACGTGGGCGGGCGGAAGAAGCAGCTCGACTTCCGCGTCAGCACTCTGCCCACGTTGTGGGGCGAGAAGATCGTCCTCCGGTTGCTCGACAAAGAGAACCTGCGTCTCGACATGACCAAGCTCGGTTTCGAACCCGAGTCCCTGGTGAAATTCGAAAAAGCGATTCTGAAACCGTACGGCATGGTGCTGGTTACGGGACCGACGGGATCGGGCAAAACCAATACGCTGTACTCCGCGATTTCACGGTTGAACCAGCCGGACACCAACATCATGACCGCCGAAGATCCGGTCGAATTCCAGTTGGGTGGCGTCAACCAGGTGCAGATGAAGGAGCAGATTGGGTTGAACTTTGCCGCTGCTCTGCGATCGTTCTTGCGACAAGATCCCAACATCATTCTCGTCGGCGAAATCCGAGATTTCGAAACGGCTGAAATTGCCATCAAGGCCGCCCTCACGGGCCACCTTGTGCTCTCGACGCTGCACACCAACGGCGCTCCGGAAACGATTACCCGCTTGATGAACATGGGTATTGAACCGTTCCTGGTGGCGACGTCGGTCCACCTCATCTGCGCGCAACGTCTGGTCCGGCGCATTTGCAAGGACTGCATCGAGCCTATCGAGGTTCCGCCACAGACGCTGGTGGAAGCAGGATTCACTCCCGAGGAATCCAAGACGGTAAAGATTCAAAAGGGCAAGGGCTGCGGGGTCTGCAACAACACTGGATACAAGGGCCGCTGCGGTCTCTACGAGGTCATGGAGGTCGATGACGAGATCCGCGAACTGGTTCTGGTCGGCGCCTCGGCCCTGGAGTTGAAGAAGAAAGCCATCGAGCGCGGCATGATCACGCTGCGGCGCAGCGGACTGATCAAGGTGATGGCCGGTATGACGACGCTCGAGGAAGTGGCGCGCGAAACGATTCATTGATTTGGATTTAGCAAGCGAAAGGGAAGGAATTTCCTATGGGTTTGTCGTTAAGCGATTTGCTCAAGAGAATGCTGGAGATGAACGGCAGCGACTTGCACATCACCACCAATTCGCCGCCCCAGATTCGTGTGCACGGCCATCTGGTCCCGCTCGATCTGCCGCAGATGACTCCGGCCGAGACCAAGCAGTTAGCCTACAGCGTGATGACCGATTCCCAGAAGCACCGCTTTGAAGAAAGCCTCGAACTGGACTTTTCGTTCGGTTTGAAGGGATTGGCCCGCTTCCGCGCCAACGTCTTCAACCAGCGCGGCGCCACTGCCGCCGTCTTCCGCTTGATTCCGTTCGAGATCAAATCGTTCAACCAGCTCGGACTGGCGCCGGTCGTCAGCAAGATGTGCGACAAGCCGCGCGGCCTGGTGCTGGTTACGGGTCCGACTGGGTCGGGCAAGTCGACCACGCTGGCGGCCATGATCGACAAGATCAACAGCGAGCGTCACGACCACATTCTGACGATCGAGGACCCGATCGAGTTCGTGCACATGAACAAGAACTGCCTGGTCAACCAGCGCGAGTTGCACGCCGATACCAAGAGCTTCACCGACGCCCTGCGCGCCGCGCTTCGTGAAGATCCCGACGTCGTGCTGATCGGCGAAATGCGCGATTTGGAGACCATCGAGTCGGCGTTGCGTATCGCTGAAACCGGCCACTTAACCTTTGGCACGCTGCACACCAACTCCGCCACTTCGACCATCAACCGTATCATCGACGTCTTCCCGGCCCACCAGCAGCCGCAGATTCGCGCGCAGCTGTCGCTGGTTCTGGAAGGCATTATGTGCCAAAGCCTGCTGCCCCGCATCGACGGCAAAGGCCGTGCCATGATCATGGAAATTCTGGTGCCGAACGCGGCCGTACGCAACCTGATCCGCGAAGACAAGATTCACCAGATCTACTCGTCGATGCAGTCCGGACAGGAAAAATTTGGAATGCAGACCTTTAATCAGTCGCTGGCGACCGCGTATTTCCAGAAACAGATCACGCTGGAAACGGCCATGGCGCGTTCCAGCAACGTGGACGAACTGCAGGAAATGATCAACCGCGGCGCCAGTTTGGTGAACCGACCGACCAATGCGGGATCGGTGCTGGCGCGAGGAGCGGCTCCGTCCAAGCACTAGCGCAGCTGGAGCAGAAATATTTGGAACCAAACCGTTTTACGCAACCGGTATCTCAGTGAGGAGAAGCTAAAACATGCCAGTCTTTACATTTTCAGGCAAGGACGCATCCGGACAGAAGGTTTCCGGTGAGCGAATGGCGGCCAACAAGGCGTCGTTGGCGCAGGCGCTGCGCCGCGAGCGCGTCACGCCCGGCGCGATTCGCGAAAAAGGCAAAGAATTCTCCATGCCCACGTTCGGCTCGGGCAAGGTCAAGACCAAGGACATCGCGATCTTCTTTCGCCAGTTCTCGGTCATGATCGACGCCGGTTTGCCGCTGGTGCAGTGTCTGGAAATCCTGGCGGCCAACCAGGAAAACCAGGCCTTCCAGAAGGTTCTGACTGGTGTCCGGACCACGGTCGAAGGCGGCGCCACGCTGGCGAACGCCATGCGCCAGTATCCGGTGGTCTTCGATGACCTCACGACCAACATGATCGAGGCCGGTGAAACCGGCGGTATTCTCGACATCATTCTGCAGCGCCTCGCGACCTACGTCGAAAAGGCTGTGCGTCTGAAGTCGGCGGTCAAATCGGCGTTGATCTACCCGGTCGCCGTCGTTGGCATGGCCGGCCTGATCGTCGGCGCGCTGCTCAAGTGGGTCGTACCGATTTTCGCCAACCTGTTTGCCGGACTGGGCGTGTCCCTGCCTCTGCCCACGCGTATCGTCATGGGGCTGAGCGCGTTCATCAACACTTTCTGGTGGATGTTCCTCGCGGGCGGTTTCGGCCTCTTCTTCGGGGTCAAGCAGATTCGCAAGCATCCCCGCGGCCGCTATTACTTCGACAAGGCGTTGCTCTTCCTTCCTGTCATCGGAACGCTGTTGCGCAAGATTGCAGTGGGTCGCTTCACCCGTACGCTGGGCACGCTGATCACTTCCGGTGTTCCGATTCTGGAAGGCCTGGGTATTACGGCCCGAACCTCAGGCAACGCCGTGTTGGAGGAGGCGCTGATGAAGGTGCGCAAGGCCATCGAAGAAGGCCGCACCATCGTCGATCCTCTGCGTGAATGCGGCGTGTTTCCCAACATGGTGACGCAGATGATCGGCGTGGGCGAAGCCACCGGCGCCATGGACTCGATGCTGCAGAAGATTGCCGACTTCTACGAAGAGGAAGTCGACGCAGCTACGAAAGACATGCTCGCTATGTTGGAACCGGTCATCATCGCCATCCTGGGCGTGAGCGTCGGCGGTATCGTCATCTCGCTCTACATGCCACTGTTCGCCATGATCGCCAAGTTGGCTGGATAAAAAGCAGGTTTCAACGGGAGAAGGTTTCAAGGTTTCAAGGTGTGACGTGGAACACTTTGAAACCTTGAGACTCTGAAACCTTGAAACTTTGAAACCTCGGTCTTCACCATGCAATCGACGTTTGATGAGCGCAATTGGCTGATATGGCTGGTCCGGGTCCGCATTTTCATCCTGACCCTCCTGCTGGCCATTGAACTGGCGGTCGCCCAGTTCAGTCCGGCGCCGGTGCCGATGCGGCTCTTCATCACAACCATTCTGTTGTGGTACAGCCTCTCGCTGTTCTACGTGTTGCTGCTCTCATTCTGGGAGGAGCACAGGCTGCAGGCCTCTCTGCAGGTATTGACCGATTTGATCATGGTCAGCGTCGTGGTCCACGAGACCGGAGGCTGGGACAGTTCCCTGAATTTCCTCTATCCCCTGGTCATCATCGTGGCCAGCGTGCTGTTGCCGCGCGTGTGGGCGCAACTGGTGGCGGCCCTGGCTTTCATCCTTTACGGATCGGTGCTGGAACTGAACTACTATGCCGTGGTTCCTTCCTACTGCACCACGCATCCCGGCACGAAAGCGCTGCAAGCCATCATCTTCGTCAATCTGTTTGCCTTCTTGGCGGTGGCTTACCTCGCGGGACTGCTGACCTCGAAACTGCGGCAGGTGCGCGTGCAACTGAAGGACACCAGCGGCGCGCTGGAGAGTCTGCAAGCCCTGCACGAGAACATCATCCACTCCATCAGCAGCGGCCTGATCACCACCGGCCTCGACGGCCGCATCACGCTGGTCAACGCGGCCGCCCATAGGCTTCTGGAGCGTACCCCTGCGGAACTGTTGGGAGCGCCGGTTCATCAGCTGTTTCTCGATCCCCGACCCACCGTGGAATCGCAGCTGGCGCACGGAGAAGTGCGCTTCGATGCTGCGACGAAATTCCGCAAGACGCTTCGCGTGCGAGTCGCCGCCCTCACCGTGCCCGAGCGCGGGGAGCTCGGGTACGTGTATGTTTTCGACGACCTCACGGAGATTCGCCGCCTGGAACGCGAAGTCCGGATGCAGGACCGGCTGGCCGCTGTCGGCCGGCTGGCCGCAGCCATCGCTCATGAAATCCGCAACCCCCTGACTTCGATTGCCGGCTCGGTCAGCATGCTGTCGGGCGTACCGGAGATGAACGAGGATCACCGCCGCCTGCTCGACATCGTGACCCGCGAGTCGCAGCGGCTGAACAGCATTATCACCGACTTTCTGGCCTACTCCCGCAGCAAGCAGTATCACTTCGACCGGGTCGACCTGATTCAGTCCGTGGAAGACACATTGACGCTGATGGATCACCGCATGACAGCGGAGAGGACCGGCATTAGGATCGAACGCCGGTTCGCGGTGCGTCAGGCCTGGGCCATGGCCGATGGCGACAAGCTCAAGCAGGTGTTCTGGAACCTCTGTGAGAATGCGGTGCGCGCCATGAAAAATGGTGGAACGCTCACCGCCGCCGTCGAGTCTCTGGGCGACGACTGGCAGGTGTCTTTCATCGACACCGGAACGGGCATGACGCCGCAGCAGATCGAAAAGGCCTTCGAGCCCTTCCAGTCGAATTTCGAAGGCGGCACCGGGCTCGGCTTGGCCATCGTCTACCAGATCGTGCAGGCGCATGAGGGCAAGGTTTGGGCGCGATCCAAGCCGGGGCAGGGAACTACACTCGTCCTGCGGTTGCGGCGTCTCGATGCCGAGCGGCCGGCCTCCACTGGCGACCGTGCTTCCCGTGCGACGGATGAATCTCGGGCGCTGGTCGCGGCGCGGCCATCGGCGGCTGCTGCCGGAGGCGGTTTGCGTGGCTAATATTCTAGTCTGCGACGACGAACGCTCCATTTGCGAGATGCTCGACATTTCATTGCGCCGTGAGGGGCACCGCGTTGAGACCGTGCAAGCGGGCCAGACGGCGAAGAACAAAATTGACGGCGCGCTCTACGACGTCATCATTACCGACATCAAGATGCCGAACATCGACGGCATCGAAGTGCTGCGCCACGCGCACCGCGTTTCGCCCGACTCGGCTGTCATTTTGATCACTGCGGTCGACGACTACGAGGCTGCCGTGCAGGCGGTGAAAGCAGGAGGCGCCACCGACTACATCCGCAAGAGTCCGGGACTGGTCGATGAAATCAAGCTGGCGATCAACCGTGCGGTCGAGAAACTCAACCTGAGCAAGCAGAACTTCGCGCTGCGCCGGGACGCGGCCACTCGCAACTCGCTCGACAACATCATCGGCTCCAGCGCGGCCATGGAGAAGCTGAAGCAGACGGTGCGCACCGTCGCCTCCACGGCCAGCACGGTTCTGATTCACGGCGAGAGTGGCACCGGTAAAGAACTCGTCGCCCGCGCCGTCCATGTCTGCTCGCCGCGCGCCACCGACGCCTTTGTATCGGTCAACTGCGGAGCTTTTCCGGAGACCCTGCTCGAGAGCGAACTTTTTGGCTACCTGAAAGGCGCCTTCACTGGTGCAAACCAGAACAAACGCGGCCTATTCGAAGTCGCGGACGGCGGCACCATCTTCCTCGACGAAATCAGCGAGATGACTCTGGCCATGCAGGTGAAGTTGCTGCGGGTTCTGCAGGAGCGCACGGTGCGTCCCGTGGGAAGCGCCACCGAGATTTCGATCGACGTGCGCGTCATCGCTGCGACCAACCGCGACCTCGACAAAGCGGTCGCCGAAAATGTATTTCGCGAAGATCTTTACTACCGGCTGAACGTCATTCCGATCCGCGTGCCGCCCCTGCGCGAGCGCCGCGAAGACATTCCCCTGCTGGCGAATCATTTTCTGAAGAAGTATGCCAGCGCCGCCGGACGCAGCATCCTGCGGGTGAATGCGCCGTCGCTCGATTCCCTGTGCGGCTACGAGTGGCCGGGCAACGTCCGCCAGTTGGAGAACACCGTCGAGCGGGCCGTCGCGCTTGAAACCACCGAAGAACTGCATGTCGAGCTTCCGGCCGAGCGCCCGAAAGCGCGCGCCGCCGCAGCCTCTGGTGACGGCGGAACTCTCCCCGAAGTCGGTTCCACTGTGACTCTTCCTGAAGGGATCGGCATGGAAACCTACGTGGCGGGCATCGAGCGCTCTCTGCTGCAGACTGCGCTCAACCAGAGCGGCGGCGTGCAGACCAAGGCCGCGGATGTGCTCGGCATCTCCTACCGATCATTCCGTCATTTGATGAAGAAGTACGGATTGTAGCTCTGACCTCCGCGCTTTGAGCGGCCAGCCGATCTTCCACCAACCCGATCGTTTGCTCGCAATTCGCCGCTCATGACTCTAAGCTAGCTCTTCTTCAACTGCTGCTTCCATCCCAGCACCCGCGCTTTGGCGCCTTCCGCCTCGGCCTCTGAAATCATCCCTTTCTTCTGATACAGCACCGACAGGCTGGTATGCGCCAACACGTCGTCCGGATCGATTTCCGCCAGACGCTGCGCCACCGCAATGGCATCATCGTAGCGCTGCAAGTCCTGCAGGGCGCGCGCCAGGCCGTGCATGGCTTCGGTAAATGTCGGATCCGTGCTTAAAGACTCCTGATATGCTGCGACGGCCTGCTCCAGGTGTCCCTCGGCCATCAGATCGAGCGCGGCGTAGTAGTGATCTTCGGCTTTTTGGCGGGCGTTGGCGTCAGGCATGCGGAAAAATTCCAGGCAGAGACTGGATTTTAACACGCGCCGCGACCAGGTCTGACTTTGACCACCCTACCACCAAGGGCACGCAGTCACACATAAGAAACGTCCAGAGGTTCAGCCTTCGTGGCCTTCGTGGTTCAGGCTTCTCTTTCCCCTGGCGAATCTGGCTCCTCGTCCCTCGACCGAGTAGGTATGATGGCTGGATGCGCTACAAACTGCGCTTTCTTTGGAATGCCACCAAGGGCCATCGCCTGGCTCCGTGGCGAAGCCCCTACCTGCTGTGGCGCATCGAAACCTTTACCGGCGTGAAGATGACGCAGATCGGCTTTTTGGAATTCTGGGAATTCATGTGGCGCGAACGCCACGACCTGTGGCGGTTTCTGAAGTGGACGAGCGAGATGGAGCGCTGGATCCATCCTAAAGCGAAGAGTTCGTAAGCCCTTTCAGGGATTGACGCCATCCAAACCCGCGGGTTCGAAACTCCCCAGAACAATCCGCGCTCCACACTTCAAGTATTCCTGGGATTCCTGCTGGGTGTTGTGATCGACCGGTGTGTTTCTTTTTTTCGATCATGCTAGGCTTCGCGGTCGCACTTCACCAGACATGGTTGTGCTCGGCATTCAATGCGATCAGCTTGATTGCGGCGGGTTTTGTGGCCCTGCGACCCTTCCGGGAGTCGAGCTACGCCCAAGGCGTTGGGATCGCCCTGCCCCTGGGCTTACTTCTCGATGCGGCCGGCGGAGTTTTTCTCCACTAGGTACGATACGACGTCGGAACTAGGCGCCCTTGCTCGCCGCTGCGGCTTCGCCCAGGAAGATACCGACTTCACTGCCCTTGCCGGCGCCGGTGATCTGTGCTGCGGCCGCGCGATTGGCCACAATCTCAAGATAGCCCATGCTCCCAATGATGCCGAATACCTCTCCAGGCGTTCCCTCCGCGTAAGCTTTGCGGATGTCCGTGATCTCCCGGCTTCCCACTACGACTTTGAACTTCGCGGTGTCCGCAAACAGCGCAGGAGCATCTTGCGGCGTCACATTGGTGATCAGGTTGCCGAAGCGGTCGACTTTCAGTACAACCGCACGCATGCGGCCTTCGCCCGTGGCCTTGGGCCGGGGCGCGGCGAAGCGCACATAATCTTCGATCTCGTCGCCGAACTTGTGCGAATCGACTTGCTTTGCCAGATAGGCTGCCACCGGCGCGAAGATGTCCCGCGCGTGAAACGTATTGCTTACCGGGGTCCGGAAGTAGTGGTCCGAGGTGATGTGCCGAACGTGAATGCGTTCTTCCCTGGCATAGACCATGGAGAGCACGCCATTATCAGGCGCGACGAAGTGATATCCGTCGCTCGAGGCGAGAATCGGACGCCGCGCGGTGCCCACGCCCGGGTCCACCACAACCATGTGGATCGTGCCATTGGGGAAGTACGAATAGGACTGAGAAATGGCCAGCGCGCCGTCGAGCACATCGAAGGCCTGCACGGCGTGAGAAATATCGACGATGGCAGCTTCCGGCACGATGTCGAGGATGACTCCCTTCATCGCACCCACAAAATGATCGTTGGTTCCAAAATCGGTGGTCAAAGTGATGATCGGACGATGTGCCAACATTCCCTCGCTGGAAGACAAAATTCTAGGTACAGCGAGGTTAATTGGATGGGAAATTGTGCGTCAAGGCACGGAGGTAATAGGAAGCATTGCCGTGCAATGGTCGAACATGGGTAACGTGTGTATTCATGGGAAGCCCTCTATGCTGTTGTTGTCATGCTGCGCTTGCCACACTGGAATTTCATCCCCATTGTCCGGCAGGCGCGCGCGATAGGTTTGACCCTCTTTCTTGGCCTGATTCCCGCTCTTGCTCAAGCTCCTAGGGCACATCCGAAACCAACCGAGCGGGTGATCAAGCGATACGAAAAATTCATTGCCAGCGGAGCGCTTTTGACGCCCGCGGGATGGAGGCGGGCCTCGCAACTCTTCGAAGGATCAGACCCATATCCTGGGGATGGTGAGATTCAGATAGTATCCACCGGAGGCTTGGTTGGAGAGAACTGGATGCGTGGAGATGAGGCACAAGTCGAGACCAAGTGGAACGACTTCTACGGCACCATCGACGCCGCTCTGCGCTATAAGCCGGCGCCATACGACGGGAGCATCATGATGGGCCAATCATTTCCCATGGTTCACACTCAGCAACCATTGGGGAGCGACGAGCACGGCAAAACGACGAGCATTACGGGTCCAGGAGAATGGAAGATCAAGGGAACTCAGAGCGTGCGCTTCGCCACGATTCCGGTGGCGATTGAATACGTGGAAGACATTCGTGACCACGCAGAGGATCCGGTTATCCGAGAGAATGCACGCCAGACAATTGCCGCTCTGAAGCGACTGCGCCACGGGTGCGGTTCCGCGAGCGCCTGCTAGCCGGGGTTCCCCGAATCGCAGACGCAACCCGAAGGTCGAGGTCCTGCATCCGCGCTACTCGTATCTCAGCGCTTCAATCGGATTCAGCCGGGAAGCCTTGAGGGCAGGGAAGAAGCCGGAGACGATTCCGACCAGCGACAGAATTGTGAAGGAGATGATCATGACGCCCATCGATGCATGCAGGAAAATCGCGCCTTCATGGTCGGCGGTCTTGTAGAATTCGTCGTAGAGTGGCATTGGTGGGATCGCCCAGGTCAGGAACTCCGCGACCGCCATGCCGATCGCGCCGCCCACAAACGTGAGCACCAGGGCCTCGAGCAGGAACTGGACCAAGATGTGCCGCGGGCGTGCGCCGATTGCCTTGCGCAGCCCGATCTCCCGTGTGCGCTCCGTGACCGACACCAGCATGATGTTCATCACGCCGATGCCGCCTACCGCCAGCGTACAGACGCCGATCAGTCCCAGCACGGCCTGCAGGCCGAGTGAAAAGCCATTGATCATGGCGCGGTCTTCAATGGTGTCCCACTCGGGTGTGGCCTTGTCGTCCTTGGGATCGAAGTGGTGCCGCCGCGCAATCACTTCCCGCACCGCCATGAGCGCTTTCTTGTTCAGTTCGGGAGCTGTGGGCTGGATGATGATCTCGTCCGGATCGCGAACGTTCTTCAGATCGCGCATCAACGCAAAGGGAATAAACCCATTCTCATTGTCTGGACCTTGGTACATCGAGTCCTGAATCTTGTTGCGCATGGTGCCGACGACTTCGAAATCGAGACCGCCGATTTCGACGTGTTGGCCCACGCCCGGCGCGCCCTGAAATACTTTCTTGGCAGCGTTGTATCCGAGAATCACCACGCGGCGGTGGTCGGCGAAATCGGTTTCGTTGAAGTAGCGACCGTCCGCGAGTTCCAGTTTGCGCATCTGGCCGTACGGCATGTCCACGCCGCGGACCTGGATCGAAACCACGCGAGTGCCGATCTTGAATCCAAAGTCGCGGTCGATCTCTCCGCTCACGGCCCGCACGATGGGAACTTCATCGCGAATGGCTTCCACGTCCTCCAGTTCGTATTTCACCGCCTTACCTGCCCGCTGGCCGCCGGCCTGCATGCTGGTCTGGCCCGGCCAAATGACGATGACGTTATTACCCATGTTCAGGAACGCGTGCAGAACGCATCCGCCCAAGCCCTGCCCGTAGGCTAGCAGCAGCACCACTGAGACGAGGCCCCAACCGATACCCAGCATGGTCAGCGCCGAACGCGTGCGATCGCGCATCAGCGACTGCCAGCCTTGCGAAATGAGTTCTTTCATGTACATGGGCTTCGAATTTAACGCTCTTTGTCTTCAGCACGGAGGCACAGAGTCACAGAGAAGAACAAAGCATCCAGAGATTTCTCCGTGCCTCGGTGCCTCCGTGATGACATGTCGTCCTACTGAAGATGTATGTCGCCCGATCCGGTGCGCACGCGCAGCAGCGGACCGCCGCCGTGCACTTTGCCGCGAATCTGCTTGTGCGAATCTCCGATGCGCCCCTGCACCGTCATCTCGATGGGCTCGCCCATGTCCACGGTGCCTGAGCTCGTCGACATATCCGCGTCGAAGGCGGCATTGGCCGGCAGGCGCACGTGCACGTTGCCCGAGCCGGTATGAATCTCCCAGGAGCCGGTCTGCGTGCCTTCGGCGGTCACATCGCCGCTGCCCGTCTCCCCGCGGAATTCACCTTGCACGCCGCGCGCCGTGATGTTCCCCGACCCGGTGTGCAGGTCGAGGTTGCCGGCAGAGGCTTCTTCAATCTCGACGTCACCGCTGCCTGTGCCCCCCTTCACGGCGCCGGAAATCTGGCGTGCGCGGATGTTGCCCGAGCCGGTCTGCAGTTGAAGTTCGCCGGTCAGGTTCGCCAGCTTCACGTCGCCCGACCCGGTCTGCGTGTCGACGTTGCCCCGTGTGCCTTCAATAATCTGGTCCCCCGAGCCACTGCGCGTACGAACCGTCGTGTCCGCGGGCACGCTGATCTCATAGTCCACGGAAATGTTGCGCATGTTCACGTACTCAATGTGAATGCGGTTGCCGTCTTGCCGGATAGGAGGATGCTGTTCGATTTCATGGACGTCAGCCTCGCGGCCGCCCATCAGCCAGTGGTCGCCCACGTGAATCTTTCCACGAATGAAGACCGATCCGCCCGAACCGGCGCGGACGGTCAC
The DNA here is from genome assembly GCA_036521895.1 of Candidatus Sulfotelmatobacter sp. GTDB lineage: Bacteria > Acidobacteriota > Terriglobia > Terriglobales > Acidobacteriaceae > Sulfotelmatobacter. The sequence goes on along the minus strand of DATDGW010000277.1, from coordinate 952 downwards.
GTCGCCCGAGCGGGTGAGCACTTCAAGATCGACGGGGCCGCTGACCTGCAGCGTCCTCTCGAATTGGCCCTGGTAGCTGGAAGCACAGACAGCGGTAGAGGCCAACAGAACGACCAGCGCGATCGTCAACGTCGCCAACGCAGACCGGCCGGACACGGAGGCTGAAGAGAGAATGCGGTTGTTATTCATAGCGTAGTGACTCCACAGGTGTCATATCCGCGGCGCGCTGGGCGGGATACATGCCCGCGGTCACGGTAATCAACGAAAGTGTCAGAATCGAAGCAACTATCGAAATCCAGGAGACAATCGGGTGCGGGACGAAGTCGGGCAAGGGAACCACTGCCATGGCGGTACAAATCCCGATTCCAACGGAGAGCCCCAGAATGCCGCTGACCACGGTTAACATCGCGGACTCAGCGAAGAACTGCCGCAGGATGTCGCGCTTGGTGGCGCCGATCGCCTTGCGCGTGCCGATTTCGCGGGTGCGCTCGGTAACGGATACGAGCATGATGTTCATCACGCCGATGCCGCCCAGGCACAGCGTCACAATGGCAACGCAACCGAAGAAGATGGTGACCACGCCGAAAATCTTATCTAACATCTTGGCGCCGTCCATGGTGTCCCAGACAAACAGCGCGTCTTTGTCGAGGGCGTCGAAGTGGTGCACCCGCGCCAGCGCGCTTCGCACCTGCAGGACTGCTGCCTCATGTTCTTCGGGATCCCCTACTTCGAAAACGATGTCATCCAGATATCCACGGGTAATCCCGGCTCCGGGTTTGGTTGGTGGGGGAAAGTCGCGCGAAATCGCTGAGTAGGGCGCGAACAAATAGTCGTTGTCGGGCCCGCTGTAATTCGAGTTCTGCTTCTTCTCCTGCAGAACTCCAATCACCAGATATGGCACGCTCTGCACCAGCACGCTGGCGCCCACTGCGGGCTGGCCGGGAAACAGTTG
>DATDGW010000276.1:0-5218 GCA_036521895.1 Candidatus Sulfotelmatobacter sp. | reverse complement strand
AAGCTGCATACAGGGCATCGGCCTACGGCTCGTCCGTAACCGCGAAGCTGTAACTTGGAACTCCGGCGTGCGCTAAACTGCTGGTCAAGGCTCCATTGGTCGTACTCACTCCGTAAGCGAACTCTCCCGAAAGGCCAGAGTTGGGCACGTTGGCAACGGCAAATATGTATTGGCCGCTTTGATCGAATTTGCCGAGTTGCGCATCCAGTCCAGTGAAGGGCGAGGACCCCAATTCCGTCAACGTTCCCGTTGAAAATGCGAAACCCTCCATCGGATCGTTAACGGAGCCCGTAACTCCAAAAGTCTGGTTAAACGTATAGACAAACATCCCGTTCGGACTCACCGCCAGGTAACCCGGAAAGTACGTAGTTGCTTTCGGCGAACCGAATATCGTAAGGCCTCCTCCTGAAGCAATCGAAAACACATAAATGTGACTATCTGTCGCTCCGCTTCCGCCGCCAGTCTCGGCGGTAATTCCCAACAGAAACCTGCCTGTCGCCTCGCCCTCAATCTGCGCCATGGATGGAGCAAAATTAAATGGGCTGCCGGTTACCGGCGTCAGTACTCCGCTCGAGGTGTAGGAGAACGCCGTAATCAAGTTCGACGTCAGCGCGTACAAGTATTTACCCGTTCCGTCGGTTTCGAGTTGTGTCGGGACGATACCCCCAGTCGGAGTCGTTCCCGCCGCAGTCAGCGCCCCGGTTGTCGAATTGATCGTGTACACCGTGATTCCTGCCGATCCTCCCACAAACAAAACCGCCCCGTTGGGGTCGGCTACGATCGTCGTAAAGGTTCCCGAAGGAGCCAGATACGTATTGCCGTTCTGCGTCAGGTCGCTGGTCGTCGCGTCAATCGAAAAAGCGTACAGGTCGCCGCTGTCAAACGGCATATAGAGATACTTCTTATCCACGATCACCATCCCGCCGTCGACGCCTAGAGTCTTCGGAAAGAGCGGTGACACGAAACTGGAAATCGGCGCGAATGTCTGCGAGTTCGCGAAGTTCAAGCCCTCCGCTGCCATCTGCGGAACGCTGTCGTCCATGAAATACACAAACGCGGTCTGGCTGATGTTATTGCCGCCGCCTCCGCTTGACTTCCCGCTGCCCGAGGGCGTGCACGTGGCATTTCCAAGCGTTGTATGACAAACGTAGTGGCCGCAGCTGCTCAACCACATCGCTACCAACACCACTACAAAACTTAGGAGCGCTCGAACCTTCATGCTCATGACTTCTCCAAGAATTTTCTGGAATCCAACCTTGCCGATGGCGCGAAACCACTGCTTTCCCACGCCGATGTTAGGTCCCACGTAACCACCTGACAAGGTTACGATCGTCATTGTCCGATGACACCAGAGTCCGGCGACGCGAGCTCCGACGACGCAACGATCGGGAAACGCGAGGGTGCCCGCCCTTCTCGTGTTCTTGAGCGAGAGAGCCTGCCCTGAGCGCAGCCCAAGGAGGTGGGATTCTTGATTTTTTAGGATTTTGACTTCTGACTTGTAACTTCCGACTTACTGAGGAAATTCTGAAGCGGGAAACCGAGCCCCGTCTAGAAGCCCTTATTCCCGCTCGTAGGTGTGAAATGCAATGTGAACGAATATCCCGGCAAGCTCACAGGCACGCTGTAGTCTGCCGCCAAATACACCGCCAGCGCTCCCGGCGATCCGATCCGCTGCACCGTCACGTTCTCCGGAGCCAGCGCAATCTGATGCTCCTGAGCTTTCTTGACGACGGCATCGATCAGTTCCTGGTCCGTCGTGTGCGCATTGGAGCCGCCCATCATGGCCACATTCTTCAAATCGTCCTGAAACGAATAATTCGTCAGCTCCGGAGGAACAATCTGAAACCCGGCATACACGCAGGCGATAATGACCAGAAACCCGCCAATTGCTTTTGCTGTTCCCATATCCCACAATCCGCCCAGCAGGACCGGGACACTACCTCACCCCCTCCGGCCGAGCAACTCCCGAAAAGATTCCACAACCGCGCTGATCCTAACATCGCGCACTTCCCGAGTCGAACGTAAAACGACTTCCACAGTACCTTCGGTAACCTTGCTCCCGACCGTGATTCTAAAGGGGATACCCACTAAATCCGCATCCTTGAACTTCACTCCCGGCCGTTCGTTACGGTCATCCAGGATCACGTCGAACCCCGCCGCCTCCAGTAGCTTCGCAATGTCCTCGGCCGCCGCCCGCACCGCCTCATCCTTTACATTCACCGGCGCCACTACAATCTCAAACGGCGCAATCGACGCCGGCAGCCAGAATCCGTTCTCATCGTTGCTCTGCTCCACCGCCGCCGTCAGAATCCGCTCGATCCCAATCCCGTAGCAGCCCATGATCGGCATCACTTCCTTGCCATTCTTGTCGAGCACGCGTGCGCCCATTGACTCCGAATAGCGATACCCCAGCTTGAAGATGTGACCAATCTCCACCGCCGTATCAATCCGCAGCGCCTTCCCGCATCCAGGACACCCCTCGCCCGCCGTCACCGCCCGCAGATCCACATACGCCGTCGGATGAAAATCCTTCCCCGGCGTCAAGTTCTTCATGTGATAGTCCTCCTGATTCGCGCCCGCAATCAGGTTCACTCGCCCTTCGAGGGCCTTGTCGACAAGCAGCACCGCCTTATCGGCATCCTTCTTCCGATCGCGCGCCCACTCAATCCCCACCGGCCCCAAATATCCCGCCGGAGACTTAAACAGCGCCTTGATCTCGCTCTGTTCCATCGGACGGGTTGCCACGCCGACCGCACCATTCAGCTTAGCCTCGTTCAGCTGGTGATCCCCGCGCATCAGCACCACGATGCCGCGCAACTTCACCTTGCCCGTCTTCTCATCCTTCTCTTCGGCCATGTAGGCCAGAGTCTTGATCTTGTTCTTCGGTGACACGCCCAGAAACCGCGCCACATCCTCAATCGTCTTCTGCCCCGGCGTGTGCACCAGCAGCGGCGTCCCATCGCCTTCGCTCGCCAGATCCGTCACCGCCTCCAGCTTCGAAGTCGCCTTCTCCATGTTCGCCGCGTAATCGCATCCATCGCAGCTCACAATCTGATCTTCCCCCGCCGGAGTCCGCACCATAAACTCGTGCGACTCCTTCCCGCCCATCGCTCCCGAGTCGGCCTCGACCACCATGTACTTCAACCCGCACCGGTCGAAGATCCGGCAATACGCCTCGTAATGTTTCTTGTAAGAAACATCCAAGCCCGCCGCGTCGATGTCGAACGAATACGCGTCCTTCATCATGAACTGCCGCACCCGCAACAACCCCGACCTCGGCCGCGGCTCATCGCGAAATTTCGGCGCAATCTGATACCAGATCTGCGGCAGCTGCTTGTAACTCCGCAGATCCTTTAAGGCGATGGAAGTCATAACTTCTTCTTCCGTCATCCCCAGCGCCAGATCTGCGCCCTTCCGATCCTTCAACCGGAACAGATTCTCGCCCATCAGCGCCCACCGCCCGCTAGCCTCCCAAATCTCCCGCGGATGCAGCGCCGGCAAATAAAACTCCTGCCCGATCTTGTCCATCTCCTCGCGCACAATGCGCATGATCTTGTTAAACGACCGGTTCCCCAAGAAGAGGTAGGAATAAATTCCAGCCGCAAGCTGCCGAATATACCCCGCCCGCACCAGAAACTTATGCGACGCGACCTCGGCATCCGCCGGCGCCTCGCGCAATGTAGGAATAAAGCTTTCAGACCATCGATGCATCGTGAATGATTCCTGTAAAAGGGGAATTGGTTATTGTAGCAGCGACAAGTGACTCAATCTGATTTCAGCACCGGGTTTCAGCCGCGAAGCAGCGCAAGAATGCAGCCCACGGCGCGAGCCGTGGGACAGGTTAGGTAACAAGTGAGCCAGCCCCAGCAGGGCGAAAGATCGAGGGTGTCTGATGAAGACAATGCCGAGAAGTAGCTCGCAAGCACACCCTAGGCCCAGCCCTTGCTTCGCCTCAGTCCCCGGCTCCCATGCCCGCCCTTCGGAGATCCGGTGCAGCCATGCATAGCCACGACCTTCTTCCCGTAATTCTTCTTTGGGGCGTAGTTGCCCTGGCCGCACATCATGATTCCAACCACCCTCTAGCAAGCGAAAAAACGAACCCGGGAACTCACCGAGGTCGCGCAGCACATCGGCTTCCGGTTCATCGGAAAAGACTGGAGCGGCCCATCCTGATCGTCCGAACCCCAAGATCTCGCTGCTTCAACGTACCCGCGGTAGATTCAACAACGTCATGACCGGATCTTGCGGCGGACTCCAAATCAGGCTCTTTGACTACACCTACCCGATGGGAAAGAGCTCCGTCAGCCAGACCGTAGCGGCCCTCTCGCAGGACCAGCCATTGCCGCCCTTTGCGCTACCCCCCGAAAACCTCTTCGACCGCATTGGCGACGCCATCGTTCACCATGACATCGACTTCGATTCCAACGCTGAGTTTTCCAAGCGCTACCTGTTGAAGAGCCCGGAGGACGCCAGCGCCCGAAGACTCTTCACCCAGGCTTACTGACTTATCTGGAACAATTCCCAACGAATTGATGCATCGAAGGAACCGGAACGACCCTCATCGTCTACCGTGGCGGGAGGCCAGTGCGCCTTCCGACGTGCCCGCTTTTCTCGAAGAGACTTGCAGGATTGCGCGCACCTTCTTCGCTTCCGAGGGCCTCAGGAAGGCGGTGGCATAAGCCTTCAAACGGTGGAACCTCGTCGAATGAACTTACCCCGCCAGTTGCCGCAGAATCTCTTTCCCCAGCTTCTGCGCCTCGCCAAAAAACTTCTGATACTCCAGAAACAGCCGGTTCAACTCCAGCGACTTGTCCGCCGACAGATGCCTCCGCAGCATCATGTCCCGCACATGCACCGGGTTCGGCAACGTGGCGTCCTCATTCAACTCTTCCAGCGCGGTCCTGGGATCATAGTGATACATGCAAGGTATTGTAGCTCGCAGTCTGCATCACACGCCGCGCCGGCGTCCCGCCGGCTGTCGGGTGGGCGGCCCTCGTCCTCCCGCCAAGACAACGCAAGCCCGCCACAAACACCGCAATGGAAGAGTTAAAATCGCAGCCCGGCAGGGGCGGTATGTGAAAACCCGGCACGGCAGTGCCGGGAAAGCATCAAGAAGCACAAACGAGTCCCGCAGGGACGGCACTCTCCAATCAACATCTACATCAGCTCGGTGGTCCACAGATCATGCAGATGCACAATCCCCTCAACTCGCTGGTTT
>DATDGW010000275.1:0-14810 GCA_036521895.1 Candidatus Sulfotelmatobacter sp. | reverse complement strand
GTTTCTCCCTACGCCAAGGCAGCCTATGTCTCTCACGCGCAGCATGACTTCGGAAGCATTCTGAAGTTCGTTGAAGTGACCTACGGGCTGCCATCCCTGGGCTACGCCGACCTAGCGGCAGATGATCTTTCCGATTGCTTCAAATTCAGCCAGACTCCGCTTCAGTTTCGGACGATCCCGGCACCCTTAAGCGCGGAACATTTTCTGACTGACCCCAGACCGCCGACAGATGTGGATGACGATTGATCAACCTGGGCGGCTTTTGAAAGCTGTGGCGGAGGACTCTTGGGGCTGGGACTGTTCTCCTATCCTCGCCCCGTCTTCTTAATCTCAATATTATGCCGCCGAATCTTCTGATTTAGCGTAGACAGCGGCACGTGGAAGCGCTCGGCGGCCTCGGTCTGATTCCAGTTGCAGCGTTCGAGCATGTCGACAATGATGCGGCGCTCCACGTCTCCGATGATTTCAAACAGGGACGCATCGGACGGCGCATCGTGAAGAGTGAGCGCAGACCCACGTCCCATCATCGAATCCGGCAGAAGATCCATGCTGATCTCCGGCCCTGACGAAAGTACGACGGCGCGTTCGATCACATTCTCGAGTTCACGCACGTTCCCCGGCCATGAGTAGGCCATGAGCGGGCGCAGCGCCTCCGGAGTAATCCGCGGCGTGGAGCGTCCATTTTCTTCGGCATACTTCTTCAGGAAAAATTCAACCAGAAGCGGGATATCTTCCTTGCGCTGTCGCAGAGGCGGCAATTCGACAGTGATCACGTTCAACCGATAGAACAAATCTTCGCGGAACCGCCCCTCGCGCACCATCTGCCGCAAATCAATGTTCGTGGCGGCGATGATCCGCACGTCCACCTGGATCTCTTGGATCCCGCCCAAATGCATGAACCGCCGGTCCTGCAGCACGCGCAGAATCTTGGCCTGCGTCTCCAGTCCCATCGTTGCGATTTCGTCCAGGAACAGCGTGCCCTTGTCTGCAACTTCGAAAAGCCCCTTCTTCGACGCAATGGCGCTGGTAAACGCTCCCTTCACGTGACCGAAGAGCGTAGACTCCAGCAGATCGGTCGGCATCGATCCTGTATTCACGGGAACGAACGGCTTATCGCGTCGTGGCGAGTTCAGGTGCACAGCCTTGGCAATCACTTCCTTGCCGGTTCCGCTTTCGCCCTGCAACAACACGGTGGAACGACTGTTGGCTACCTGCGCGACCAGATCAAATATCTTCAGCATGGGCTCGCTCTTGCCCACGATGTTTTCGAAGTTGTAGCGCTGCTTCAGCGCGCGCTTGAGCTGTACATTCTCTTCTTCCGCCCGGCGCCATCCCACCGCGGCGCGCACATCCGCCAGAAGCTTTTCATTGTCCCACGGCTTCTGCACGAAATTCGCCGCGCCCGACTGCATGGCTCGCACGGCGTTCTCCACCGTACCGTAGGCGGTGATCATGATGACGGGCAGTCGCGAGTCGTGGGAGTGGATCTCCGAAAGAATCTGCATCCCGTTCCGGCCAGGCAGGGTCAGATCGAGCAACACGAGATCAAAGGGCCGGTCCGCCATCTGCGAGAGACCGTCTTCGCCCGTGACCGCAGTATCAACTTCAAATCCTTCCATTTCGAGCAGCGTCTGCAACGACTCGCGGATCTCCGCCTCATCGTCAATGATGAGCACCGAGCCCGCCGGCGACGGGCTGCCGTTCATCGTGCCGCGCGTTATGACTGCCGCTTCAGACATGCAATGCCTTCCTGCTTAGGGGGAAATCCAAGGCAAACGTGGTCCCGGAACTTGGATTGCTCTCGACGCGAATCTTTCCGGCATGCTCCTGAATAATGCCGTACGTCACGGAGAGTCCCAGTCCGGTTCCACGGTTCTGACCCTCTTTGGGCGCCGTCTTGGTGGTGAAGAACGGATCGTAAATTCGTTGGATATGTTCCGGTGCTATGCCCGACCCAGTATCCGAGACTCGCACGCTGACCATGTCGCCATTGGTGGTGGCCACATTGAGTTTGCCGCCGCCCGGCATCGCATCTTTGGCGTTAAGGAACAGGTTGAGGAAGACCTGCTGCAGCCTTCCGGGATTTCCCTGAATGGCGGAAATCCTCGCCGTCAGCTCGGAGTTCACCTGAATCTTCGCGGTCTTGAACTGGTGCTCGAGCAGCGCGAGCGTGTCGGTAATAATTTTATTGATGTCGACGTCCGCAAACTCAGTCCCGCTGGTGCGCGAGAAGTTCAGTAGATTATTGACGATTTCCGAAGCGCGGAACGTCTGCCGCGTGATCTTCTCCAGTAGTCCGGACTTCTGCGGATCGCCCTGCAGTTGCTTGGCCAGCATCTGCGTGTACGACGAGATCACAGCCAGCGGCGTGTTCACTTCGTGCGCCACGCCGGCGGCCAACAACCCGATCGAAGAAAGCTTGTCCGCTTGCGACAGCTGGCCCTCAAGCTCCACGCGTTCGGTGATGTCGTCCATAATTACAAGCCGCCCTATCACCTGGAATTTTCTCGTCACGAGCGGCGCAATGGCGACGTTGACCATGCGTGTCTCGCCCGCCGGAGTCTGCAACCGGAACTTGTACAGGTTGTTGATGCCTGCGTTTTGCCGCACCCGGTAAAATTCTTCAACAAACTCCGGTGGGAAGATGCTACGCACCGGTTGCGTCAACGCCTGCCAGCGCGGCAGCGCGTACATCACTTCCATCTGCGCGTTCCAGCTCTCGATGCGGTCTTCCATGTCGAGCGCCATAACGCCCACGTTGATCGACTCGACAATGTTTTCGTTGAAATCCTTCAGCCGCTCATACTCGGCCACCTTCTGCTGTAGTGACGCGTAGAGGCGCCCGTTCTGAATCGCGATCCCGAGATATCCTCCGAGCGTCTCCAGCAACTCGATGTCTTCGCTCGAGAGGTAGTCGCCCTTGGCGGTCTTTCCCAATCCCAGCACTGCCACGGTTTTCTGCTGGGCGCGGCACGGGATGTAGTAGTTCAGATCGAGGCGGGCGATCGCATCCTGCGATCCTGCGGTTTCGCGCGGCACCTGGTGCGTGTTCTCGAAGAACATGTGCCCGGCGGGTTCCGGCCGGGGCACGCCCAGGAATGTCAGGTCGAGCTTGCCCGTGGGATTCATGCCAATTGATTTGGAGAGAACGAACTGATCGGCTTCCTCTCCCGCCCGGAGGAAAATCGCAATCCGGTCCACCGCCAGAGTGCGCGACAAGCGGTCCAGTACCGAAGACAGCAGTGCGTTCAAATCCGTCTCTGACCCCAGTTCGCGGCCGAACTCAATCAGTGTCCTGCGGTAGTCGTACACCGTGCGGTAGAAGAACTGGTCGATGCGATCCTGAATCCACTTCCGCACCGGATCAAACAGCAGTGCGGTTACCACCACGGCCAGGATCAGCCCCAGCGGTCCGGTATTCGGTTGCCGGTTGTGAACCAGCGTGGCGACTCCTGCGACCAGCCCGAAGTACATTCCAACCACGGCCGTGACCGCCAGCGTATAGACCACAACTCGCTTCGAGATCAGGTCCACGTCCATCAAGCGATAGCGGAAGATCGCGTAGCCGAAGGTCAGCGGCAACAGCCCCAGCGAGAGTACAGAGACCTTCATCGCCGCCTGCGGTAGCCATCCCATTGCGTGCGGAAATACGTAGGGCAGAACGTACAAGGGCAGAACGTACAGCAGTGTGTAGGGCGAGATCGCCAGGATCGTGCCGCGAGTCACCCACTTCAATTGCTGGCGCAAAATGGTCGTCCCGGCATTCCTGTAGCTGTACCAGAGCACGCTGGCGGCGATCAGGAAGAACACGGCCCCGTACGAAATATCCAGCCGGTCCATGTTCCGGCTCAGGCGTCCGCTCGCTTCCAGCCAGCGCATCGCTGCTAGCCTCAGGCCGAGCAGAAGTGTTCCGGGCACGTAGGCGAGACCCAGCCACCACCAGTGTCGCCGCACGAACTGGCGCTTCTCGGGAAACGTCAGGACAAAGTGCAGGAACAACGCCGGCTGGAGTACCCAGGCGACGATATTGCCCCAGAGGATGATCCTGTCAAAGTCGTTCAGCTTCCCGGTGTATTTGAAAGAGTACGCAATGAACGAAACCAGGCAGAATATGTAGAAGTGTGTAGAGCCGGGAGCCGTCCAGCGCCGCAACAGCACATACACCCCGATCGACAGGTAGATCAGGGCGATCAGGCGCAGCGGGTTATTCAGGGAACGGTCCGCCGGAACCAGGATTACGTTGGAATCCAGCGTCACCCCCTGGCGGGCGAGTGTGTAAGTGGCCTTCGACCAGACACCAGTCCTGTAGAGCTGTCGTTCCAGGCCGGGTGTGTTCTTGATTTCCTGCCCGTTGACCGAAACCAGTTCGTCGCCGACCTTGATGCCGCTCTTCGCACCCGATCCGCTTAGCTCCAGGCTGTCGGCGACCAGGTGACCGCCTCGTTCCACCCACAGAACTCCGTCGTCCGGAGCGGTCGATTCGCGCTCTTTCTGGAAATTCAGGCCAGCAAAGACCACCGCCGCCACGGTCAGCAGGAACAACAGCACGGCAACAAAGCGAGCTTGGCTTTCCCGGTTCATGGGTTTCGGCGCTGGCCCCGAACCCGCAGGGGGCCGTGAAGGCGGGAAACTCCCTTCCCACCGATCCTCAATGAGCAACTTCGCTGCCACCTCGAGCCCCATTTCAGGACGGCTAAGTCCCATAGATAAAACCACTTCCGAAATTATAGATGCATTTTCGAACGGTAAATATGTCTTTTTGGAGGTTTCTGTGGAATTTGGTATTCATTCTTCCTTGAGTTTCTTGAGGTTAGGCGCTTCGGTTCGTTTGGTAGATTCGGGTACCAGTGGCAAATATGATGATCCAGAGGTGCTACGGAATGTTGGAGGAAAGGATGATGGGAGTGCAACGTTGAATCACAAAAGAATCATGCTGTTGATCCTTGCTTTGTTATTCGCTGCTAGGGGTGAGAATTCCACGGGAGGTTATCTGGCCTTCGACAGCGCTATGTTCGAGTCGCAGTATTTTGTGGCGGTGGCGGTGCATGCCAATCGCATCGCAGAGGATTACGTGGACATCGTCCAGCGCGCCTAGCGCAAGACCCCGATCGCGATCTACATTGGCGACCACGACCAGTTCTTTTCCGTCGAGCACGCGCGCCAGACGCGCGACCTTCTGGTGAAATCAGGATTTCCCGTTCACGATGTGGAATTGCCGAATCATGATTCACAACGATTATGCGCGGGCGGATGAGATCAACGCGGATGCCGGGAGGGTTTTCGAATCCAATATTCTGCCGCGTCACTGACGAATTCGCCGCTACTTGGTTTGCAGGATTCCGGTCATCGGTTCCAGTTTGCCATCAATCGGTCCGGTCTTCTGCTTTGTTATGTCTAAGCCCAGAATCTTCGCGACCAGAGGATACACGTCCACGTTCTCAAATGGCTCCAGCCTCACTCCGCGTCGAATGTCGGGCCCGGCAGCCACGAACAGCGCCTTCATTTCGGGCATCCGACTGGCGTCGAATCCGTGAGAGCCCACGGGTACCCGTACGGGACCCTCGGCATTCGGGGCCGCAGTGATGTAATAAGGCCCGTTCGCCACGATCACCGGATCGCCCTCGCGAGCGCCGCGATCAAAGTGCAGGTGGGCCGGAACCTGCGCCCTGCGATAAACGGAATACTTATCGCTCTTTCCGCGCATCGCCTCATACGCTTTCTGCGCATCCTCGGCGGATTTTGGGTAGAGGAATATACCTTCTACATGGGCGAACCACGCGGGGTTAAATCCGTACTGATCGAGGTGGATCGGGGGGCCTTCTATCTTGACCATTCCGTGGTCAGCCAGCACAATCAAGTCGACGGGCAACTTCGACTCCTTGATGCCATCCATCAGTTTTCCGATCTCACCATCCAGTTCGTGAACCGCGTCGGCGACCTGCGGGCTGTCGGGTCCGTAGCGGTGTCCGGCGCCGTCGGTGTCGGAGAAATAGAGAGTAATAAAGTGAGGCCGCTGCTCTGGCGGCAGATGGAGCCAGGCCAGAACTTGCTCCACCCGCTTTCCATTGGGGAATCTCCCATCGAACTTCAAGTAATAAGTAGGACGCACTCCCTGAACGTCTGCCTCCGAACCGACCCAGAAAAAAGAAGCAGACCGCATCCCCTGCTGCTCGGCCAGCACCCACAGGGGAGTGCCGCCGTACCAGGTGCCATCCGCGAGGACGCCGCCTGTCATGGAATTGCTGTATGTCGCTTTTAGCGCTGGATCATAAAAATCGTTCGCCACAATGCCGTGATGCCCCGGGTACAGTCCGGTCACGATCGAGTAATGATTGGGAAATGTGATCGATGGATACGAGGGCAGCATCCCCTCTGGCGCGCTCGCGCCTTCGGCAGCGAGTGCGAGCAGATGGTCCGCGTGATAACGCTTCGCATAGTCGTAACGGAACCCGTCGAGCGAGACCAGAATCACGTAAGGCTTCGACATCTGCTGCGGCGCATTCGGCCCGTGATCGACGGTAATGACCGGCGCGATCGCCTGCGCCTGGCAGGCTACAGCCAAGCACCAAGCCGCAAATGCGAACGAGAAGATTCGGGTTGCGATGCGTCGTAGAGAATCCTGCATGAGCTTCCTCCGCTGAGGCGTTCGCTTCTGTGTTGGTCACTGCGGTATTGCCGATGGCGCCATCCAGTTCTCCGGCGTCATACCGGTCTGTGACTCGAATAAAATTGTGGCGTCATCCCCAACGGAGCCGATTTTCGGGCGAAGCGAGGGATCTCGTGCGGATCAACAATGAACCCCTATTCCGCCTTCCGCTCACCCTTCTTCGCCAGCTCCGGAAGCGTGTCCTCATCCTCCCACTCAAACGACAACGCCCGCGCGGTAGTCTCAATCGGCTCCAGTTCCGGAATGTCTTCCGCCACCGAAGCTCCCAACTCCGAGAACTTCCGTGCTGAAACGAGCACGCGATTCTCCAGCGACCCCACAGCCCGGTTGTAGGCTTCCACCGCCCGATCGAGATTGGTCCCGACTCCGGTGATGTGCCCCGCAAGCGTCCGCAACCGGTCATGCAGTTCCTTCCCCAGATTGCTGATCTCGTGCGCGTTGCGTGCCAGCTTCTCCTGGTTCCATCCGTAAGCCACGGCCTTCAGCAGCGCGATCAGCGTCGTGGGCGAAGCCGGAATCACCCGCTGTAGCACACCCTGCTCAATCAGGGTCGGGTCCTGCTCCAGGGCCGCGCTGAAAAACGTTTCCCCCGGCAGAAACATCACGACAAACTCGGGAGTAGCCTCGAACTGCTCCCAGTAATTTTTGCCGCCCAGCGTCTTCATGTGGTCCCGCACCTGCCGCGCATGATTCGCCAGGCACGCCCGCCGCGCTTCTTCGTCGGTGGTCTCGAAAGCCTCGAGAAACGCCTGCAGCGGAGTCTTCGCATCCACCACAACGTTCTTGCCGCCCGGCAACTTCACCACCAGATCCGGTCGAAGCCGCCCGCTTTCGCCGATCACGGTCTCTTGCTCCGCAAAGTCGCAGTAGGGAAGCATGCCCGCAATCTCCACCACGCGCCGCAACTGGATTTCTCCCCATCGCCCGCGCACGTTCGGCGTGCGTAAGGCCCGCACCAAATTCCCAGTCTCGGATTGCAATTCGCGTTGCGTGGAAATCAGCGACTGCACCTGCGCTCTCAGGTCGCCATACGCCTCGCCACGCGCAATTTCCATCTGCTGAATCTGCGCATCCACCTTGCTCAGCGATTCACGCACCGGCGTCACCAGATCCGCGACAGCTTTCTGACGCGCGTCAAGATCGCCCTGCGCCTCACTCTGAAACCGCTTCAGTGTCTCCTGCGCGATCTGCAGAAACGAAGAATTGTTGTTCTTCAACGCATCGGCAGCTAGCGCCTTGAACGCATTCTGCAAATCCGCGGAGGCGCGCTCCCCACTCTTCGTCAACAATTCGAGCTTCTGGTTGCTGGTCTTTCGTTCCGATTCCAGAGCGGATTCTAATCTTGCCCGGCTCTCCACAAGCTGCCGCTCATCCGCCAAAACCCGCGTCAGATCAGCCTTTACGGCCGCTAATTCCTTTTCCGTCAACGACAAACCAGCCTGCAGAGCCGCGGTGCGCGAACGCAGCGCCAGCCATGCAAGCAGGCAGCCAAACAATAGGCCAATGCCCCCACTGATCCCTAGTTCAATAGTCACAGGTAACTTCCCGACCTCGCACCCAACCCCTAGCCTAGCACCAGCAACAAAGTTTGCGCCGGTAACGAACTTGAGCCAGAACTGGCTTGAGCCGAACCGATCCCTCCCCGGATCTCGATGGATAGGCCAAATTGATGCATAGATCCCATCGGCTAGTGTTGGCGTTCCTGCTGCTGACAGGCTCTGCGACAGTTCAGCCCGCCACCCGCTTGATGGCTTCTCCCGCTGGAGGCCCCTCACCCTCAGCCCAGTCGGCGCAGAAGGCAACGCTGAAGCCAGCGGCCGCGAAGGCAGCCGACATTCCGTTTCACGATTATGAGATTCAGGCCGAAGAGCAGTTGCTGGCGCTCGCCAACCAGTCCCGAAAGCAGGCAGGTGCACGCCCGCTCACGCTCGACAATGGACTCTCTCAAGCCGCGCGCACTCATGCGCTAGCGATGCTGCAAGCCCGCCGGTTGTCTCATCAATTTAACGGCGAGCCCTCGCTCCCCATACGTCTTGCCGCTACCACGGCCCTCCAACTTGATCAAGAGGGAGAAAACGTTGCGCTCGATTACGACGCCGAACACGGACACGAACATCTCATGCTTTCCCCTCCCCATCGCGCCAACCTGCTCAACCCGACCTATAACGTGGTCGGGTTGGGCGTGGTTCGAAGCGGAGATCGCCTATACATCGTGCAGGATTTCGGACATGCCCTCCCCAACTATTCTTCTGCCCAGGTGAAAGAGCGCATCGCAGCCGCCGTGAATCAGAGTCGCCACCAGAGCAGCCTGACCGAACTCGCGCGGCGCGATCTTCCCACCGCCGATGAGGCCGCCTGCTCCATGGCGCAAGCTGACACACTCGGAACCTCTCCCGTTCACAAACTCGCGGAACGCGCCACCGTGCTCACCTACACCAGCCTGCATCCCGAAACGCTGCCCTACGGAACGGCCTCCGCGATCACCAGTCCTACGCTCCGCAGCTTCTCCATCGGGACCTGCTACCGCCGCACCGACACTTATCCCACAGGCGTCTTTTGGGTTGTGTTGTCGTTGGAGTAGGAGAATTCCGGGGCTTTACGAGTCCGCTGCTTCTCTCACCAGAAATCCCATCTTCGGATGAGTCGGCTCCATGCTGACCGGGATCCCGTATTCCCCCAATGCCTCAGAGGTCACCGGACCGATCGAAGCAACCTTGATCTTGCCGAGCGCAGCCACCAGAGAATCTTTGCAACTCATCTCTTCCGCGACCTGCAGCAGGTGATGCACCTGAATCGCCGCCGTGAACAAAGTCACATCCACATCCCCAGCAATCAAGGCTTGGATCGCATTCCTCAGCGGCGCAGTGTCCTCCGGCAGAGCCCAGTCGTAAACGTGTACGGCCAGTACCTCCGCACCGCGCTCTTGCAGACCCTGCACCAAATCCTTGCTGGGGATGCCATACTCCTGCACCGCAACGCGCCGGCCTTTTACCGCCACGTTGTTTGAATCGAGCACCTGCAGGATTTCACGCCACGTATTCGGCTCCGGCACGTTCCATGCGATAGGCACACCCAGTTCCTTCAATGCCGCAACCGGCTTGGGCCCGCGCGCCAGTACTGGGACCCTGCTCAGAACGGAGACGAATTCTTCCCCTGCGCAGAACGGTTCGACGGCGCGAGCCAGCGCTCGTGTTCCCACGCCGGTCAGAAAAATGACGAGATCGATCTTGCCTTCCACTAGCGCTTTGGCAAAACGCGAAACGTCCTCGCTGCTGGCGGCGGCAACTTCTCTAGTGGCGGGAGCCACCATGGCGCGCCCGCCGCAGTTCTCAATCAAGGTCGCGATTTCGGCCGAGCGTCGGCTTTCGAATGACAGCACCGTGCACCCGCCAAAACCGCCAGCGGTTCGACTCTGCTCCCGATTCACTGCCATGGAGAAATCGTAGCACTACGAGGCAGCCGCAACCTCAGCCGGAGGATCGATCAGCGTGGCCTGCGCGACTGGCTGGGACGGCTTACCTATAATAATAGCTGACGAAGGACCGGGGTCCGGTAAACGACGATGCCGACACAATAATTCCAAGCGTGACGGGAATCCGGTTCCACACCCACCACTTGCCGAACGGAACGTGTGCCCCTAGCAACATCCCGGTGGGGATCACATACATGTTTACGATGGAGTGTTCGTAGCCCAATGCGAAGAAGGTCGTGATCGGTAGCCAGCGTTTCCGTTCTTGCTGACCTTGTGGCCCTCGACTGCGTTTGTGCCGCTTCGCAAGGACACCCCCCGGTGCAGAGGCGTACTGATAGCAAACCGCAGGGACGGATCGTCACGGAGAGGATGAATGCGTCCGATCTACAAAATGGAGCAGTGATGAAACCATTGAAAAACAAGGCTGCGGCCGTACCGAACCAGTTCTGCACACCGTGTTTCCCAGCGGAACGATTCATACTTTGAATCGGTGACAATGAGAGACTGAAGATCCGAGAAGTGAGCCTCGCTCTTATTCCCTCTGGGAGACAAGGTGCTTGCCCGGAACCTTGTCTTTGCAAAGAACTGTAAAAATGCTGGTTTTTTCTCCGCGGTTGAGCGAACCTAAAACACCTCGCCAGTTTGGTCAGGTCGCCGGTATTGGCCCGATTGACGCGCCGTCTTGGTGTTCCTCTCGCAACTGGCAGGGTTGCCTTAGTCCCTGCACTCGATTTCTTTGGAGATTTGCGGCATGTTTCGACGGGGCGGTTCCTTTTCTACTATCCGCGGTTTGATCCTGGGTTCTGCGCTGCTGTTGAGTCCTGCTGCTGCGGCTGCGCAGCGTCACGGTGGCAGCAGTGTTGGCGGTGGAATGAACGGAAGTGTTTCCGGCTCCAACCGTCCCACAGGAGTTAAGGAAGAAGACAGCCTAAAGGATTTTCACCAAGCCTTGGCTCTGCAGGCGACCCGCCAACAGATAACGGAGTTTCAGGTTCTGATCAAGAGTACCGAGGCCGCGCAAGTCGGCCTGCAATCTCTCGCGCAACAGTTGCAGAAAGAAACTAGTGCGCCCGAATCCACCGGCGCCTCTTTGGGCCACGCTCTGGAAACGGCCCGTGCCGCAACCAGAAAGTTCCAGGAGGGCTTCTCTCCGGCGCAGAAGGCCGGCCTGAAAGACATTCTTAAGCGCCTTACCAAGTCGGACTCGGACCTCGATCAGGAACAGAAAAGACTGGATCAAGCTTTCGATCTCAAGGCCGCATCTCCCGAACTCGCCTCCCGCGCCGAGACTCTCGACAAGGCACTCGTAGATTTCTACGACCTACAACTCGCACTCGGCAGGGAAATGAGCATTACGTTGGCCAGCGGGCGCGATCTCGCGTTCAATTTACCGGCCACAAAAACGCCGGTCCGCATGGAGAGCATGACGATCCCGGTCACGACTTCCGGCGTCCTTGCAGAGACCGCAGCACAGGGCAGCCAGCGTACCTTCAAACTCGAACTAATTGCGGATCTGACCGAGCTGCAACAGAACATCACCGACGTCTTGCGCGCTCAACTCGACTCCTCCGAGACCTGCGGACAGCGCGTCTCCATTCGGCAGGCCAGGCTCACGCCCGCGGCTCCCGCAAGTTTGCTGGTCGTCCGGCTGCACTTTGAGCGCTGGATGTGTCTCCGTACGTCAGGTCAGCAGACCTCCAACGAACTGGCGGAAAGCGACGGAACCGTCGAGATCAAGCTGACTGCCGAAATAATGAAAGAAAAGCAGAACGCCATGGTGGTGAAGGCCGCTTTCGGACGTATCGATGCCGCAGGCATGTTGAGCGACGAATTGCATTTCGGGGCGTTGGGTGAGGATCTGCAAGATAAGGCCGCGCAGTCGCTGAGGTCAGCGGCTCGTGCCGGAACAGATTTCAAAGTGGCCCTTCCACCAGCGTTGCAGAACTCCGTCGCACTCCAGAGCGCAAAATTCCGGGATCTGGGTGTGGGTGGCTTGAGCCTCCCGTTGGAAGGCCGCGTCGAAATCTCCAACCAGCAGGCCGACCAGTTGGCAAGTCAGCTCAATCAAACTCTCTGTGCGCAACAGGCACCCGCGCAATAGAAAAGCAGGGTTACGGTTTCATCGGAATCGCGTAGTGCGATGCAATCAGTCGCCACCTCCCGCCCGCCTTCATCCACACATCGGTAAAGAGGTCGTGGAAATCGTAGGGCCCATCCTTATCCTTGCCTTTTCGTGATAAACCCCAGTCAAGATCGCGGTGTTCCCGTGCATCCGCACTTTGACGTCGGTCATGTCCGCCACGTCCACACGATTCGTCGATGCAGCGCTGAAGCTGATGTACCCCGTTTTGCCAAAGATGTTGCCGTCCTCAAACGTAATCACGAAATCTTCGTCCAGCAGCGATGCCAAAAGCTCGAATTTCCGCTCCTTGTACGCTTCTGTCAGTTTGAAATCGAGGGCCCGGACCTGAGCCGCTTCCGAATCTTGCTGCGCCGCCGCCCGAGGGAACGGAACGGCCAGCAGAGACAGCATCAAAGCCGACTGCAGGACTTTTCGCATCTCTCCATATTTCACGATCGCGTCCTCGGCGGCAAGTTCCCCGTAATCCGTCCGTAAGGCCTGGAAGGTGGCGAGGATATGGACGGAGATGTCAAAAAACCGGGTACCAGAGACCCAGGCTGCCTAATTGCAAGGCATTGCGCGTAGTCCCGGGCGGCGCCTGGTCGTTAAGGCAGAGTGGGAGAAAATACTCTCAGATAAGCAAGGCACACTGCCTAAGTTTTCGTTCGCGTAAAAGGTCAGCAAGCAGGCAAAGGCAGCAAACGGAGTGCACCTTGCCAGTTGGAAAATCGCTGCCAACTCCACCGCAATCGCAGCAGTGTACGGCGCGCGTGATGCACTAATTTGCCCGGAGTGTTGAAGATCAGAAAACGCAATCGCTTGGGTCGGGCCATGAGCAACTCTGGCGGCAGCGCCAGCCGCTTCAACGCGGTCAGCACGTTGTGAGTCAACACCGCCAGCCGCAGCCAGGCGGCATTGGCGCCGAAGCGCCCGCAGGGCATCACCCCGCCCGCCAGTTCGTTTTTGATTACGTCATGCACCGCTTCGATCGAGCCCGCTTTTTCTCGATGCCACTCCAGCAGCCGCTTCACCGTCCAATCCCAAATATTGCTGACCACCGCGAAGTGCTTGACTGTGCTGCCGTCGGCAAACAGCGCCTGCTGCTTCGTGCGAATGCGAATGGCTACATAGCGCAACGGTTCGCGATACGGATTCCCGGGTTCCTCGGGGACATAATCCACTTCGCAGCATTCCTTCACTACTGTGCTGTCCTCGCTGTAGGGTTGCCAGCGCGACTCCGGCGTAGCTATGATCTCCGCCCGCAGCGCTGGATTCATGCGTGCGCTCACTGCAAACCCGATGTGACCTTGCCGTCCTTCGGCACGCTGCTCGTCGCGTAACCACTCGATCAAGCTCTGTTCGCAGCAGGCAGAGTCGCCGCGAAAGTATCGCTCCACAACCGTTTCTGGCAACCCCTGAAACGCCCGCTGTGTAATCGGCAACAGCTGCTGGTGTGCGGGCACATTGCCGTCGCGAAACTCATCGGCTACCACTACATTCAGCTCTGCCCATAAGGCCAGCACCGGCTGATATCCCGTGCAGCCCTCATAGGTGAGCTTGGCTTCTCGCTTCCAACTTTCGATGACCGTGGCGTCCACATCCAGGGTGGCGATCTTCTGCTCCGGGCAGCGTCGTCCCAGCTCTCGCACCACATCCTGGTTCACTTGCGCCAAATCTTGTAGCGCGGCGCTCTCTTCTGGGATATAACTCACACGCTCGGCGGCTAGCCCCTGCTGCGCTTGCTCGATCTTTTCTTCCTCATGAAACTGATAGAGGAATTTCCGCGCCGCTTCCGCACTGGGTATCCCATGGCCCAGCATTTCCGCCAGCCCGGCGTCTTCTCGCAGCTGATCGAAATCCTCTAGGCAATCCCCGCCCACCGCGTTCAGCACCAGAAAGCTTTCTACGTACGTGGCCTCGTCAAACCCGCGCTCTCGTTTCTTCAAGCGCAGGTGGCGTTCCACACTCCCGGGCACGTCCAGCGAACGCGCCGCCCGCACCAACAGCGGAATCCCACCTAACGCGGTCACGCATTCTGCTAAGGGTTCGGCATCAATCTCGAAGAGAAACTCGCCTGCCGCCGGAGATCTTTTTCGCAGAGCCATGGTGAATGCAATGTAGCACCCAGCCGGTGAATCCTTTCCACAATCCTTCCACAGGTCTACACCTCGGCAATCCGCCCTCCAGCCGACTTCGCCTTATTGCTTACGGACGGATTACGGATAAGCCCGCGCAGCTGGATCGAGAGGGGTATGATTATTTCATCGACAGTCTGAAATTTCCTGGCGTCCTGTCTCCGGCTTTTTTGGACCGCATGCAGATCCGGTCTGAGCGCTTAAGTCGACATTACCGCTAGAAGGGCAGCTTCATTTTGTCCAGTTGCTTCTGCGTCTCCTTGGAGGGCTCCAGGTATTTCTGGCGTGGTCGCCAGCGATTCATGTCCGAGCCAGGCCTGGACTGTGCGCACATCGATTCCTGCACGAAGCCATCGCGTCGCGGCGCTATCCCGTGTGGTAGCGGTGTTCCTTATTACGCGGCAACGCTTCCGG